>JAIKZU010000218.1 GCA_024681985.1 Lachnospiraceae bacterium | reverse complement strand
TGCTGTAGGAACCGTCCATGGAACTCTGTCCCCATTCATTTACCTTTTCTGCCACCAGTTCATAAAGAGGCTTTCCATCCACCTTTTGGTCCTGGAACTCCCCGCTGGAGGGATTGGAGGTCTTTACCAGGACAAAGATTCCCCGGTCCACCTCGTTGCAGGCGTCGATAAAGGGCTTTACCCCGTCCGTTCCCAGATAAGGATTCACCGTTGCAAAATCCTCATGGAAGGGAGTAAAGGTATTGCTTCCCACCTGCACCTTGCCGATGTGGGCTCTTGCATAAGCTGCGGAAGTGGAACCGATGTCCCCCCGCTTTACGTCTCCGATCACCAGAAGATGTTTCTCGTGACAGTAGGCGATGGTCATCCGGTAAGCCTGCAGACCGGGAAGGCCGTACTGCTCATACATGGCGATCTGGGGCTTTACTGCCGGGATCAGATCGTAGGTGGCATCCACGATGGCTTTGTTAAACTTAAATACCGCATCCGCCGCACCTTCCAAATTCTCCCCGTTACTCTCATAGGAAGTCTTTAGGATATGGGAGGGGATGTAGGAAAGCATGGGGTCTAAGCCCACCACAATGGGGGCATTAGTGGCTTTGATCTTTTCGATGAGTTTTTGAATCATTTTTTCTCCTTCTTTTTCGTAGCGGAACGAATCGCTTTTTTCACCGTGGTAAACCAGGAGTCCTTCATGGTGGAGTAGGTGATCTTTCCGCCTAACATGGTCATGCGTACCTTTCCTTTTAGCCGCATACCTTCATAGGGCATGTTGGTATTTTTACCCGCAAAGTCCTCTGCCTTTACTTCATAGACCGCATCCGGGTCGAAGATGGTAAGGTCCGCCACCTTTCCAACGGAAATGTCCCCCCTGTCGATCCCAAGGATCCGGGCGGGATTGTAGCTCATCACCGCCGCCATCTGCATGGGAGAAAGGATACCCTTGCCCACCAGCTTGGTAAAGGTAAGGGAAGCCGCCGTCTCCAAGCCAACGATACCAAAGGGGGCTTCGTTAAAGTTCTTTTCTTTTTCTTCACGGGTGTGGGGGGCGTGATCCGTGGAGATCACTTCCAAAACTCCTTCCTTTAAGCCCTGTCGGAGGGCCCGCACGTCTGCCGCCGTCCGAAGGGGGGGATTCATCTTATAGTTTGCATCATCGATGCTTTTGATATTCTCCTGGGTCAGGGAAAAATGATGGGGGCAGACCTCTCCGGATACCCGGATGCCCTTTGCCTTTGCATCCCGCAAAAGATCCACGGATTCCTTTGTGGAACAATGGCACAGATGCAGCCGTGCGCCGGTCTCCTCTGCCAGCATGATGTCCCGGGCCTCGATGATGTTTTCAACGGCATTGGATATGCCCTTTGCTCCTAATTCCTTTGCCTTGGCGCCGGCGTTCATAACGCCGCCCCGCACCAGATTGATGTCCTCACAATGGGACAGCACCGTAATGTTCTTTTCTTTGGCCAGTTCCATGGCGTCTTTTAAAAGGCCGGAGTCCATAACGGACTTTCCGTCTTCGGAAATGGCAATACAACCTTCAGAGACCATGCCGGAGATATCGGAAAGTTCCTTTCCCTCCATGTTCATGGTGATGGCTCCCACCTGGTGGACATTTACCAGTCCCACTTCTCTGGCCTTGTCATGCACATAGCGGATCAGCTCCGGTCGGTCCACCACCGGGGAAGTGTTGGGCATGGCACATACGGATGTGTAGCCGCCCCGGGCCGCCGCTTTGGACTCACTTTCGATGTCCCCCTTTTGGGTCTGACCGGGATCCCTGAAGTGCACATGCATATCGATAAAGCCGGGGAATACATACATCCCCTTGGCGTCCACAATGCTAGCTGCTTTTTCGTTGATCTCATCATCCATCCGAAAAACCTTTCCGGTGGATTCATCGATCAGGATGTCTTTTTTCTCATTCGTATTTGTGGCGGGATTGATAACCGTCCCGCCCTTGATCAGAATACTCATATCTTCATCTCCGCTGTAATACCCATATCCAGTCCCCTGGTATCCGAGTGCTTCCGGTCAATGGACAGATCAAACATACGCTCCAGCCACCAGGAAATGCCTTCGTTACGCTTCCGCAAGATCCACTTGGAGAGATTGTCCGTTCCTGTCCGGAAGGAAATGTCCTCGATCAAACCGCAGATCTTTTCCGCGACCAGATATTCCATCTTTGAGCGGACATAATCGTCCGTGGTATAGCGCTCCACCACCTTGGCAAAGTCCTTTGCTTTTAAGCCGAAGCAGTACTCCTGCCGCACGTGAAAGATCAGGGTGAACATCATCAGGAATGCGCTTAAATCTTCATACTTTTCCTTTCTGCCCCGGCTTTCCATGTAGCGGTCAAAAAAGATGGCGTTCTTCTCCCAATTTTCCTTGAAGTCGTCCTTGTACTGGGTAGTGATGGTCTCGTCACCCATGCGGAACACATAGGTGATCTGATCGGAAAACACCAGATCGCAGCGGGCACCGTAGACACAGAAATTAAAGATCTTGTCCTCCCCGAAGTTGGAGTCGGGAAAGCGGATGGCGTTTTCTTCCAAAAACTCTCTCCGATACAGCTTCGCCCAGACATAGGAGAAATGTCCCACACTGTTAAAGGCACGAAACCGAAAATCCACGCTGTCCGTAGTCTCCGCTTCCGTAAACCCGTGGGGCACCACGGGGATCATCTCGTCCCCCTTCTTTCGGATGTAATTGGTCAAAAGCACATCGCCGTTTTCCACGGTCAGGGACCGGATCATACGCTCTAAGGATGTCTCGTCATAAAACATATCATCCGCATCCACAAAACAGACGTATTCGCCCTTTGCTTCGGCAAGTCCCAGGTTTCGCGATGTACCGATGGAACTATCCGCATCACAGGAAACAATGCGGATCCGCCCGTCGGTCTTCGCCTTTTCTTTACAACGCAAAAAATCCTCCGATCCGTCATCCGTTACCAGGATAATCTCCGTATCCCCGTAAGTCTGGCGAAGGCAGGATTCCATACACTCGTCAAAAAAATTTCCCAGCCGGATCGCGCTGATAATAATCGAAATCATCTTCTAACTCCGTGAAAAGTAACGGCGTCTCTTTCGAGACGCCGTCTTAAAATCGTAAGTAATAATACTTTATACCTGAGGGCCTGCGGCAACCAGCGCCTTTCCAGCATCATTGGTTTCGTATTTCTTGAAGTTCTTAACGAAACGCTCTGCCAAGTCCTTTGCCTTTGCATCCCACTCGGAAGCATCTGCATAAGTATCGCGAGGATCCAAGATCGCGGGATCAACGCCCGGAAGCTCCGTAGGTACTTCGAAATCGAAGTAAGGGATCTTCTTTGTGGGTGCCTTTAATACATCACCGCTTAAGATGGCATCGATGATACCACGGGTATCCTTAATGGAGATACGCTTGCCGGTTCCGTTCCATCCGGTATTCACAAGGTATGCCTTTGCACCGGATTTCTGCATCTTCTTAACTAACTCCTCGCCGTACTTGGTGGGATGAAGCTCTAAGAATGCCTGTCCGAAGCAAGCGGAGAAGGTAGGTGTAGGCTCGGTGATTCCGCGCTCTGTACCGGCCAGCTTAGCTGTAAATCCGGAAAGGAAGTAATACTGTGTCTGCTCCGGAGTCAAAATGGATACCGGAGGAAGTACGCCGAATGCATCAGCGGAAAGGAAGATCACATTGTCCGCTGCAGGACCGGAAGAGATCTCGTTTACGTTCTTCGCGATCTTCTCGATGTGCTCGATGGGATAAGAAACACGAGTGTTCTCCGTCACGCTCTTATCAGCGAAGTCGATCTTTCCACTGCCGTCTACGGTAACGTTCTCCAACAGAGCATCACGCTTGATGGCATTATAGATATCGGGCTCGGATTCTTTGTCCAGGTTGATCACCTTTGCGTAGCATCCACCCTCGAAGTTAAATACGCCGTTGTCATCCCAGCCATGCTCGTCATCACCGATCAAGAGACGCTTGGGATCTGTGGAAAGTGTGGTCTTTCCTGTACCGGAAAGTCCGAAGAAGATGGCGGTATGCTTGCCGTCCATATCTGTATTTGCGGAGCAATGCATGGAAGCGATGCCGTCCAAAGGCAGGTAGTAGTTCATCATGGAGAACATACCCTTCTTCATCTCGCCACCATACCAGGTATTTAAGATCACCTGCTCACGGCTGGTTACGTTAAATAATACTGCGGTCTCGGAGTTTAATCCAAGTTCCTTATAGTTTTCAACCTTCGCCTTGGAAGCGGTGTATACTACGAAGTTCGGCTCAAATGCAGCTTCCTCCTCGGGAGTGGGCTTAATGAACATATTCCGAACAAAATGTGCCTGCCATGCCACTTCCATAATGAAGCGAACGGCCATGCGGGTGTCCTTATTGGCGCCACAGAAAGCATCTACTACATAGAGGTCCTTATTGGAGAGCTCATCGATTGCAAGCTTCTTGCAGGCTTCCCAGGTCTCCTCGGATGCGGGATGGTTATCATTGGGATACTCGGGTGTGGTCCACCAAACTGTGTCCTTGGACTTAGCGTCCATTACGATGAACTTATCTTTGGGGGAACGTCCGGTGTAAACACCTGTCATAACGTTTACCGCACCGAGTTCGGTCTCAACTCCCTTATCGTAGCCGGTAAGCTCGGGCTTCATCTCGTCCTCATAAAGCTTCTCATAGGACGGATTGTAGAACATTTCTTTTGTTCCGGTAATTCCATACCGGGTCAGATCAACGTTTGCCATGTATTCTTCTCCTTCTTTCTTAATATATTTCGATACAAAATCGCATAAACTCATTATACAAAAAAGCGAGTTTTTTTCAAGTATACCATGTGAATATTATTCGTTGCTTTTCCTTTGCCGATAATGGTAAAATAGGACAAATAATGAGGAAATAGGAGGTGGCGTCATGCCCCAGAAGTCTTTCAACAAAATCACCCCCGAAATCGAAGAACTGTCCCTTTTATCAAAAGAAGCCTCGGTCATCGATCCCGAGCTGTATACAAAATACGATGTGAAGCGCGGACTCCGTGACTTAAACGGAAAGGGCGTTCTCGTCGGCATCACCAATATCTCCGAGGTCACCTCCATGAAAGAGGTGAACGGCGAGCGTGTGCCCATCGACGGCGAGCTCTACTACCGGGGCTACAATGTACAGGAGATCGTTAAGAACCAGCCTTACGACTTTCACTTCGGCTTTGAGGAATGCACCTATCTACTTTTGTTCGGAAAACTTCCCTCCAAAGAGGAACTTCAGGATTTCCACAGGATCCTGGCTGGCTACCGCACCTTACCGAAGAACTTTGTGCGGGACACCATCATGAAACGCTCCAGCAAGGACATGATGAACATGCTGGCCCGAAGCGTTTTATCCCTCTATGCCTATGACGACAATCCGGACGATACCTCCGAGGAGAACGTACTGCGGCAGTGTCTGCAACTAATCGCCATGTTCCCTCTGCTTTCGGTCTACGGATATCAGGCCTACCGCTACTACAGCATGCAGGATTCCCTCATCATCCACCGGCCAAAGGCGGAGTACTCCACGGCGGAGAATATCCTCCACTGTCTGCGGGATGACTCTTCCTTTACCCCCTTGGAAGCCAAGCTTTTAGATGTGGCGCTGATCCTGCACATGGAGCACGGCGGCGGTAATAACTCCACCTTTACCACCCATCTGGTATCCTCCTCCGGTACGGATACCTACTCCGCCATCGCTGCGGCCTTAGGTTCCTTAAAGGGTCCCCGACACGGCGGTGCCAATATCAAAGTCGTAAATATGTTTGCGGATATGAAACGCCACGTAAAGAAATGGGATTCCGAAGAGGAAGTGGGTGCCTACTTAAAAGCCCTTTTGAATAAAGAAGCTTTTGACAATGCCGGCCTGATCTACGGAATGGGACATGCGGTGTACTCTATCTCCGATCCCCGTGCGGTGACCTTCCGCCGGTTCGTGGAAAAGCTGGCGGTGGAAAAGGGCTACGAAAAAGAATTCGGCCTCTACGCCATGGTGGAGAAACTAGCTCCCCGGATCATCGCCGAAGAGCGGAAGATGTACAAGGGTGTTTCTCCCAATGTGGACTTTTACAGTGGCTTCGTATATCAGATGCTGGGGCTTCCCAAGGAGCTCTACACCCCCATCTTTGCCATCGCCCGTATCTCCGGGTGGTCAGCCCATCGTATGGAAGAGATCTGCCTACACAACAAGATCATGCGTCCCGCCTACATGACACGGCAGGAACACAGGGATTATATTCCCATGGATGAGCGCTAAAAAAAATTGAATAATCGCCGTAATTGTTGTAAAATCAGAGTGCGATCATATATATTTACTTAAAATTAACTTCTATTATGAATGTAGGGAGAGATGAAACATGGATTTAACAGGTAAAAAGATTCTGATCAGTGATGATTCGATTCTGGCTCGTAAGCAGTTAAAAGACATTATCAATGAGGTTTCATCCGGTGCCGAATTCATCGACGCATCCAACGGACAGGAAGCCATTGACAAATTCATCGAGTTGTCTCCGGATATGTGTTTTTTGGATATCGTGATGCCGGTAAAGGACGGTATCGAAGCCGTAAAGGGCATCCGCGAGCATGACCCGGAAGCACAGATCATCATCGTTTCATCCGTCGGAACCCAGGCACAGTTAAAAGCAGCCTTAGAAGCCGGCGCAAAGGACTTCGTACAGAAGCCCATCAGTTCATCAAAGGTAGAGTCCATTTTAAATTCCCGTCTGGTATAGGAGGACATCATCTTTTATGTATGCACAGTTTTTTGGGAACTATCTCCTAAACAATAATGCCGTTACGCCGGAGCAGCTTACTGCCGCCATCGGCACCATGGGCCATACACATATGAAGATCGGTACCATGGCCATGCATAAGGGGTATATGACAGCCGCCGAGGTGGACGAGGTATGCTTTTTGCAGACCCGTGAGGACAAGCGTTTCGGAGAGATCGCCATTGAGCGGAATTACCTCTTCGAGGACCAGTTGGAAGAATTGTTAAAGTCCCAGAGTCCGGATTATCTCCTTTTGGGACAGGCTTTGGTGGATGCCGGCGCTTTGACGAACAACGAACTGGAATCGTTGATCGTGGAGTACCAGGACGAAAGCGAGATCGATGACGTATCCGTCATCAAAGGTATCGATCAGACCGCTCAGCTCATTGAGAACTTCCTTTTGGCAGCGGAGCGTCCCGTGGATCAGGATACCATCACCTATCTGAAGCTGATGTTTAACTCTCTGGTCCGTTTCATCGGAGACGACTTTACTCCTCTCTCACCGGTGACAGCGTCGGAATACAATCCGAACTGCTTTATCTCCCAAAAGATCACGGGACCTATCACCTGTGTATCCTCCATCGATATGGAAGAAGATGTGGCCATCGCTTTTGCTTCCCGTTATGCGAAGATGGAGTTTACGGA
>JAIKZU010000212.1 GCA_024681985.1 Lachnospiraceae bacterium | reverse complement strand
GTTTATCGAGTGTGAGCGGGAGAGGGTCAGTCTCTGGGAGATGGATCCGGAAGCGCCCCTTTCCGAGGATTCGGTTTACGGTCGTCTGTTGGATGATTACGAACCGGGGATCACCGTATCCATGCTGGATGATCTTTTTGGCGAAGCCAAAGAGCGGATCGTATCTCTCCTTAAAAGGATTGAAGCCGGCGGCAAAGAGATCCGTACCGACTTTTTGTATCGGAAGGTGACGGACGAGCAGCAAAAGGAAGCGACCCAGTACCTGTTGGAACTGCAGGGATTTGATTTTGACAGGGGAACCTATGCGCTTTCCGAACATCCATTTACGGATATGCTGGGACCGGATAACACCCGGGTGACCACCCACTTTTACGAGGAAAACTTTCTCTCCAGCGTCTATTCCGTTATTCATGAATGCGGGCATGCGCTGTTTGAAATGCTGCAGCCCCAGGAAGATTATGCATACTATCTAAACGGGGAGAAAACCATGGGTATGCACGAAAGCGTATCCAGATTTTACGAGAATATCATTGGCCGTTCCCGTGCCTACATCCATCTGATCTATCCGCAGTTCTGCCGGATCTTTCCCCAGGTATTTTCGGATGTGACGGAGGAGGAATTCTATGAGGCAGTCAATCATGTGACGCATTCTCTGATCCGGGTGGATGCGGATGAACTTACCTATACGCTGCATATCATCATCCGCTATGAGCTGGAGCGGAATCTTTTTGACGGCTCCCTTACGGTGGAGGATCTGCCTCGGGCCTGGAATGAAAAATATAAAGCCTATCTTGGAATGGAACCTGAAAACGACAGGGAAGGGGTGTTGCAGGATGTGCACTGGACCCACAGCTTCGGATATTTTCCCACCTATGCCTTGGGGAATTTTTATAATGCCGCATACTATGGGCGGATGAAAGAGGAACTGGATGTGGATGCGCTGCTTCGATCTGGGGATATATCGACCATAAACGATTGGATGCGGGAGAATGTGTTTAAGGAGGCGGATCGGAAGACGCCGGCAGAGTGGATCTTTGACATTACGGGAGAAAAACTCTCCGCAGATCATTTTTTGACCTATCTGGAAGAAAAATACACGGATCTCTACCAATTGGACAGATTGGATTAAGACAAAGACGGGGTTAAGTGGTATAATCAGGGTGTATGTCTTTAGGAAAGGACAGGGGGAAATGGAACTAAAAAATGATTTCTATTTTGAAGCACCGGATGCGCGGGTGCTGCTTGTGGATGACAATGAAATGAATATCACCGTGGCGAGGCTTCATCTGTCGCCTCTTCATATGCAGATCGAAACTGCCAGAAACGGCGTGGAGGCACTGGATATGATGGAGAATAACCGGTATGATCTGGTATTTATGGATCAGATGATGCCGGAGATGGACGGATGTGAAGCTACCACCACCTTCCGTATGACAGGGGACAGCTATCACGAGATGCTACCGATTATCTGCGTGACGGCAAATGCGCAGCCCGGTATCAAATGCAAGTGCAGAGAAGCGGGATTTAATGATTTCTTGGAAAAACCCTTAAAGTCCGAGACCATCGTTGCCACCACACGGGAATGGCTTCCGCAGGAGCTGATCGTGCCCTCCGATGTGCCGGCGGTTTCCGAAGTAGAGGAGGAGAGGGTTCCCGTACCGGAGATTGCAGGTATCCACTCCGAGAAAGGTATTGAATGTGCCGGGAGCATCACCCATTGGATGGATCTCCTGGGAGACTTCTATCGGATCATCGATCTAAAGACCGAACTCATCGAAGCCTGTATGCGCGAGAGAAACGCCAAGCGATACACCACGGAGGTTCACGGCTTAAAGAGTACGGCCCGTATGATCGGAGCGACGGAGCTGTCGGAGGAATTCCTGCTGTTGGAGGAGTTGGGAGATCGTACCGAATGGGATGAGATCCTTCGGAAGACCCCCATCGTATTAAAGCATTTTAATAACTTTAAGGAGCGGCTTTTACCCTTTGCAGACCCGGATGAGGAAACCGGGAAAACAGAAGCTTCCACAGCGGATATCATCGAGGTTTTACAGAATATTTATGATGCTATCGACGGATTCGATATCGAGGAGGCAGACGCACAAATGAACAGACTCAGAACCTACAGCGTCCCTGATGAGATTGCGGATCGGATCCGTAAACTGGACGCTTATATGGCCGACGTGGATATGGAGGCTGTCATGAGCGAATCACAAAGCATTATCGAAGAACTACAAAACAAGTAACATGATCGGAATCGCCTATGAGAAAAGATACAATCATTTTTATCAGTGACGGAAAAAGCTACTTGGATGACTCCATTTTGGACAACCTGTCGGATGTGGGCTTTAAGGTAGTGCGTAGCACCCCCACCGAAGACAGTCTGACAAAGGCATTGGTCACCCGACCGAAGGCAGCCCTGGTCTTTATCGATGACGGGATGCTCCGGGGAGGAAGTAAACTGCATGTGATCACCGATTGCCTGAAGCAGTCGGAGATACAGATCTTTTTGCTGGGCCAAAAGGAAGAAGTGGAAAATGTCCAAAAGATCATCCCCCCACATTTGGTGGGGCAGGTGTTCATCCGCCCTATTGATGTAAAGACTGTGGCAGTGGGCATACGTACCTTTGTGGACAGATTCGGTGCGTCCATCAAACGGAGTATTCTCGTGGTGGATGACTCCGGTTCTTATCTGCGTAGCGTGCAGGAGTGGCTGGGGAATGATTATGAGATCACGTTGGCGAGCTCCGCCACCATGGCCATCAAGGCGCTTACGCTTAAGAGGCCGGATCTGGTGCTTTTGGATTATGAAATGCCGGTGGTAGACGGTAAGCATGTACTGGAGATGATCCGTTCGGAATCCGAGTTTTCGGGGGTCCCGGTGGTATTTTTAACGGGCAAGGATGACTGGGAAAGCGTTATGGATGTGATGCCCTTAAAGCCCGAGGGATACCTGCTAAAGACCATGCCCCCGGAGGAAATCAGGAAGAGCATCGAAGAAGTGTTTGAAAAAGGAAATCTCTACGGGAAATAATTAAAGGGACTGTGTAATAAAATGAGTGGATTGGAAAACAAAGAAGTCATCGCCTTAGTCGAAAAGATCCTAAAGGACTACGACGGGGGACGGGAAGTCGACAAAATGGCGGTATTTGATCAGCCGGATAAAATGGTGATCAAGGAGATCGTAAACAAGCTGCTTCGGATCATCTTTCCCGGATATTATCGGGACAAGGTATACAAAAGCTATAACCTGCAGGGAAATCTGACGGTACTGATCGAGGATGTGCTCTACAATCTGAGTAAGCAGATCGATATCGTTTTAAAATATGACTCCAAGGAGGAAACTCCCGACGAAGCAAAGACAGCAGAGCAGGCCTATTGCCTGGCTCTGACTTTTTGCAGCCGCATTCCCATGATCCGCGAATATGTGGATACGGATCTGGAAGCCACCTTTCAGGGGGATCCGGCGGCCTATAACAAGGATGAGATCATTTTATCTTATCCCGGACTGATGGCTACCACCATCAACCGATTGGCTCATGAACTCTATCTTTTGAACGTACCTTTGATCCCCCGTATGATGACGGAATATGCCCATTCCAAGACCGGTATCGATATTCATCCGGGAGCAGTGATCGGCAAATACTTCTTTATCGATCACGGAACCGGTGTGGTGGTAGGTTCCTCCACAGTCATCGGAGACCATGTAAAGATCTATCAGGGCGTGACCTTGGGAGCGCTTTCCACCAGTGGCGGACAGGCCCTTCACGGGATCCGCAGACATCCTACCATTGAGGACAATGTGACCATCTATTCCGGAGCTTCCATCCTGGGAGGTGATACGGTCATCGGTAAAAACTCCGTCATCGGAAGTAACGCATTTATCACCCACTCCATACCGGAGGGCACCAGGGTCACTATCAAAAACCAGGAGCACCAGTTTAAGGGGAAGGACGGAAGTGTCATCGAGACCAGGGATCTGACCCAGAACGAAGAATGGTTTTATGTCATCTGATGCATAGAGGCAGCATAAGATCAGTCGAGATATACTTTTAGGAGGAGATATGGCAGAAAAGAAAATTCAGGGGGAAGCGGAGCTTACCTTTTTTGAGGCCACCAGTATCATCGTGGGACATGGCGTGGGATCCGGTATTTTGTCGGTGCCCTTTTTGGCTTCCAGAAATACCTGGTGGGATATCCTCTGGATCGTGGCTTTGGCTTATTGCATCAATCTGGTGATGCACTACATGATCGCTGAGCTGTCTTATAACAACGACGGAGCGCAGTTTATCAAGTGCTTCGAAAAAGAACTCTTTACCGGGAAACTAAAAAAGGTCGCCACCTGGACGGCCTTCGGTCTTTTGGGACTGTCGGTCCTGGTGAATGTGGCGGGATTTATCGCAGGAGCGGCAGCAGTCCTTCGGAACTGGTTCGGGATCCCGGACTGGGCGGGCATGTTGATCTATTACATCATAGCTGCTCTTGTGGTGTTCTTCGGGATGAAACTGGTGGGGATCTGCGAAAAGATCTCCGTCATGGGAATGGTAGCCGTCATCGGTATCTTGTTTGTGGCCACCATGCTCTCCGACACATCCGCGCTGCCCAACACCTTTGTGGCGGGGACCAATCTTCTAGCCCTCTACAGTATGGTGTCTTTCTCCTTGTCGGCAGTGATGTCCGTGCCCCAGGTTGTGAAGGGGCTAAAAGGAAATACCGGACGGATCCGTGCTTCCATCGCGGCAGGTACCGGTATCAATGTAGGACTGATTTTGGTGGTGACCTTTATGACGCTTTTGGGTGCCGGAAAGGGGATCACCGAAGACGGCGCTTTAGTGGATCTGGCCAATCATCTGGGCGGATGGGTTGCCATCGTGGGATATGTGTTCTCTCTTTTGGCACTGTCCACTTCTTTTTGGGCGAATACGCTGAACTTAAGGGATATCGTACATGAGCAGACAAAACTGCACATCAAGGTGAGTTATCTCATCGCCACTGTGCCCTGTCTGATCCTGGCGCTTTTCGGATTACAGTCCTTTGTTGGATTTACGAGACTGGCCTCGGTGATCCAGGTGCTGACGGGGATCGGTATCATCATTTCCTATAACCGTTCGCGAAAGAGAGAAGGAAGTGCACCTATCTGCGGCGCCTTTGGCATCCTGATCTTCCAGATCGTGGTGGTGGCAAGTTCTCTCATCGCAACCATAGGAGCATTGCTTCCCGTGAAATAACATTTTTACTTTAAGTGCCTATGACGGACAAACACTCAAATAACAAACTGGAAAGTTTTTTTCGCAAAATACTGGTTCTTTCCGCCGTGCCGGCAATTCTGATCGCCACGGCGGCATTCCTTTTGTTGCCCGTGGTCATCACCAGGTTAGACTTTGGCCTGCTCCATGTGCTGGAGTACATCTATGTCGTTTACGGCATTGCCATTATCGTGATCAACCGCAGGGCCATCGGTGCATGGTTTAAAAACCTGGGACGTTCCATACCCTTTATCCGGCGGATGATGGAGGATAAGGATTTTCGTTTCCGGGTATTTTTAAATTGGGGAGCTTTTATCAGCTTTTTGATGCTGATCTTTTATCTCTGGGCAGGGTACCATTACCACTCTTTTTGGTTCTATGCACTAGCGGGGTACAATTTTTTAGTGATGGTGATCCGTATGGTGATCTCCGGTCGGGATATCCGCAGCATCCGAAAGGGATTTCGGGGGAAGCGGCTGGAACTGTCCCAGCTTCGGACCTTTACCTGGTGCGGTGTGGCGATCTTAGTCTTAAACATTGCCATCGGCGTCATGTCTATGCTCATGACCTTCCAGAACCAGTATTTCCCGTACAATGCGTTTTTGATCATGAGTATCGCCATCTTTGCGCTGTATCGGTTCGTGGCGGGTTTTATCAACGCCAGAAAGTTCTCTACAAACCGGAACCAGATCTTTGCGGCCTCCAAGATCCTGGACATGATCGTGGGGATCATGGCCTACTATACGTTGCAGACCACTATGTTGTCCCTTTTGCGGGAGGATTCCCTGGTTCGGTTTTATGCTAATCTCATCGTGGGGATCCTGGTATTTATCTTTAACGTGGTAGTGGCTCTGCACATGATCTATACGGGATTTAAGCGGATCGATGAAGTGAAAGCCGCCATGAAGAAGGGGTAAGCCGCTTTGCCTTTGCGAGCGGCAAAATGCTCTGTGAAAAAAATATTCGGTAACGCAGGCTTTACAGTGCCTGTGATTACCGCAGTGTAAAGGATGAGATGATGATTCTGCTCATAGATGAAAAGGAGACGGACAAGTACAAGGCCTGTCTTACGCCGGAGGTGATACAGCGTCTGCGGGATAAGACGGAGACCGGTATAGCCTTTGTGGATGATGAGGGACAGCCAAAGGGGGCGCTTACCATCTCTTCCGTGGAAGGTATGGAAGGCCAATACGGGAAGAATGCCGTTATCGAGTATTTTTTTGTACCGCCTAAATACCGGCGCCAGGGTGTGTTTCGGGAGATGATTTCTTTAAGGATCCCGCTGTGTACAAATTGAAGCCGCCTACAACCTATATACAACATCCGCGATGTGGTGGAAGAGGAGCGGACCATCGGAGGAAAGAAAATCAAACAACGTTTCGTGATCATCGTAAATTCCTGGAAGGACAGTATCCGCCAGTATGACAAGGACGGAAATCCTTACATCATGAGGAACGATAAGAAAAAGAAGATCAATACCGGCGGTGCTTTTAAAATGGAACTCAGGGTTTTCATTACCACATACAAGACGATCCGTTTTCAATAACAGAAGGAGAAAGCCCTTTGCAAAAAGGGCTTTCTTTAGAAGCATAAGGATTTTCAAAAAATATTAGCACTCACTATTGACGAGTGCTAATAATGGTGTTATAATGCAATCAGTTCAAGGGAAAAGAAATTAAAAACAGTGTTCCCGGTATGAACTTAAAGCATATATAACACGATAAAAGGAGGAATGACTTATGTTGATGCCCAGTATTTTTGGTGAAAGTTTAATTGATGATTTCTTTGATTATCCGGAGAGAAGTTTTTCCTTCCGCACCAGTAATGCGAACGGATTGATGAAGACGGATATTAAAGAAAAGAAGGATGCCTTCGAACTGACCATCGCCATCCCCGGCGTAGATAAGGATCAGATCCAGGTAGAACTGAAGGACGGCTACTTAAATGTCACCGCCACCTCCACCCAGTCCAATGGGGAGGGAGAGGATGATTCCAATTACATCCGCAGAGAACGCTACTATGGCAGTGCTTCCAGAAGCTTTTATGTAGGAGAGGATGTCAGAGACGAGGATATCTCCGCGAAGTATGTGAACGGTATTTTGACACTGGATATTGCGAAGGTGGAGAAGAAGCCGGAGCCGGAAGTGAAGAAGTTTATTCCCATTGCGGGATAAGAGTTCGATAAGTGAGGAAAGGAGGTGTTTTCATGAACATACAGAAATTCACGCAAAAATCCATAGAAGCTGTGCAGGATTGCGAGAAGCTGGCTTATGAGTACGGCAACCAGGAAATCGAACAGGAACACCTCCTGCTTGCACTTCTTCAGCAACCGGACGGCCTGATCCCCAAGCTCATCGAAAAGATGGAGATCGACCTGAACTACTTTACCAATGATGCCGTCTCCATGGTGGAAGCCCGTACAAAGGTGTCCGGTGCCGGACAGGTGTACATGGGCAAGTATTTAAACGAAGTATTGATCCACGGTGAGGATGAGGCGAAAGCCATGGGCGATGATTATGTGTCCGTGGAGCATCTGTTTTTATCACTGATCAAGCATCCCAATAAAGCCATAAAGGACAAGTTCAAAGAATTCGGCCTCACCAGAGAGCGGTTCCTGCAGGCGTTGTCCACCGTGCGCGGAAATCAGAGAGTCACCTCCGACAATCCGGAGGCTACTTATGACACCCTGGAGAAATACGGCTACGATATGGTGGAGCGGGCGAAGGAGCAGAAGCTGGATCCTGTCATCGGCCGCGATACGGAGATCCGAAACATCATCCGTATCCTTTCCCGAAAGACGAAGAACAATCCGGTTTTGATCGGCGAACCCGGCGTTGGTAAGACTGCCGCAGTGGAGGGCCTGGCCCAGAGGATCGTGGCGGGTGATGTGCCGGAATCCTTAAAGGATAAAAAACTGTTTGCTCTGGATATGGGAGCTTTGGTGGCAGGCGCAAAGTATCGGGGAGAGTTTGAAGAGAGATTAAAAGCCGTTTTGGACGATATCAAAAACTCCGACGGCGAGATCATCTTGTTCATCGACGAGCTCCATACCATCGTAGGTGCCGGAAAGTCGGAAGGCGCCATGGATGCGGGAAATATGCTAAAGCCCATGCTGGCCAGAGGCGAACTGCACTGTATCGGTGCCACTACTTTGGATGAGTATCGGGAGTATGTGGAAAAGGATGCAGCTTTGGAGCGCCGGTTCCAACCGGTGATGGTAAACGAACCCACCGTGGAGGATACCATCTCGATCCTGCGAGGGATCAAGGAGCGGTACGAGGTATTTCACGGCGTAAAGATCACCGACGGAGCGCTGGTTTCTGCGGCCACGCTTTCCGACCGCTATATCACGGACCGGTTTCTTCCGGATAAAGCCATCGACCTGGTGGATGAGGCCTGTGCGTCTATTCGTACAGAAATGGATTCCATGCCTGCAGAGTTGGATGAACTGAACCGAAAAGTGATGCAGATGGAGATCGAGGAGACGGCTTTAAAGAAGGAGACCGACAATCTCTCCAAAGA
>JAIKZU010000207.1 GCA_024681985.1 Lachnospiraceae bacterium | reverse complement strand
TACGGAATCGCTGGACTCATAGGCGATGGAATCCTTTCCTACGGAATAACCGGCTTCCAGTGCGTAGTTTCCGTTTAAGACAACATAAGCTACCTCATCCACGACTCTGGCAACCTGCGCCGCTTCCAACTCTACGAATTTAATGTTGTGCGGGTTTTCCTCAATATCGTTCACCGTAGCAGTCAGTCCGGCACCATCCTTTAATTTCAAAAGTCCGTTGTCCTGCAAGAGTAACAGTGCTCTGGCTTCGTTTGTTGTGTCATTGGGAACGGCAATGCTGTCACCATCCGCGATCTCTTCCAGACTCTTTTTGGTTCCGGGATAGATCCCGAAAGGCTCATAATGGATATCTCCTGCATCTACGATGTGGGTCCCCTGCTCTTCATTGAAGGTATTCAGATAGGGAACATGCTGCATATAGTTGGCATCGAATTCACCGGATTCCACTACCAGGTTGGGCTGTACATAGTCATCAAATTCCACGATCTCTAAATCGTATCCGTAATCCTTTAAGATCTCTGCTGCCTTGCCGAGGATCTCTGCGTGGGGTACGGGGGAAGCTGCGATCTTGATGGTCTCACCGTTTCCGGGAACGATACCAAGGTCTGCAGCGGCGGTTTCATCCGATGCTTCCTGTCCTGCCACGACTCCACCCTCTACTACAAGGGTCTCTTCATAATCTTTGCCGTAGGTGTCGATCAGTGTCGCTTCATAATCTGCATGGAAGAAGTTCTCATCACCTAAGGTTTTGATCTCATCGTTCAGCCAATTCAAAAGGGATTCATTTCCTTTTGAAACCGCAGGTGCGATGGTATCCTGGCTTCCCAAAGAGGGGATACCCACCACATATCCGGGATTCTCAAGGGCATAGGCGATCACTTCCGTATTATCATTTGCCCAAGCGACGCCGGTTCCATTCTCAAAGGATGTTTTTGCGGTGGCATAGGTATCGAACTTTTGCAGTTTGATATCCGGATAATTCTTTTCCAAATAAGTCTCTGCCGTCGTACCGGAGATCACGATGATCTGGTCATCGCCGGTTACCTCCGACAGATCCTCGATCACCCGATCCTCATGGGATACCACTCCCAGCGCCACATTCATATAAGGAAGTGCAAAGTCAACTTTTTCGGCACGCTCTTCCGTCACGGTAAAGTTTGCAAGAACAATATCTACCTTTCCGGTCTCCAGATACTCCACTCTGCTGGCAGCCTCTGTGGAAACATAATTGATGTCAACCCCCAGATCCTTTCCGATCCGCTCCGCAAAGTAAACATCATATCCCTGATAGTCACCGTTCTCATCTACATAACCGAAGGGGTTCTTATCGGAAAAGACGCCGATGTTGATCTCGCCGGCGGACTTGATCTCATCCAGTGTCCGAAAAACCCGGCTGCCGGCTTCCACGGTAGATGCCTCCTGTTTCACATCTGCCGAAGAAGAGCATCCCGTTAAGGCAAAAGCTCCAAGTACCAGTGCAGTCGCGCCTGCCAAGATCCGTTTCAAAATAGTGTTCTTCATACTATCATCTCCTCGCTTATTTGCTGTTTATTTGTTGTCGTAACCGCGTTCATTTATCGCGCTTACGATATCGTGTCATGATCTACGGGTATAAAAAAACCCGGGATATAATAACTCCCAGGCAATGGTATACCATGATCTGAAATGACAGTTCATCGTAATCGGATGCATGACAAATGAGCCATACACCCAGCCATAGGATTTGCCTGGGAGATCGGCATTCGACAACAACACATGCAGTTAAGATAAACTTTATTCGTCATAACTTTTCTTTCCTTTCGTTTTGTTACTGTGCATACTATACCTATTCGCCTATTATGTCAATAGGTATTTTATATTTTTTTTCAGGGACAAAAAAAGATCCGGGCTTTTTGCCCGGACCTTCTGCGTTTTCTTTTTATACCATCATCTGATAGATCTTTGTACAATCGTCTTCGTTTAAAGTGACGAAGCCGGAAATGCTTCCCTGTCTTCCGTTGCCGCGGCAGAGCGTCTCCACCAGTTTCGGAATATCCTCTTCCTTTGCCCCCAATTCGTCAAAACTGATCGGCATGCCGATGCTCTTAAGGAAATTCTCAAGTGCCGCTATTCCGGCGAGCGCCGTGGATTCGGGATCGTCAAAGTCCATCTGGCATCCCCAGACCCGTACCGCAAGCTTGGCAAAACGCATCACATCATGCTTGTACACATACTTAAATACAGCAGGCATCGTCACCGCAAGACCTGCACCGTGGGCACAATCATACAATGCGGAAAGCTCATGCTCGATGTCATGGCTGTTCCAGTCCTGACTGCGTCCGACACCGCAGGAATTGTTATGAGCCATCATCCCTGCCCACATGATATTGGCTCTGGCCTCATAGTTGTTGGGATCGGCGATCACGCGCGGTCCTTCGTGGATCATGGTAAGGAGCAGGCCTTCGATCATTCGGTCGGTCACTTCCACTTCCTTTGTATTGGTAAGATATCTCTCATGCAGATGCGCCATTATATCGGTAATGCCCGCAGCGGTCTGGTATGCCGGAAGTGTCTGTGTCAATGCGGGGTTTAAGATACTGAACTTGGGACGGATGGCATCTCCGGTAGCACCTCTTTTAAACATTCCCTCTTCCTTTGTGATCACGGAATCGGGGCTTCCCTCACTTCCCGCAGCCGCAATGGTAAGTATCGTACCTATGGGCAGAGCCTCCTCGATCAGCTTACCCATATAGAAATCCCAGAAGTCTCCGTCATAAACGGTACCCGCAGCGATGGCCTTTGACGAATCGATCACGCTGCCGCCGCCGACTGCAAGAACAAAGTCTACGTTTTCCTTTTTGCACAGCTCGATACCCTCATAAACAAGCCCGCTCCTGGGATTCGGCTTTACGCCGCCGAGTTCGACATAGGGAATGCCTTCCTTGTCAAGAGATGCCTTTACTCTGTCCAAAAGACCGGATCTTACAACACTGCCGCCGCCGTAATGGATGAGTACCTTACTTCCTCCGAAACGTTTTACAAGTGCGCCTGCCTCATTCTCTCTGTCTTTTCCGAATGCGAAAAATGTGGGTGAGTAAAAATCAAAATTTTCCATGTTTCGTTTCCTCCTTTTGATCTAAGAAACACTTGCTATATACTCTGCGTCACCGGGGATCTCGATCCCGGGATCGCTTATGCTCACTTTCGGCTGTCTGCCTTTTTCTTCCAGCGTCATGACAAAGTGGCAAAGAGCAATGCCGATATCGATCTTTTGCATATCGCCGACACTGTCGCTCTCATATCCTCTGTCTTTTTTCTCATAAAAGTGATATACGCCGTCCTTATAAATGATCCGCCAGGGCTGCTTGTTCACAGCCGAGGGTGCCAGGCGTACCATCTCTAAGGCATCCGCCACATCCTCCGCAGGGATAAGCGGGCTGCCCCATCTTTCTTTAAAGAAAAGCTTGTCCGGTGAAAAGCGGTTGTCCGCTCCGACGCCTCTGCGCATCATAGCCTCTCTGACGGAGCGCTTTTCGGCGGGATATCCCAGCGGACTGACACAGGGCATCCTCTCTCCTGCTTTTAATCCTACTGCCTTTTCAAATACTTCTCGTTTCATGGTGCCGCCGATCCATACGGTACCGATCCCTAAAGACCATGCGTAGAGCACCAGTTTTTCGAGGCTGAACCCAAAGGCAACATCCGCGTAGGGTTTCTTCTCTACTTTTCCGGTGACGTATAAAGTCTCACCGGATAAGACCGGACTGGAAAGGCCATGCTCTTTTGCATCCAAAAATACAAACTCCACCGGAATATCAAACGGGTTCGTGATGCCTTTTGCATACTCCTCCAGAAGTTTTCTGTGCTCGTCGCTTAACGGGTTGCCGTCAAACGTACGGACACTTTTTCTACCTTTGATTATCTCCAAAAGATCGTTCATGATACTACGCCTCCAATCTTTTTTGAATATCCACCACCTGATCACGTTTTTCAAAAAGAACACAACCGCCCTGATGATCATCATTTAAAAGGCCGCCGTGTGAATTGATATGGAAAAATCCGCGTCCGGCAGCGATACATCCTCCAGAACTTTTTTCATCTCCGGGGAAGGAAACAAATACCATCTCGGGATGCTCCGAAGATCAGCCCCCTGTTACTTAACTCGTCCATATTTGCCACGAGCCTGTCATAGACGCCCGCACCTCTTCTGGCATCCGTTATGTCCCTGTCCCCTTCGATACTCATGATGGGAACGATGTTCCTGCATCCGCTCCGAGTGTAGGTGCCAAGACAAAACAAAAAACCACACCGGTTAGCGTTATGGATATGGTGCCGACAAACTTGACCACGTACCATACCTTACCAATGGGTTTTTCTCTGTTCATCAAATATAGGCCAATGCCGGAAATAATGGCAATGGCGATGTTTGACTGTATCGTGAAATACATAAAGACTACGGAACCGCCCATGAAGTAATGTCTTCCGGCATAGGCGCTTAAAAATGTTCCCAAAACGGCGGATATTAAAACAACAAACTTACATACGATGCTGATCCTTCTTTGAACTACAGACAATTCGTTTTTCATAATGATACCTCAAAAAAACATATTGCATTTTACGCAATATGATTGTATCACGCCTTTTACGGATTGCAAGTGTTTTTTACAAGATGCCTCCGGCTTTTTTTAATTCTCCTTCCAAAACCGATAACTGTTCCGTCTCCGGCGTAGTCGCTTCCGCTTTCGCCTGTTCGATCAAGCGCTTTAAATTCCCCTGTTCTTTTACGATCTGCCGGCTTTTATCAAAGACCAATTCAAACGCCATACAACACTGGGATATCAAAGCCTCATGTTTTGTACGTTCCAAAAACCGCGGAACACAGCGATGTGCTCTGACGCAGTCCATCACATCCTCCCTTGCTCGATCCCGCCTAGGCGCACTTTCGCTGCTTACCCTCTTTTCGTATGGGATCTCCGCTAAGACACGGAAGATATCCGCCTTGTCCGCATCCCGCAGGATGTTGCAAAAAATAAGTTCCCTCTCATCGAGGTCCTCCGGCAAAAGCAGCTTATTATGCAAACGGATCGCCTTCTCGCAAATACTCTCCCATCCGTCGGGAAGGCTCTCATCCCTATACTCTTCGATCAGCCCATCCCGAAACAGGATATCCGCGCTAAGCTTAGCATGATCGATCGAATTCGCATCGATGAATGTTCCATACTGCCGTAACTGCTCGAATCTACCGATATCGTGCAAGAGCCCCATCAGCCAAGCCAGCTCCACATCCTCCAGCGGGACACTGAGCGCACGTGCGATCTGCTCCGCGATCTCACATACCTTAAAGGAATGCTCGATCTTTAAGCATATCTTGGTATCGGTGGAGTCATATTTATCTGTATATTCTTTAAACGACTGTATCGCCTTTTCTCTGTCCATGATAATGTATTGCTTTTCCCGAAGCTTATATTTCCTTTTACAAATATAGGGACGGTTTCGTGACACGCGCCACAGATCCGCCCCCATTTTTTATATTCTCAAATTATAACACCTTTGGAGCGAAGCGACAAGGAAGCCTCGTCCGTTTCGTGGAGTTATTCGCCATTACGCTATTAGTCAAACAGTTCGTCCAGTTTTTCCTGCAATGTCCCCTCCTTCGCATAAGGCAGCGCATCCACCTGGCGGAAGTTATGCTTTATGATCTGTACATCTTCATCGAATCCTAAGATAAAACTGGTTGCAATTTTATAGATGATCTCCGTCGGTGCGAGTCCATATACCTGTTTTTCAAAGATATGACGGAGTCTGTCCGCATTATCCGGAAATTGCTTTTTCATCTCCTCGCTTTGATAAAGACGCTTTACGATCTCTGTGATATAGAGACCGGACTTCATATAAAGATCAACAAAAGTCTTATCCTTATCATCGAAGCAACCGGGGTTTTCTTCTTCAAGCATATCCACCATACGCTTTACCACATCCTTCGGCGTAAAGATCTGGTTCGTCTTCTGCGGCGGTATGTAATCAAAGATATCCTCCACACTCTTTTCAT
>JAIKZU010000145.1 GCA_024681985.1 Lachnospiraceae bacterium | reverse complement strand
GGCGAGGGCCGGTTCGTGGCAAATGAAGAGTGGTTAAAGAAGCTCTTTGAAAACGGACAGGTGGCTACCCGCTACGTCAACGAGGCCGGCAATCCCACCATGGATGAAGAGTGGAATATCAACGGCTCCTACATGGCCATCGAAGGTATCACATCCCCGGACGGCAGAGTCCTGGGAAAGATGTGTCATTCCGAGCGGATCGGCCGGTCCGTAGCCAAGAATATCTACGGTGAGCAGGATATGCAGATCTTTGCTGCCGGTGTTAAATATTTCCAATAAGAATGATTCAGCGAAGGGTGAAAGCATGCGCGCATTTTTGATTTTAGAAGATGGGACAGTATTTACCGGGGAAAGCATTGGCTCTACCCGGGAGGTCGTAAGCGAGATCGTCTTTAACACCTCTATGACCGGGTATTTAGAGATCCTGACGGATCCCTCCTATGCGGGACAGGCCATCTGTATGACCTATCCCCTCATCGGAAACTACGGTGTGACGCCGGATACGGAGTCCTCCCGGTCCTGGGCGGATGGGTATATCGTTCGGGAGCTGTCCAGAACTCCCAGTAATTTCCGTTCCATCGGCACCATCCAGGACTTTTTAAAGGAGCAGGATATCCCCGGCATCTGCGGTATCGATACCCGGGCCCTCACAAAGATCCTCCGGGACAAGGGGACCATGAACGGTATGATCACCACGGATGAGCATTACGACTTGGATGCGGTGATCCCGAAGTTAAAAGCTTACCGGGTAGGAGATGTGGTGACAAAGGTTTCCGACCCTGTGAAAAAGATCTTCCCCGGAGACGGCTATCGCATCGCCGTTTTAGACTTAGGGGAAAAGGAAAACATCACCAGATCCCTGATTAAAAGAGGATGCGAGGTGACGGTATATCCGGCTCACACCTCCGCACAGGAGATCATAAATGATGCGCCGGACGGCATCATGCTGTCAAACGGCCCCGGAGATCCGAAGGAGTGTAGGGATATCATCGCAGAGGTGAAAAAGCTCTACGACTCCAACCTGCCTATTTTTGCCATCTGTTTAGGGCACCAGCTCATGGCCCTGGCCACGGGAGCCGACACCCATAAGATGAAATACGGCCATCGGGGTGGCAATCATCCGGTAAAGGATCTTGTGGACGGCAGAGTCTATATCACGTCCCAGAATCACGGCTATGTGGTGGATACCGATACTTTGGATCCATCCGTTGCTGTGCCCTCATTTTACAATGTAAACGACCGGACCAACGAAGGCTTATCCTATGTGGGCAAGCCCATTTTTACTGTGCAGTTTCACCCGGAAGCCTGTCCGGGCCCCTGTGACAGCGGATACCTGTTTGACCGGTTTATGGAGATGATAAAAAATGCCAAGGAATCATAGTATTAAAAAAGTTTTGGTGATCGGAAGCGGTCCCATCGTCATCGGCCAGGCTGCGGAGTTTGATTACGCAGGCACCCAGGCCTGCCGTTCCCTAAAGGAAGAGGGGGTGGAGGTGTGTTTGGTAAATTCCAATCCCGCCACCATCATGACGGATAAAGAGATCGCCGATCAGGTGTATATCGAGCCTTTGACTTTGGATGTGTTAAAGCAGATCATTCGAAAGGAAAAGCCGGATTCCGTTCTGCCCACCTTAGGAGGCCAGGCCGGCTTAAACTTAGGAATGGAGCTGTATGAAAGTGGCTTCTTAAAGGAGCAGGGCGTGGAGCTCATCGGTACTACGGCAGAGACCATTTTTAAAGCCGAGGATCGCCAGGCCTTTAAGGATACCATGGAAAAGATCGGTGAGCCGGTGGCGGCTTCCGAAGTGGTAAAGACCGTGGAGGACGGTGTTCGTTTTACCAATACCATCGGTTATCCGGTGGTGCTCCGTCCGGCCTTTACCTTAGGCGGATCCGGCGGCGGTATCGCCAATAACGAGCAGGAGCTGCGGGAGATCTTAGAGAATGGCCTTCGCCTTTCCCGTGTCCATGAGGTTTTGGTGGAGCGCTGTATCGCCGGTTGGAAAGAGATCGAATACGAAGTGATGCGGGATGCGGCAGGAAACTGCATCACCGTCTGCAATATGGAAAACATCGATCCCGTTGGTGTACATACGGGAGATTCCATCGTGGTGGCTCCCAGCCAGACCATCGGGGACAAAGAGTATCAGATGCTCCGGTCCTCTGCCTTAAATATCATTAGTGAACTTAATATCACCGGAGGGTGCAATGTGCAGTATGCCCTGCATCCAACATCCTTTGAATACTGTGTCATCGAGGTAAACCCCCGGGTTTCCCGATCGTCGGCACTGGCTTCCAAGGCCACCGGTTATCCCATCGCCAAGGTGGCAGCAAAGATCGCCCTGGGATATCACCTGGATGAGATCCAAAATGCCATTACGAAAAAGACCTATGCCTCCTTTGAACCGGCACTGGATTACTGTGTGGTAAAGATCCCCCGTCTGCCTTTCGATAAGTTCTTAAGCGCGGCCCGGACCCTGACTACTCAGATGAAGGCCACGGGAGAGGTCATGAGTATCTGCGATAATTTCGAAGGAGCCCTCATGAAGGCCATCCGTTCCTTGGAGCAGCATGTGGACAGCCTGTTAAGCTACGATTATTCCCAGCTGTCTGATGCGGAACTTTCCGAGCAGTTGGCCATCGTGGATGACTGCCGGATCTATCGTATCGCCGAAGCTCTCCGCCGGGGCAGATCCCAGATGGAGATCCATGAGATCACCAAGATCGACGTCTGGTTTATCGACAAGATCGCCATCCTGGTGGAGATGGAGCAGAAACTAAAAACAGAAGAATTGACGCCGGAGCTTTTAAAAGAAGCTAAGCGCATCGAGTTCCCCGACAGTGTCATTGCCTCTCTTTCCGGAAAGACTACAGAGGAGATCCGGGATCTGCGCTATGCAAACGGCATCACCGCGGCCTTTAAGATGGTGGATACCTGTGCAGCGGAATTTGAGGCGGCTACCCCCTATTATTACTCTGTATTCGGAAGTGAAAACGAGGCGGCTGATAAGCCTTCCGGGAAAAAGAAGGTGCTTGTTTTGGGCAGTGGCCCCATTCGTATCGGACAGGGTATCGAGTTTGATTTCTGTTCTGTACATGCTACCTGGGCCCTTTCCAAAGCGGGCTTTGAGACCATCATTGTAAACAACAATCCGGAAACGGTTTCCACGGACTTTGATATCGCCGATAAGCTTTACTTCGAACCCTTGACAGCGGAAGATGTGGAGAATATCGTTCGTCTGGAAAAGCCGGATGGGGCGGTGGTACAGTTTGGCGGACAGACCGCCATCAAACTGACTCAGGATCTGATGCGCATGGGCGTGCCCATTTTAGGTACCGATGCCAAGGATGTGGACGCCGCAGAGGACCGGGAACTTTTTGACAAGATCTTGGAAGAGACAAAGATCCCCCGGGCAGCCGGCGGGACGGTCTACACAAAAGAAGAAGCAAAGGAAGTGGCAAACCGCCTGGGTTATCCCGTTTTGGTGCGTCCTTCTTACGTGCTGGGAGGTCAGGGCATGCAGATCGCCTTCCATGATGATGAGATCGAAAAGTTTATGGATATCATCAACCGTATCGCCCAGGATCATCCCATACTGGTGGATAAATACCTTCAGGGCAAGGAGATCGAAGTAGATGCGGTCTGCGACGGGGAGGATATTTTGATCCCCGGTATCATGGAACATATCGAGCGTACCGGTGTGCATTCCGGGGACAGTATTTCCGTCTATCCTGCCCCTACCATCGGAAAGATGATCCGGGACAAGATCACGGATTATACCGCTCGTCTGGCAAAGGCCCTTCATGTAAAGGGTATGATTAACATCCAGTTTATCGCCATGGATGAGGATGTCTATGTCATCGAGGTAAATCCCCGGTCTTCACGGACGGTGCCTTACATCTCAAAGGTGACGGGGATCCCTATCGTGGATCTGGCCACCCGGGTGATCCTGGGGGAAAAGATAAAAGAATTAGGCTACGAACCCGGCCTTCAAAAAGAGGCGGATTACTATGCCATCAAGATGCCGGTGTTCTCCTTTGAGAAACTGCGGGGCGCGGAGATCTCATTGGGACCGGAGATGAAATCCACGGGAGAGTGTTTGGGTATCGCCAAAAGCTTTGACGAAGCCTTATACAAAGCTTTCCTGGGAGCCGGTGTGAAGTTGCCGAAACACAGACAGATGATCATGACGGTCTGTGACAAGGACAAACCGGAATCCGTAAAGGTGGCAAAGCGGTTCGCGGCCTTGGGCTATAAGATCTACGCCACCAGAAGCACGGCAAAGTATCTCCAGGACAATGGTGTGGATGCCCTCCGGGTCAACAAGATCACCCAGGAGTCTCCCAACGTGATGGATCTGATCTTAGGACACCGGATCGATCTGGTGATCGACACCCCCACGGAGGGACATGGAGACAAGACCAGAGACGGCTTTTTGATCCGACGTAATGCCATTGAGACCGGAGTGCACTGCATCACGGCCATCGATACCGCAAATGCGCTGGCCCGCAGTCTGGAAGCTTCCTTGGATGAGTTCAGCCTCATCGATGTGGCAGGAATATAACACGATATTAAGGTTACCTTTGTTGCAGTGATACGTATGAGGTGATGTATGGCGGAACTTCGAGTGGTGGAGGGGTTTAGCTTTTCCACGGAAGAAGAATACCAAAATGCTCTGCGGGAGCAAAAGGCGGCTGCCTATCTGAAAAAGCAGATGGGCGGTAAAAGTGCCAAAGATATTTTAAAAGTCTATCAGCAGCTTTTGGATCAGGATCTGTTTCATACCCAGGTGGGCTATGCCTTTTTATATGAATTGAACCGTGCTCTGCATCGACAGAGTTCTCTTTCGGATACGGATATTCCACCCATCCCCACGGCTTTAAAAAAGCCCACGGCGGAGAAAACAAAGGATCCAAAGGACATTTTGGTAAACAGCAGATTGGCTGTCAAAGTGCGTACCTTACGGATGCTTGTCATGATCCTTTTGGCGGTGGTGGTAGCCATGTTCGGTATCACCCTTTCCGGTTCGACCCCCACCATCTTGGATTACGAGACAAAGCTCCAGGACAAATACGCTGCCTGGGAACAGGACCTTTCCCAAAGAGAAGCTGCCCTTGTTAAGAGGGAGGCACAGCTGGAGCAGTAGGATCTTTTTTGATTCGTTTCTTTCACAGTTTTATCATAATTCTATGGTACAGTAATCCCGTTCGAAGTGATTACTGTACTTATTTTGTATCGGAGGTTTTTCATGCGCGGACTTAAAATACTTGTGGTAGATGACGAAGCCAGACTTCGCAAACTGGTCAAAGACTTTCTCGTGAGAGAAGATTATGAGGTTTTGGAGGCTGCAGACGGACAGGAGGGATTGGATCTTTTCTACGAGCATCCGGATGTGGCACTTGTGATATTGGATGTGATGATGCCGAAAAAAGACGGCTTCGAGGTGTTAAAGGAGATCCGTCAGACTTCCCGTCTGCCGGTGATCATGCTGACGGCGAAATCCGAGGAAGAGGACGAACTAAACGGGTTTTCTCTGGGAGTGGACGAGTATATCTCCAAACCTTTTTCACCCAAGGTCTTGGTGGCCAGGGTCAATGCGGTTTTACGCAGATCCGGAGAAAACGTCAGTGAGGATAAGAACATTTCCATCGCCGGCATCGAGATGTCCATCGATGCCCACGAGGTAAAGATCGACGGAAAGCGCATCGAATTATCCGTCAAGGAATTTGAACTGTTGGAGTATTTCGTGCGGAACAAGGGCATGGCCCTTTCCCGTGAGAAGATCCTAAACAGTGTATGGGACTATGACTATTTCGGGGACGCCCGCACCATCGATACCCACGTGAAAAAGCTGCGGAGTAAGATGGGCGACAAGGGCTCCATGATCAAGACAATATGGGGAATGGGCTACAAATTTGAAGTCGATGAAGAGGCCTAAGAGCATAGCAAATCAAATATCCATATCCATCGTTTTGGTGGTTCTGGGGGTGATCACCGCCATGGCCATCATGAACTCCACCTTGTTAAGCCGTGTCTACATGATCAATAAGCGAAAAGCCATGGTGGAAGCCTTTAACGGGATCTATACCGCATCAGAGGACAGATCCTTGTATGAGGATGATTATTATTATCATCTGGAATCCATGGCCTCCCGGGATAACCTTTCTTTTTTGATCATGACGGCGGACGGCTCCGTTATGGTGGCTACCCAGGGTGAATACGACCTCATCAAAAGCCAGATGTACATGATCCTCCTAGGCGGAAGCCAGGGAGAGCAGTCCTGGATCAACCGGGCGGAGGACAATTACACCATCCAGCTGTTAAATGACGACCGCAGTGAGCAGGAGTATCTGGTGCTGTGGGGCACGTTGTCGGACAATAACATCATCATGATCCGGACCCCCATTGCCAGTATGGAAGAAAGCGCAAAGCTGACGAACCGGTTTTTGATCATGGTGGGTGCTTTTGCTCTCATCATTTGTATATTCGTATCCCGGCTTTTGGCCCAGCATCTCACCCGCCCCGTCAAGGAGCTGACCAATATCTCCAAAAAGATGACGGAGTTGGATTTCGATGCCAAATACACGCCGAAGGTCCCCGGTAATGAGATCGACAGCCTGGGCATCCATATGAATGAACTGAGTGAGTCTTTGGAATCTGCCATCGGCGAATTGAAAGAAGCCAATGTGGCATTGCAAAAGGACATTGAGATACGTGATAAGAACGAGCAGATGCGAAAGGAGTTTTTGTCCAATGTATCCCATGAGTTAAAGACCCCCATCGCCGTGATCCAGGGGTATGCCGAGGGGCTTGCCGACGGAATCAGTGATGATCCCGAGAGCCAGCAGTATTACTGTGAGGTTATCATCGACGAAGCCAAGCGTATGAACGTGATGGTGCGGCAGCTTCTGGCCTTGAATCAGTTGGAATATGGCAAGAGCAACGTCCAGATGGAGCACTTCTGTCTGAATGAAATGATCGAAGGCGTGGTGGGTGCCAACCGGATCCTGGCGGACAACAGTGATGTAAAGGTGGTGGCAGAGGAGTTCCCCCATACCACGGTCTGGGCAGAGGAATTTTTTGCGGAGCAGGTGCTGACCAATTATCTGACAAATGCCATCCACTATGCGAAATACGACAAGCTGGTCCGGATCCATGTAGAGGACCGGCCAAAGGATGTGCGTATCTGCGTGTTTAATACGGGAGATCCCATTCCGGAGGATTCCATCGATCGGATCTGGGAGAAATTCTATAAGGTGGACAAGTCCAGAACCCGGGAATACGGCGGCACCGGTATCGGCCTTTCTGTGGTAAAAGCGGTGATGGACTCCTTCCAAAAGAATTGCGGCGTGACGAATTACGAAAACGGCGTGGAATTCTGGTTTGAATTAGACAAATAATACAAGGAATTGATAGAAAAATTCTGAAATTTTGTTGAATAATCGTCCTAAGAATGATAAAGTGGTACTGTATAAAAAGATAACGTGCAGGAGAATTCGTGTGAATAAAAAGAAACTTATTTTTTACGCACTTTGTCTGGTTTTCAGTTTTATCCTGACGGGTTGCAGTCAGGTGACGGAGCTTTCTTCCGATCAGGAAGATATGATCGCGGCATACTGTGCGAAGACAGTGGCCAAGTTCAATAAGAAAAAGGTACAGGGTGTGATCAACCTTCGCCGGGAGGAACCTGAGACGGAGGAAGTATCGGAGGAACCCGAAGTACCGGAGACTCCGGACACAGAGGGCACCGAGGTGGAATTGGAAGCACCGGAGGAGGATCTGGAGACAGCCACGGAGGAGACAGTATCCGAAGAGGACTTAGCCAATCTGCCCAGTGCCACGATCTCCGAGGCGTTACAGTTGACGGGACTCACATTTGTTTTTAAGAATGCCGCCGAAGTGGGGTATTATTCCATGGGAGGATATTATGATCTCTCCCCTGCCGAAGGGAATGACTTTTTGGTATTGACCTTTGACGTGAGGAATGACACCGGATCGGACATCGTATTAAACATTCCTTCGACGATGGCAAAGTTTAAAGTATCTGTGGGTGGGACATCCAATACCGCTGATAATACCATTCTCTTAAATGACATGAGTAATTTCAGCGGCACCATAGCGGCAGGTTCATCGGAGGAACTGGTTTTATTGTTCCAGTTCAAGCCTGAGTATCTGACAGACTTAAGTACGATCCGTCTACAACTGGTCCAGGGGGATGCACAGACCAATATCGTATTTGAAGGATAGTTCCCCGAATACTATTTCAGGTATTTCATATTATTACAACTGGGAGGAAGAAGAGTATGGATACTAATATTTTATTGGAATCAGGAACCAACGAGCTGGAGATCCTGGAGTTCAAGGTTGCGGATAACTACTACGGTATCAATGTAGCAAAGATCCGTGAGATCCTGACCTATCAGCACGTGACACCGGTTCCGAATTCGCACCCTTTTGTGGAGGGAATCTTTATGCCGAGAGATACCATGATCTCGGTGATCAACCTTCGCAAGTGTTTGGGATACGAGAATGATCCGAGTATCATCGGTCTTTTCTTCATCACGAATTTCAATAACTTAAATACAGCATTCCATGTGGATGAAGTACTCGGTATCCATCGTGTTTCCTGGGAGGACATCAACACCCCGGACGGCACCATTAGTTCCGATGATAAGGGAGTTTCCACCGGTGTTCTTAAACTGGAAGACCGGTTGGTGGTGATCCTGGATTTCGAGAAGATCGTTTCCAACATCAATCCCGAAACCGGACTGAAGGTTTCTGATATGGATAATTACGAATCCAGAGATCGTTCCAAGTCACCCATCCTTTTGGCTGAGGATTCCGCACTTCTTTCCAAGCTGATTCAGGAGTGCTTACACAAAGCCGGTTATACAAACCTCATTGTGAATGAGAACGGCCAGGCTGCATGGGATAAATTGGTTGAGTTCTATAATAAAGGGACGGTACTGGATGACGTACATCTGGTGATCACCGATATCGAGATGCCGCAGATGGACGGACATCGTCTGACCAAGCTGATCAAGGATCACGATGTGATGAAGAATATTCCGGTTGTTATTTTCTCATCCTTGATCAACGAAGAGATCCGTCGAAAAGGAGAGGCCGTTGGAGCGGATGCCCAGTTGACGAAGCCCGAGATCGGAAAGTTGGTTTCGGCTGTAGATGAATTGGTTGATAAGTACGAACATGCCAGAAAATAATCCAATGATTTCGGTTAGGGATGTGGGGAATTCACATCCCTAATTTTATGATAAGAATTATTCTTTTGGAGGAAAGCACCTTTGGCTAACTCAGAGGATTACCTGGATGGACTTTTAGATTCCATCAACCAGGCGAAGAAACAAAATGAAAATGCCCTTGCTTCCGAACAGGAAGAGCGCAAGGAACAGATACGTCGACGCACACAAGTTTCCGCCGGCGATGATTTTATGGAATCCAACGGTTTAAATGCGTATGTCTATGACAAGTCTTCCCGGGAGAATCTGCATAAATACTTCTCCGAATCCGATTTCTTAAATGAATTCGAGGAGGAACTGTCCTCCATGGACGAGGACGAGGCAGATGCTTATTTAAAGGAATTCGAGGAGGAAATGTCCCCGGAGGACGAGGCCATCGCCGAGGAATTATTGGAAGATCCGGCGGCCGACATCCTGGATACAATTAATGACAAAGTAAAGGAAGCCAAGCTGGAAGCGGAAGACATCTTATCCGGTGTTTCCGACATCCTTTCGGAGGAGCAGGGACAGGAGAACTTTGATCTGGATCTGTCTATCCCCATGGAAGATTCCATGGAGGATTCCATGGAGGATTCCATGGAGGAACCCGTAGAGGAACCGGCGGAGGAAGCCGCAGAGGAACCCGTAGCTGAGTTGGCGGAAGAACCGGCAAGTGAATTGGCAAAAGAGCCGGCAGATATATCGCTGGATATGCCTGCTGAGGAAACGGAAAGTGCTTTGCCGGAGGAGCCTGCATCCATAGATGTGGCAAGCGAATCGAATGAGGAGAGCGTTGATAGCAAAGAGTTGTTTGAATCCTTAGGAGACCTGGAGGAGGAAGCGATTCCCGATGTGATGGAGATCGCCGAGGGAGAGGAGATCCCTGAGATACCGGAGATCGCTGAAGGAGAAGATCTGCCTGCAGGGGATATGGAGCCTGTGGGAGAAGACTTTTTACAGCCGGAATTTGAAGTGGATACACTGGATATAGAGGATGCTGCGGCGGAGCTTAAGGACGCCAGTGTCCAGGAAGTTCCTTTGATGGACGAATCCGGTGACGATGTAGATCTGATGGATGTCTTAGGTGGCGACGATGCGGACCTAATGGACATCGGGGATCTGTTAAATGCGGATGAGAACCTGGAGGAGTTGGATGAGTCCCGGGATGCCTTTGAAAATGCAGCCGAGGGACTGGCCACCGAAGGAACCAATCTGGAATCCGGTGCAGCCGGAGAAGAAGGGAAAAAGGGCGGTATATTCGGAAAGATCTTAGGCATATTCTCCGGCCTCTTCGGTGGCAAGAAATCCGAAGGGGAACAAGCGGATGACGGCACCGTGCAGATCGGTGATACCTCACCCACCATGGAGGAACTTTCAGAAGAGGATGAGAATATCCTGTCCGACTTTACGGATGACCAGACCCCTGCCGAGGGTGAAGAGGTTGTCGACAAGAAAGCCTTAAAGGAAGCAAAGAAAAAAGAAAAGGAAGAAGCCAAAAAGCTAAAGGCCGAGGAAAAAGCGGCAAAGAAGGCCCAAAAGGCTGCGGAAAAAGCAGAGAAGAAGGCCAACAAGCCGCCGAAGGAACCGGACAATTCTCCGGTGATCCCCATCAAGAAGCTGATCCCGTTTTTGGTACTGGGCATCTCCTTCGTGATACTGGTGATCCTGGGTGGAAATACCATCTATCATGCCAGACGGATCTCGGAAGCCAAGTCTTTGTATGAGACCGGTAGCTATGCGGCAGCATATTCCGTTTTGGAGCGCATCGATGATCTGGATGAGGAAGAAACGGAATTATATGAGAAGGCCCGGATCCTGGCAAAGTTGGAGCTTAAGATCCGTCAGTACAATCTGGCTATGGTACACGAGCGCTACGAAGAGGCTTTGGATGCCCTCATTCAGGGTACCTATACCTATGTGAGAAATCAGGATGCGGCGGCAGAGCTAAAGATATCCGATGCCTTTAATGCCTTGGGAGCCCAAATAGAAAAGAGTATGATGGATGAGTTTGGCGTCTCCGAAAGTGCGGCCATGGATATGTATGCCATCCATAAACGTCCGGACTATACCCGGGCGGTTCGAGAAGTGTTAAAATCTGTAAATCTGGAGTATTAGATAGATGATAGTGATTATCGATTATGATGCCGGAAACATCAAAAGTGTGGAGAAGGCATTTCATAAATTAGGATATGAGACCCTGCTTACAAGCCGGCGGGAGGACATCCTTTCGGCGGACCATGTGGTCCTTCCGGGAGTCGGGTGTTTTGCGGATGCCATGGAGCATTTGAAGGAGCGTGACCTTATCCCCGTGATCCATGAGGTGATCCAAGAGAAGATCCCGTTTTTGGGCATCTGTCTGGGTTTACAGCTTTTGTTTGAAGAAAGTGATGAAAGCCCCGGTGTGCCGGGGCTTTCCATTTTGAATGGAAAGATCCGCCGTATACCCGAGGAAGCGGATCGAAAGGTTCCTCATATCGGGTGGAACGACCTTTCCTTTCCGCATGAAGGAAAGCTCTTTGCCGGGATAACCGGAAATCCTTATGTGTATTTTGTTCATTCCTATTATCTGGATGCAACGGACAAGGACATCGTTTGTGCCACCACCTCTTACGGTGTACGGATTGATGCTTCCGTGGAAGCGAAAAACGTCTTTGCCTGTCAGTTTCATCCCGAAAAGAGTTCGGATGTGGGGCTTCGGATATTAAAGAATTTCGCGGAAATATAGGTGTAGTATGCATACAAAAAGAATCATTCCCTGTTTGGATGTAAAGGACCAACGGGTCGTAAAAGGCGTTAACTTTGTGGACCTAAAGGATGCCGGAGATCCGGTGGAAGTAGCAAAAGCATATGATAAAGCGGGCGCGGATGAGCTGGTATTTTTGGATATCACCGCATCCTCCGACCAAAGAGACACGGTGGTGGATATGGTGGCAAAGGTAGCCAGTCAGGTATTCATCCCCTTTACCGTAGGTGGAGGGATCCGCAGTGTGGAGGATTTCCGGTTGCTCCTTCGGGAAGGAGCGGACAAGATCTCCGTGAATTCTTCAGCTATCGAGAACCCGGATCTGCTTTCAGATGCGGCGGATAAATTTGGCTCCCAGTGTGTGGTGCTGGCCATCGATGCAAAAAAAAGACCCGACGGATCCGGCTGGAATATCTACAAACACGGCGGCCGCATCGATGTGGGGATAGATGCAGTAGAATGGGCTATGGAAGGAGAAAAGCGCGGTGCCGGAGAGATCCTGCTTACCAGCATGGATTGTGACGGTACCAAGGCCGGTTATGATATCGCACTTACCAAGGCGATATCTGACGCAGTAAAGATTCCGGTGATCGCTTCCGGCGGAGCTGGAGAAAAATCTCATTTTTACGATGCCCTGACAAAAGGCGGTGCCCAGGCGGCTTTGGCAGCTTCGCTATTCCATTATAAGGAACTGGAGATCAGGGATTTAAAAGAGTACTTAAGAGACCGGGGCGTTTCCGTGCGTCTGTAAAGATTTGGATTTGATGAGGGATCAGAATGGCAGCTATTACAAATGACTGGCTTACGCCTCTTTCCGGGGAGTTTAAAAAGCCTTATTATAAAAAACTGTATGATACCTTAAAAGAAGAATATCGAAATCATGTGATCTATCCCCCGGCGGAGGATATTTTTAATGCCTTTCATCATACACCTTTATCCAAGGTGAAGGTGGTGATCATCGGCCAGGATCCTTATCACGAACCGGGCCAGGCTCACGGACTTTGCTTTTCCGTGCAAAAGGGTGTGGATATCCCCCCTTCTTTAAAAAACATATACCAGGAGCTCCATGATGACATCGGATTCGTGATCCCAGATCACGGGGATCTTACCAAGTGGGCAGATGAGGGAGTCCTTCTTTTAAACAATGTCCTGACGGTACGGGCTCATGCTGCCGCTTCCCATAGCGGTTTGGGATGGGAGCAGTTTACGGATGCGGTGATCAAGATCTTAAATGACCAGGATCGTCCCATTGTTTTCCTGTTATGGGGGAAACCGGCCCAGACCAAGGCGGCGGGACTTGACAATCCCAACCATCTGATCTTAAAATGTCCCCACCCATCTCCATTGTCGGCTTATCGCGGTTTCTTCGGCTGCCGGCATTTTTCCAAAGCGAATGACTTTTTGCAGGCGCATCATGTACCGCCTGTGGATTGGCAGATACACTAAAGTGAGTAGGAGGAAGAAAATGAAGGTACTGTCACTGTTTGAGGAACTGAAAAAGAATGCTTATCCCGGAAGGGGTATCGTCATCGGCAGAAGCGATGACGGTAAAAGCGCAGTCTGTGCGTATTTTATCATGGGGCGAAGCGAAAACTCCAGGAACCGGATCTTTACGGAGACGGAGGATGGAATCAAAACCGAAGCCTTTGATCCATCCAAGTTGGAGGATCCGTCGCTTATCATCTATTCCCCCCTTCGGGTTTTGGGAAATGATACCATTGTTACAAACGGTGACCAGACGGATACCATTTATGATGGCATGAAGTCGGGACTTACCTTTGAACAGTCCCTCCGCAGCCGTACCTTTGAACCGGACGGACCTAATTTTACCCCCCGTATTTCCGGCGTTATGCATGTGGAGGATGGTGCGTATGATTACGCCATGTCCATATTAAAAAGTGATGACGGCAGAGAAGAAGGTTCCAATCGCTATACCTTTGCCTATGAAAATCCCGCAGAGGGGATCGGACGCTTCATCCATACCTATATCGGTGATGGAAATCCCCTGCCTTCCTTTGAGGGAGAGCCGGAAAAGGTTGCCTTAAGCGGGGATATTGACAGTTTTTCCAATGCCATGTGGGAAAGCTTAAACCCGGAGAATAAGATCTCTTTGTACGTACGTTACATTGATATCGCTACCGGAACATATGAGAGCAGATTGTTTAACAAATTAAAGTAATATACGGAGGAAAGCTATGAAGGAATTGGAATTAAAGTACGGATGCAATCCCAACCAGAAACCGTCCCGGATCTACATGGAAGAAGGAGAACTTCCCATTACCGTATTAAACGGCAAGCCGGGCTACATCAATTTTTTGGATGCCTTTAACGGATGGCAGTTGGTAAAGGAAGTAAAGGAGGCCACGGGTCTTCCTGCCGCCACTTCCTTTAAGCATGTTTCCCCTGCCGGTGCCGCTGTGGGACTGCCCCTTTCCGATGTGGAAAAAAAGATCTACTGGGTAGCGGATATGGATATGGAGTTTTCTCCTTTGGCCAACGCCTATGCCAGAGCCAGAGGCGCGGATCGTATGTCTTCCTTCGGTGACTTCATCTCCTTATCGGATGTTTGCGATGTACCTACCGCAAAGATCATCGCCAGAGAAGTATCCGACGGTGTCATCGCACCCGGTTACGAGGAGGAAGCTTTAGAGATCCTAAAGAAAAAGAAAAACGGAAACTACAATGTGATCCAGATCGACGAAAACTATAAGCCCAATCCCATTGAGCGGAAGGAAGTCTTCGGTATTACTTTTGAGCAGGGCAGAAATGAGCTGGTGATCGATGATACCTTCTTCTCCAACATCGTTACGGAGAACAAGGATCTGCCCAAGCAGGCAAAGATCGACTTAAGCATCGCCATGATCACCTTAAAATACACCCAGTCCAATTCCGTATGCTATGTCAAGGACGGTCAGGCCATCGGTATCGGTGCCGGACAGCAGTCCCGGATCCACTGCACACGGCTGGCCGGACAGAAGGCGGACAACTGGTGGCTGCGACAGAACGAAAAGGTGTTAAATCTTCCCTTTAAGCCGGATATCCGACGGGCAGACAGAGACAACGCCATCGATCTCTACATCGGAGAGGAGTACATGGATGTCCTGGCGGACGGTAACTGGGAAAACATCTTTACCGAAAAGCCTTCGGTATTTACCCGTGAGGAAAAGCGGGCTTGGCTGGATCAGATGACGGATGTGACCGTAGGATCCGATGCCTTCTTCCCCTTCGGAGATAATATCGAGCGGGCACATAAGAGTGGGGTGAAATACGTGGCACAGCCCGGTGGATCCATCCGGGATGATCATGTGATCGCAACGTGCAACAAATACAACATGGTAATGGCATTTACTGGATTGCGGTTATTCCACCACTAGTATAATTCTATAATCCATCGAACAAAAATAACACTCCCGCAGGCTGCGCTATCGCCCTGTCCTCACGCAACGGTACTAAACTCACTTCGTTCGTTAAGTGCCGGCGTTGCGGAGGGCCTGCTTGGAGTGTTTTTTGTTCTCCGGATTAATATACTGTTCTATATGCTGCTAATATCCGGATGCATGGTGAATTTGCGGGTGTACTCTGAAGGCAGGGTATGCCCGCATTTTTGCGTCTGTATGGCGCGATAGAGATCAGCCGCATAGAGGTCTTTTTTGAGCAGTGCCAGCCGCCCGGCATCGATATCCTCCGGCACCTCCTGCGGCGAAGTAAATACAAACCGCCGGGAGTTCTCACGGATAGTTGCCAGTAGATTCGATCCGGTGTTTGTAAATCCCAGGATGTGATAGTAGGGGGCGCAGCCCGTTTCTTTAAAGACGGAAAGATCTACGGAGGTAACGGATAAAAGAATGTGGATCAATAATCTGCGGATCCGGGAAAGGTTCATGTTCTTGGTGTGTAATACATCCGAAAACTGTTCGAAGGAAAGATAGTTCTCCCGTTCATTGATGATCCGGTTGGAGATATCCTCCGTGCAGTCCATGATATTGGAAAAGTCCTTTTTGGACAGTAGTTTTTCGTGTAATAAAACCGAGAAATCGGAAGCATATACCAGTTTATGCTCCGCCATGCATTCCTCAAAAATGTCCATATTCATAGATGGTACAAAGGCCATGATGTCCCCGGCTTCGGAATTCTCGTTGGATAAAGCCTCCCGCAGGAAGGAAGCAGAGGCATAGATGCCGTAATGGGTAGAGTCGTCGTGAGAGACCCCTTTGCGGTTTAGAGGATGGATCTCCACCTGCCGTTTGGAGGCTAAAATAGCCTGGGTGTAGGCAATGCCCAAAATATTGTTGGGGCTTTTGATAAACTTTCCAAGGGCTTCCCTCTCTAAGGGCTCATCCCAGTTGTCTATGATGGCATTGGCGCGGGCTTCCGCAAAGGAAAGGCCGCTTTTTAGGCCTTCGTTTAACCGTTCTTTAAAGGCATCGGATTCTTTTAACAGGGATCCTGCAACTTTTTTAAACATCTCCGGTTCTTCATCCTCACATCCGAAGACGATATCCGTTACGATCCCCGAAGCCAAAAGCAGGCTCATACCGCCGCGGGCAAAGACTTCCGCGCTGCCGGTAGCGGCCACCACAGGAAGTTCGATTACCATA
>JAIKZU010000067.1 GCA_024681985.1 Lachnospiraceae bacterium | reverse complement strand
ACATACTGATTGAAATTGGTATGAAAGGTCTTGGAAAAGATCCGGGAAAGGGCAAAGGGGCTGACATAGAGATCCTCCGCCATTTTCGTCAGGGACAGCTCATCCGTAAAGTGGGAAGCGATATAAGAAACACTGCGAAAGATCAGATCATCGCTCTCCATGGCCTTCCGATCCGTCAGATCCAAACAAGGAATCAGTCTGGCCAAAAGGATCTGCAAATAGGCCTGGTGCAGCACCTCCGCGGAGGAGTCCCTTTTTTTGCCCTGATAGTCCCGGTACAGGGCTTCAAAGGCATAGTATACATCCGGGTGCACCTTTTCCTTTTGGATCACCGGGGTCTTCGGTGCAGACTCCCGCAGAGTCTTTAAATAGGCGCCGCACAGGGAGGGGGCCGCCAGGATCACTTGGGAACGGTTTTCCCCCGGGGAAAACACCTGATAGTGATGGATCAGCTCCGGAAAGATCACCGCCACATCCCCCTCTTCCATATGGTAGAGCTCCTGCAGCACGCCGGTCTCCTGGGTGCCCTTTGTGATGCGCACAATCTCGATGGCGGTGTGGACATGGGGCGGTACGTGGACAGATCTTTTGTCGATGATCTTGAATTCTTCGTCGGTGTTTTCAAAAACAGCGTACATGATATCGCCTTTCTCATGGTTGGATGTGGGTGTGTTGGGGGACGGCCCCGGCGGTTGAATTAATTAACGCAATTAAATATTAACAAGATTTGGCTACTTTTTTCGTTCTTATGGCAAGTATTATATAAAACCCGGGACTATAATGCAATTGAACTTAAGGAAAAGAAAAAAGGAGATGAAGGGTATGTTTAAGAAGTTGATCGAAATGGCAAAAGAAGGTTTGGAAGCTTACGGCGAGAGCATCTGCCGCTTCTACTAAAAAAATGAGCCCTGGGGACGGAGTCAAGGGCTCAAAAAATACAAGAACAGAAACCCCCGGAGCCCCGGGGGTTTTTTTTGGTATAATGGATGTAGTGAGCTGACATACGGATGAAAGGAAGTAGCAGGATGAGCCCCGGGGACGGTGGCAAGGGATCATTTTACATTTGTCCGTAACCGGTCCGCATGTATTCATTGCCCTCTTTATCCTTGAACATAAGCTCATCAAATCCGCTGCTGACAACCTTTAAGCCGTAGGGATCTGCCTCTCTGTTCTTTATGATATCGGACCTCTTTAACTCGATCTTTGCTTTTCCATCCTTACTGGTAAAGGTTACTTTCTCATTCGGATCGTCATCCTTCGCCTGATGGCGGACGGGTGAAAAGCCACGCTTCTTTAAAGATTCCTCATATGCATCGAGCTCCGTCTGATCATATTTATTTACTAGGTTATTCTTTACAGCGGTACGTATGCCATCTTCGTTTGAAGACATCTGCATCCAGTACGCTTGCTGTATGTCATCGCCAAGGATGAAGCGGCCATGGACTTTCTTGTTTAAATACTCCGGTGTGAAGAACTCCATATGCCGGGAGAAATACCAGATGATCACTGTCTTTGAATTCGTATCTTTTATTTTTAACGCCTCCGGATCCTTTTTGTCCTGCATTTTCTTTAACTCCGGACTTATGACATTATTATAATATTTCGCATCCCCGAACATGGCCTCGCAGTCTTCCTCTCTATCGTCATCTACCACAAGAGTCGTAAATGCACTGCATAGATTTTGCAGTTTCATATTTAAGGAAGCGACCATGCAGCCATGCGCATGAAACAGCTTTGTATCAAATTCATAGCGGCCATCGGTATTATTCTCTTTAAAGAGCTTATCCACCAGTGGAAGATTACCTTCTGTATCCACATTGGTTACGATGGAATTCGTCATGCTCACGGAACGAAGCTGAGCGGTCATCTGCATCGCCAGATCCACGGGATGTAACAGGAAGGCTTCTATACCGATGCTTTCCGACTGTCTGACGGCGGTAGCATATTCCATGGAAAGGAGCTTCATGGCCATTTCCTTATAAGCACTCTCATAGAATGCGATCTCCTCCGGATCTTTGATCTCTTTCCATTTCACATCCTTTTGTATGGACAAAAGATCCGCCATCTCCAGCATCTCTTCATCCGTACGTCGGTAAGCATACTCCGTGCTCATGGCGTGGAAGATACGATTCCAACTGTCAGAGATCTGGATACCTTTCAGGTAGTCATCCTTTCCACCGTCGAATTTCGGGCAATCCCCCCAATTCGCGCCTTGGGTCTTGTCATTGCCCATTTTTTTGAAACGGGCAGCCAGTTTCTTTTTGCCGCGTTTGGCAATATCTTCCACCTGCATCGGCATATCTGTGCCGGCATCACCAACCGAGTAATAGGTCCCGGGTTTCTTCTTGGTGACCTGCTTGGCCGGATCGATAGAAAGTGCTCCTCTCATCCAGTTGGGAGCGATGAAATATCGGCTGTTCTCCAATTCGTACATCCGCTTCGACTGCTCACCGAATTCCTTTATACGGTTTGCAATCTGCTTATCTCTGGTGGCATTAAACTTTTCTTTAAACTTAAGGATCTCTTTACTGTCGCCGGTCTCTTCCACTTTTTTCAGCATCTCACGGTATCCCGGCGCATCTTCCACATCGTAGTTGATCTTATTCCGAAGGAGCAGTCCCTCTCCATCTCCATCCTTGAATCCCTGCGGCACCCCGTAACGTCCTCCAAGTTCTTCGGAAATATTCTGTGCCAGATAGAAGGAAGATCTCAAAAGCTTCTTTACCCGTTTCATCTGCGGTGTATCGGCGGCGGTCTCCTCATAGGAGATCTCTTCATTTGCGAACTGAGAGTAGGTCTCATCCTCAATGATCAGGCGTCTGACCCGATAGTAATCGGACAAGGCGGTCAACAGATCCAACCGCTTCATCAGCCGTTCGCCAAAGGAAACATCGGTATCGGCTTCTCCATCGTTTACTCTTTCCCGCAGCTTACGTTTCATGGAGTACTCCAGATAATCCGGATGCTGCTGCAGCATCTTGGTAAATCCCTGTACCGCCTTGCTCATTTCTTCCAGCTTTATGGCATTTTTAACAAGCACGGTATCATTGGACATATCCAAAGAGAGATAATCGATCTTCATAATATGATCGGACATCAGATCCATAGCCGGATACAGCCGGGTCTCTTTATCGTACTGACGTACCTTTTCCGCTTTTTGGGGATCATTTTTCTTTCTGGTCTCGTAGCCCTTGTCGTATTCGTTGTACTCGCCCATCAGCTTCATGGCCAGCATCCCGTCCTGCTCGTTCATAAACTGGGTCACGTCGTTTAAGTCAGAAAACGTGCGGTAATCAAACTTCTTTTTGATGTCCATGGGCACTTCCCTGCGAGACCGGACACTTCTGTCAGTGACCATGTTCAGATCCGCTTCCAAACGCTTGGCATTTCTGCGCTTTTCTTCTACCTTGGATTCCTTATCCGTAACCTTTGCTTTGTACTCGTATTCGTCGGGCTTGATGATGTTCTTTTTCTTTAGCGTATATTCCATCACCACTTCATGCTCGGATTTCATTTTCTCCAGATCCGGAGAAAATGCCTCTATACGGAACTCCTGTTCCTCGCTATACTGATCGAACATGGTCTTGTTCAGGCGCCGCTGCGCTTCCTTTTTGATCAACTCGTCCATTTCCAGCTTGTTGTCGCGTTCCCGTTTTCTCTCTTTCTTTTGACGATAACGTTTGGCTGCTGCTATCTGGCGCTTGTTCTTTTTATAATGCTTGGTGGTGGAGATGGGGCGAACGGTATCTTCAATGATGGCGCTCACTTCTTCTCTCTTTTCCTCGAGAGCCTCCATGTCCTCTTCCAGAGCACTTTCAACTTCCGGGATGGTGCCCTCCGGGATCCACTTCTCTCCCTTCTGTTGGCGCTTGTATTCCTCAGCCCGCTCCTTATTTTCGAGGCGTTCTTTTTCCTTTTCTTTGTTAAGATTCTGCTCCAGTTCATACTCTTCTTGATTGAATGCTTCGGGTTTAAAGCTAAACGCTTCTTTTTTTAATTCTTTATAGTTATCCATAACTGTCTCCTTTGTAAAAGAGCTATTTCGATTGATCTGTGATCATTTTATCACACTGTCTCCAACAGATGTCCAACAAGTTTTAAAAATAAAAAA
>JAIKZU010000060.1 GCA_024681985.1 Lachnospiraceae bacterium | reverse complement strand
TGTGCCGCCTGGAGGATCGCCCACCATATGTCCTTTGTGAGGGGACGCAGTATCTGTCCGAAGTGCAAACACGTACTTTCCGCACTGGATCTGATCCCCATCGTAAGCTTTTTTTTAACCCGGGGCAGATGCCGTTACTGTGGAGATAAGATCTCTGTCCGTTATCCTTTGACGGAGCTGATTTTGGGGACCCTTACGGTACTTACCTTTATCCACGGGGGGCTTACGCCTCTTTTCATAAGGGACTTTGCTTTTATCTGCTGTTTGTTTTGCTTAAGTCTCGTGGACCTAGAGATCTATGAGATCCCCAACGGGACACTGCTCATCAGTTTAGTGGCTTGGGCATTGTATCTGCCATTTTCCGGATATGATCTCCGGCAGGTGCTTCTTCGACTGTTGGCCGGTGTAGTTTATCTCGTGGCATTTTTGCTTTTGTCTCTTCTGATGGACCGTATATTAAAGCGGGACAGCTTAGGAGGCGGAGATATCAAGCTCATCGGAGTGGCGGGCTTATACTTCGGATTTACCGGCACCTTGTTTATGATGATCCTGGCCTGTTTGATCGGGCTTGTTGTAGCGTGTATCCACAACCGGGAAAAGGGAAAGAGTCTTCCTATTCCCTTCGGGCCCTTCCTGTCAGGAGCCTGTGTATGCATGCTTTTATTCGGGGAACCGTTGGTGAACTGGTACCTGGGTTTACTTTTCTGATCCTGTAGTTGATGAATTATTCTTTCTCTTGAGAAATAACACATACACATACTTGAAGTTGAGGTAGCTTATGGGAAACATCGTAGGAATTGACATCGGAACCAACCGGTTGAAGCTGGTGGTCTCCAATGGAAAAAAGATCAAAAAAGTCGTTTCGGCGGATATGCCTGAGAATCTGGTGAAGGAAGGGGAAGTGGTTTCCTTAGAATCCATGGGAGAATTCCTTCGAGAGACCATGAAGGCAAATCGTGTTTCCGCTTCCGACGCGGCAGTGGTTTTACACGGAGAACGGATCTATCTAAAGAACGTGACCCTGCCCATCATGACCACTCCGCAGCTTATTTACAATCTGCCCTTTGAATTCCGTGATTACATTACGGAAGAGTTAAAAGACTATATGTTTGATTATGCCATGGAGTCTATTCATGAAGAGGAAGGTACCATGGATATGTTTGCGGCGGCCGTGCCGAAGGAAATGGTGGAAAACTACCGTATGATCCTTCGAAAAGCGGGACTGAAAATGAAAAAAGCGGCGCCCATGTTGTGCTGTTATCAGGGTATCTTACGGCAGCATGAGAAATTAAAGGACGCCCCCGGAGATTACTGTATCCTGGATCTGGGATATACCCACACCCGTATGGATGTATTTCACGGGGTATCCTATCGGACTACTAATGAGATCGAGATCGGAACAAAGGGGATCGTAACCGCCGTAGCGGAAATGATGTCGGTGGACGAGCATATCGCCCATACATATCTGATGTCCAATCACAAGGATTGTCAGAATTCCGATGTTTGTAAAAATGCATACGAAAACATGGCGGTGTCTTTGATGCGGACCATGAACTTTTTGCGTTATTCCAATCCGGATGCATCTTTTGAAAAGATCTATCTCTGCGGAGGTGGTGGCAGCATTGATCCTTTGAGAGCCGCCATAGAGGAGAGCATGGATATGGAAGTGCATTTTGCTTGGGATCTGTTTGAGGATAAGGGTGGTCTTTCCCCTGTGGAAGGCGCGGCATTTGTATTGGCAGCAGGTATCTTGGAAGACTTGAAAGCGTAGGGTATAGACTATGGATAACATGAATCAGACCAACGCGGCAGCAGAAGCAGAAACCGCGGCAGCAGAGCAGCCTAAGAAAAAGAAGATCAGCGTGGCAAAAAAGAATTATCCCACACAGGATCGGATCAATTTTGCCATCATCGGCGTAGAGCAGATGAAGCTTTCCATTATGATCCCCGCCATCATTCTCATCGTTTTATTGGCAGGGGTGTTCGGAAAAGTATTTGTGGCAGACCGCTTCGTAAAAGTCAGCCGTCTAAACGGTGAGGTAAACGAACTGCAAAGCAGGATCGATACAGCAAAGGAAGAGATCGCAACCTACGGAGAACTGGAAAAGCAGTTTGCTCATTATACCTATACCGATATGACCGAGGATGAATTAAGACTGCAGGATCGGGAAGATGTGGCACGTCTCATCAGTAAGCATGTATTAAACCGGGCTTTTGTGGGATCCTGGAGCGTTTCGGAAAACATCGTTTCACTTCCCATTACCGGAGTGACCTTCCAGGAGATCGGTGAGATCGTGGCCGATCTGGAAGAAGACGATATGGTAGAATACTGTGAGGTGGTGGCAGCGGCCACGGATGATTCCGGTATCGTCTACAGTGCGACAGAGGGTGAAAGCATTCAGTTTACCGGAAATCAGGAAGCAACTGCCCAGGTGACCATCTACCTAAAGGATGTGGTAAGCGACGATGAACAGGAAGCGGATACGACGGCTGAAACGGAGGTGGAGTAAATGAAACTGGACGGAAGATTGAGCAGAGAATTTACCACCACTGAAAAGATCCTGTTGGGTATTCTAGCAGTACTTTTGATACTTGTGGTTTACTTTTACGCAGTGGATATGCCCCTACGGAATCAGGAACAGAATCTGAATTCCCAGAAAGCGTCTCTTACTGTGGAAGCGGATGCTTTGGAAGCAAAAGTGGCCGAATATCGACGGATGAAGCAGGAAATTGAAAACATGCCGGCCGATACCCCTTCCATGGAAAGCTATAACAATCGTACCAATGAGATCAATTTCTTAAACGATCTTTTAGCCAATACGGCAAACTACTCCGTGGGATTTTCACCGGTCACCGTAAGCGGAAATCAGGTACGACGGGACTTTACAATCACTTACACCTGTGCCAGCTATGCTGAGGCCATGGATCTTTTTTCAAGATTGGTGAATTGTAAATACCGTGTTCTGGTAAAAGATGCAAGTTGTTCCTCTGTAGACAGCGGAACAGCACTGGATGGAGCGGTTTCCGTATCTGCCACGGCTACTTTTTACGAGACTTTGGTAGACAAGACCACGGATGCCGGCTTGCCTGCACCGGAGCCCGCTGCGGTCACACCGGAAACAGTGGAAGAATAGGAGATAGGGACGTTTTATACGTCTCCTTTCAAAGTTTTATGTATGTAGATGAGATAATAGGTAAAGAGGGCGGTACCATCCGCATTTCCGCAGAGGATGAAGCACTGGACCAGCAGATGGATTTTGACGTGGAGCCTTTGACGGATGAGAGCCTTCTTTCCATGGTAAAAGGGATCTTAGTAAAGAGAAAGATCTCCCATTACATTGTGGTTCAAAATGCGATCCATGACGACCGCAGCGTGGACTTCATGTCGGAGAAAGTGCGCCACACCCTGTATTACATCCAGGAAAACGGCAAGGTATACCGCTGGCCGGATGTAGCCATCAGTTTTGTGCGTGCGAATTCCAACTCCGCATCCATGGGTACGGTGATCGCATCCTCCACCAATGCCAGACCCTTTAATCGCCGGGAATCCTTTCGGATCTCGGTTAATCAATACGGCGCCCTTCATTTCAAGAATGAGCCCCATCCCTGCATGGTAAAGGATGTCAGCCACGGCGGATTTGCGGTGATCTTTGACAATCCAAAGATCATCCCTTCAGTAAATGAGATCTGTCATCTGACTTGGACGGAGGAGATATCTTCCGAACCCGGCAAGGCTCGGGTCTCAACGAAGTATGAATTGGAAGGCGTGGTGGTACGGCAGCAGGCGCGCCTGGGTAAACAGGTGGTCATCGGTTGTAAATTGGAACATGAACCGGACGGTCTGCGGGACTACATCCAGCGGGCCCAAACCTCCCGCGGCATCGTAAAAGAAGCCGAAGCAAAGGTTGCGAAATCCGGTGTGAAGATCGGGGACGCAAAGGACTTGGAACACGATCTAAAAGTATTGCGAGGCGAGGAAGATAAGTAATATTTGCGAAGAATGCGCATACTTTGCGTATGATGAAGAATACGAAGAATACGTCTGCGAGGCAGACATGGATGAGGACGACTATGGCCGCATCATGAGCGGATCCTATGGCAGCGGCCGGGAAACCGGATGCCCCTTCTTCCGGGACGGGGATGAATATAAAGTCGTCCGGCATCAGATGTAGGCGGAGCAGACATTGGTCAATCGATTTAATAATTTTTATCGGGGAGGGTGTTGTTTTTTCCATCTTGAT
>JAIKZU010000046.1 GCA_024681985.1 Lachnospiraceae bacterium | reverse complement strand
CAGCACGCTGCCCTCTTTCAGAGCGGACATCTTAGCTGCCTTTTCTTTTGCCTGTTTTGCCTTGGCAACTTCCTTTGCGGACAGCACCAGTTTCTGGTTCTCGGGTTCTGCGGTGATGATCTTGACTTCCAGTTCCTTCTTCACGAAGGTGTTCAGATCTTCCACATAAGAAGCAGACAAATGGGATGCGGGAATGAATGCTCTCACATCATCCACATGAGTCACAACGCCGCCCTTTACCGCTTCTTCCACGGTAACGGTGAAGACTTCATTGTTCTTCATCATCTCATCGAACTTTTCCCAGAGTTCCACATCGAAGCCTTTGTCCAGTTTCTCGTAGGATTTCTCCAGCTCTTTTGCCAGATCCTGCATTGTTTCTTCAGCCATTTTTCATAATCTCCCTTCTTTTATCAAATCCCTCTGCGGGTTTTTCACGTTATCAAAAACTGTTTAGACGATCCGTCCGACTTCCTTGATCATCATGCAGACTTTTCCGCTCTCATCCTGCACATACTCGAATACGGAAGTATCCCGAAGATATTCCACGGGCACCAGGATCTCGATGCCGCTTTCGGTGATGATCTTCTGCTTCTTGGTAAGCCTTTTTTCCATCTTGTTGCTGACTGCAACCGACTCCTTGGGAAGCCGCGCCTCCACCACTTTTTCCATGTAACGGTCGGCAGCATCGGTATTGTCGGCAAACACGTAGTTCTGAATATCCTGGTTGGAGATCACACCCTTTTCTTCCACGATATCCGCCAGGATCTTTTTAGACTCCAGCAGTTTTTCGGGGGCCTTCTCCTCGTACTTTTCTTCGATGGTCGCGGCGATGGTGTCCACAATGGCTTCCACGGTCTGCTTTTCGGACTTCTTGGGCTCCAATTTGCAGATCTTCGATGCCAGGTAATTGACCTTCTCACCGTCCACATAACAGGAAAAATCGGACACTCTCACGGTCTGATCCGAGAGATTGATGTACACGTATTCGTTGCACTTTTTGGAGCTCATGGGGATCAGCTTGGTGTTCTTTTTCCAGCTCACAAGTCCTTCTTCGCCCACCTGGCAGAGGAACCCTGCCTGGTAATTCAGTTTAAAGAAGATGATGTACTCTTCTTCGCCGAGAACAGCCCACAAAAAAACCCCGCTTCCCTGGCGGATCTCGGGATTCTCCGCCATCATATGGTGGATCTCATCCCCCGCAAAGGTCACAAAGCTTTCAAAGGGATCGGGCCCCTTGGATAACAAAACCCCCAGGGGATCCTCATCCGTGTAGGCACCCTTTCTCCCGGTAATATCATCATAATATTTCGTGATCAGGGAAAAGATGAACTTCCCCTGCTCTTCTTCGGAGTTGCAGATAAACTCCGTCAGATTTACAAAAGGCAGGTTGATATCAAAAACGCAAAATACGCTTTTTTTGATCAAAATATCCGATGAACGCATAACAAAAACTACTCTCCGATCATTTCTTTTGTTTCTCTAATAATTCCAGGAGCGCATCATCACCGATGCTGATCCAGGCATCCTCTTCCTCTTCGTTGAGGCCTAAAAACTCACGAAGGGTACGGGGATCCTCGTCGTGTTTGTTCCAGAAATCAACGTAATCGTCAATATCTTCAAACTCCAGTTCCCCTGCAAGATAAGCGGTCTTAAATACCTTCGTCGTTACGGCGTCAGCCGTCGACACCGAACGCTCAGCGTTCGGGCTAACAGGCACGCCATGCGTGCCTTCCTTTTTCTCGTTAAATGCCATAAAAGCCTCCTACATCTGATGTCTTACAACTTCATACTCGTCGTTGTTGCGGTAATACGGGCACTGGGTATGGGTATGGGTCATCTGCCGAACGGCATCGTCCTCGTCCATATCCATGTCACAGTAATAGGCTTCGTCATCTTCGTCGTAAATATAGTAAGTGCAGGTATCGCAATTAAATGTCATAGTATAGCCTCCTCGTCGTTTCAGCCAACGACCGTCACACCGTTACATTATACCATAAAGCAGCGAGCTAAGCGAAAGCTTGCTTTCATTCCGCACTTATCTGGTTTTCCGGATCAATTCGAAGATCTCCTCATCCGTGAGATGGGCCTTGATGCGCAGGATCAAATGGACCTTGTCACCGCCGGCTCCCTCCTGGAAATGCCGCTGCCATTTGTAAAAGTGAGGTCCGTCTCCAAGGATCCGTAAATAGGACATCAGACTCTCCGCAACGAAGGAAGACTGTCTGATGTCGGCTTCGCAGTCATTTTTGTAAAACTCTTTCCAGATGCCCTCCTCGCGGCTACGCATTTTC
>JAIKZU010000040.1 GCA_024681985.1 Lachnospiraceae bacterium | reverse complement strand
TGGTCCCTTTGATGTCATCGCAAGACACAGCATGAATGTTTTGACGGAGATCAAAACAGATCACTGGCCCAATATCTACTGCGGCGTAGGGATATTTTTCCTGTTACCTCTCTATTTTTCCTGCAGATCGATCGCTCTTCGGAAGAGGATCGCCCACGGAGCGCTGGTGGTACTCTTTATCGCCAGCTTCAGTATCAACATCCTGAATTTTATCTGGCATGGATTAAATTATCCGGATTCGCTTCCGGCAAGACAGTCCTTTTTGTATATCTTTTTGATCCTCATCATGTGTTACGAAGCCGTTTGGCACATGGAAGAGGCTCATCTTTTGAGACTTGGGGCATCATTTGGGATCTCCCTGATCCTGCCTGTTCTCTTTATCTTCCTTGTGAAGGATCAGTCGGATTATACGGATAATAAAGCATTTCTGATGACTATTCTGTTTTTGGTCGCTTATGCAATTTTCCTGACATTATGGAAATGTAAGACTTCAGACAGTATGAGGAAAGTTGCGATCTTTGCGTTAACGGCACTTGTGATCGCGGAGGCCGGTATCAATATGTACGAAACAAGTCTCAGTGTTGTGACTCGAAGTAAGTACATGAACAAATACCAGAACTATCTAAACATTGATCGGGAACTTGCCAGACTCGATTCCGGTTTTTACCGCACGGAAACCAACAACCGTATGACGAAGAACGACGGCCCCCTTGCCGGTTTTGAGACCGCAACTATGTTTTCCAGCACGGTGCAAAAGGGTGTTGAGAGTTTTTATCAGCAGCTTGGATTTGATTACAGTAAGGTGTATTACCATTTTGAAGGTTCCACACCCCTTACTTCCGCACTTCTTGGCGTGAAATATTTCACTTCCGATAAAGGCTGGTGGAACGATCCTTTCCGGACTTATCTGACTTCCGTTGATAAAACAAGAGTATATGCTTTGGATGAACGCACCTCTATCGGTTATGTGCTTCCCGAAGAGATGAACTATAAATGGAAGTTTGAAGAAGGGAGCGCATTGGAAGCCCAAAACCGCTTTGCTAACATCCTCGGAGTGGAAGATAAGCTCTTTACTTCCGTTGATTCGGAAACGGAAGGCAATGAAACAAAAGTTGCGACACCGGTAGACGGAGTTTATTACGTGTATATCTCCGGAGGCAGCAAATCCAAAGGGGATACTATCGAAGTATTGGTCCTGGACGGAAATAAGGAACAGAAGCGATTAAAGGAATATGCCAATGCAAGAAAAGGTCACCTTCTTTGCCTTGGAGATTGCGGACCGGATGATACCGTTACCCTGACCACCACCACCGGTTCCATGGATCAGGTAAAAGTTCACGCTTACGTTTGCAAAACGGAGGCAATGAAAGAAACACTTGATCTTTTGACGGATGAAAGTTTTTATGTCATGAAAACCACAGACCGTGGGTTAAAGGGAGAGGTTACGGCAAAGGAGGACGGTATCCTTATGCTGTCGGTACCTTATGATAAAGGGTTTGAAGTAAAGGTTGATGGTGTCATCACCGAATATTCCGCTTTCTGTGATGCTTTCCTTGCGATCCCCATTCGGGAAGGGGAACATATTGTTTCGCTGGAATTTACGCCGAGAGGAAAAAAGATCGGCCTTGTGATCACCCTTGCATCCTTTGTGGTATTCATCTTTTTGGCAATTCGCTCTAGACAGAAAAATTAAATTTAGATAAACTAAACAAAACAGTTTGATCGTTATGAGGAGGTGCCCATGGCGCAGTTATGGGGCGGTAGATTTACCAAGGCAACGGATGAGGCCGTATATGCCTTTAATGCATCCCTTTCCTTTGATTCACGTCTGTATGCAAAAGATATCGAAGGCAGTATGGCACATGCAAAGATGCTCTGTAAGCAGGGGATCATATCAAAAGAAGATGAAGAGAAGATCTTGAAGGGTCTGTCTCAGATCAAAACGGAGATCGATGAAGGGAAACTTACCTTTTCTCCGGAATATGAAGACATCCACAGCTTTGTGGAAGCGATCCTGACGGACAGGATCGGAGATGCGGGAAAGCGTCTCCATACCGGCAGGAGCAGAAACGATCAGGTGGCACTTGATATGCGGATGTACGTCCGTGATCAGGTGTTAAAGACGGATCAGGCTTTGTATGAACTTTTGAAAGAACTTCATAACCTGATGAAAGAACATTTATCCACCTATATGCCGGGCTTTACCCATATGCAGAAAGCCCAGCCTGTGACGCTTGCACATCACCTGGGAGCTTACTTTGAGATGTTTGCCAGGGATCGGGGCAGGATGAAAGATGCCTACGAGCGTATGAATTATTGTCCCCTTGGGGCAGGAGCTCTTGCAGGAACAACGTATCCACTGGACAGAAAGTATACGGCCGAACTTCTTGGCTTTTACGGACCTACTGCAAACAGTATGGATTCCGTATCCGATCGTGATTATGTCATTGAGTTTTTATCGGATCTGTCCCTCGTCATGATGCATTTATCTCGTTTTTGCGAGGAGATCATCTGCTGGAACAGTAACGAATACGGCTTTGTGGAAATGGATGACACCTATTCCACCGGATCCTCCATTATGCCCCAGAAGAAAAATCCGGATGTGGCGGAGTTGATCCGGGGTAAGACAGGAAGGGTATACGGAGCACTGACTTCCATGCTGACCACCATGAAGGGCATCCCTCTTGCCTATAACAAGGATATGCAGGAGGATAAGGAAGTTTTCTTTGATGCATCGGATACGGCACTGACCTGTATCACCTTATTTGCCGGTATGATCGCTACCATGAAAGTCAGAAAAGACCGAATGAAAAAGAGTGCGGTCCTTGGTTTTACCAATGCCACGGATGCAGCAGACTACCTGGTGAAAAAGGGCGTTCCCTTCAGGGATGCTCACGGGATCATCGGAAGACTGGTGCTTTACTGCCTGGATAAAGGCTGTGCCATCGATGATCTTTCTTTACAGGAATTAAAGACCATTTCCGAGGTTTTTGAAGAAGATGTGTTTGATGCCATCTCTTTAAAGACCTGCGTGGAAAACAGACTGA
>JAIKZU010000017.1 GCA_024681985.1 Lachnospiraceae bacterium | reverse complement strand
TTGGAGTGTTTCTCTGTGGGTTTCTATCTTTACAAATCTATTTATTGTTTGGCAGTTGTGATATGTTTTAATCCGATGCAGGGCCTTTATTTTGCGTCAGCACTTAACGAACGAAGTGAGTTTAGTACTGCTACGCAAAATACAGAGCGAGAGCGTGCCCAAATGGATTATAAACATATCACAACGGTTAGTAATAATATTTCAAAAATAACACTTGCATTATAAATAGAATTAGTGTATTATTCATTTGTTGTCTGCCGAAGACATCGGATATGGTTCCTTGGTCAAGCGGTTAAGACGTCGCCCTCTCACGGCGAAAACAGGGGTTCGATTCCCCTAGGAACTATTAACTTTTGTAGAAACTCCCAAGTTTTACTTGGGAGTTTCATTTATAGTTAGAGCAGACACATGAAGGAGAAGCCATGTCAAAAGCTGACGAATACGTAAAAAAAACCGAAGAATATCTACTTCCTATTTTAGAGGACTTCGGGTTTGAACTTTACGATACGGAGTTCGTAAAGGAAGGTGCGGATCATTATCTCAGAGCGTATATCGACAAACCCGGCGGCATCACCATTGATGACTGCGTGGAAGTCTCCAGGAAGATGAACGAGATCCTGGATCGAGAGGACTATATCAAAGAAGCTTATATATTTGAAGTTTCTTCTCCCGGGTTAGATCGACCTTTAAAAAAGGATAAGGACTTTGATCGAAATCTCGATCAGCAGGTGGAACTTAAGACCTATACATCCTTTGACGGACAAAAAGAGTTTACCGGGATCTTAAAATCCTATACGAAAGAAGAAGTTACCATTACTTTTGAAGACGGAGATTATACTTTCCAAAGAAAAGACATTTCTCTCATCAGACCTTCAATTGATTTTTAACAGTATTTTTGATTCATTTTTAAGGAGGAAAATAAAAAAATGGATAAGGAAGAACTTTTATTTGCTTTAAGATCACTGGAAGCGGAAAAGAACATCAAGAAGGAAACACTGGTAGAAGCGATTCAGGCATCCATTTTAAACGCTTGCAAGCAGTATTACGGTACGGCAGAGAATATTACGGTCTCCATTGATACCGAAACAGGTGAAAACCATGTTTATGCCGCAAAGACTGTTGTGGAAGAAAAAGATCTGACAGATGATGCATTGGAGATCACCGTGGATGATGCTAAGGAGATCAATTCCGACTTAAAAGCCGGTGACGTGGTGAATATCGAGATCGATACAAAGAACTTCGGCAGGATCGTAACTTCTTCTTCCAAGAACATGATCATCCAGAAGATCCGCGAGGATGAGCGTGCCACCATCTACAATGAGTTCTACGAAAAAGAGCATCAGGTAGTGACGGGTATCGTACAGAGAAATAACGGAAGAAATATTTCCATCAACTTAGGCAGAGCAGATGCTATCCTGACAGAAAACGAGCAGATCCCCGGCGAGAATTATCGTCCTACGGATCGAATTAAAGTATATATTTTGGAAGTCAAGAATACCCAAAAGGGCCTTCGTATGCGTGTGTCCCGTACCCATCCGGAGCTGGTAAAGAAACTCTTCGAAGAGGAAGTTTCCGAAGTGAAGGAAGGAATCGTAGAGATCAAATCCATTGCCAGAGAGGCTGGTAACCGTACAAAGATCGCTGTTTGGTCCAATGATCCCGACGTAGATCCCGTAGGTGCCTGTGTCGGCATGAACGGATCCCGTGTCAACGCCATCGTTTCCGAACTTCACGGAGAAAAGATCGACATCATCAATTGGGATGAAAACGCGGCATATCTGATCCAGAATGCACTTTCTCCCGCATCGGTTCTTTCAGTTATCGCCGATTCCGATGAAAAGACAGCAAAAGTTGTGGTCCCTGATCAGCAGCTTTCGCTTGCTATCGGTATGAAAGGTCAGAATGCCCGTTTGGCAGCCAGATTGACCGGCTTTAAGATCGACATCAAGAGTGAAACACAGGCTCGTGAATCCGGTGACTTCATTGAATATGAAGAAGATTATGATGAATACTATGATGACGATGAGTATTATGATGAGGAAGAATCCCCGGCAGAGGAGTAAATGAAAACAAACTTTCATCCCATGCGAAAATGCATCGGTTGTCTTACCATGCAGCCGAAGGAACAGATGATCCGGATCGTAAAGAGCCCGGACAAGGAGTTTTTTTGGGATCAAACTCAAAAATCCGCCGGCCGAGGTGCCTATATCTGCAATAACAAAGCGTGTATTGAAAAAGCATTAATGACCAAAGGCCTGGAGCGTTCCTTTAAATGCAGGATCCCTTCCGATTTTTTAGAATCAATTACGGAGGATCTAAACAGATGAAACCCGATCAGGTGCTTTCTCTTTTGGGAATCGCGAGAAAATCAGGGAATGTTAAGACCGGAAGTTTCCAGGTGGAGGAATCCGTGAAAGGAAACAAAGCTTTTCTTGTGATCCATGCAAAGGACGCCAGTGAACGTACAAAAAAAGACCTGCATGATATGTGCCGGTATTATCAGGTGCCCATCAGAGAGTATGGTACCAGAGAGTCTCTGTCAAAAAGCGTGGGCAGAGAAGACATAGTTGTGATTTCAATTACGGACGAAAATCTGTCCGATGCCGTTTTGAAAAAAATGGATGCGAAACCTTTATAGAAACATTAGGAGGATCTTATATGGCGAAAACAACGATTAAAGAGATTTCGGAACTGCTGGGAGCAGACAGTAAGGATGTGATTGCCTTTTTAAATGAAAACGGTTTTGAGGCCAAAAGTCCTCGTAAAGGATTGGAGGACGAGCAGATCGAACTCGTCACCAAGAAATTCAAAAAGGAAGTTGCAAAGCCTGCGGAAGAAAAGAAAAAACCCGATGTAAAAGAGGTTCCTGCCGCGGAAAAAGAAGTAAAAGCAGAACCGAAAGCTGAAGCCAAGCCGAAGGATAGACCTGCTGAAGCCAAAGGCGATGACAAGCCGAAAAAGAAAAAGAACATTACGGTGTTTGTAAACCGCGGTAATATGAATGGGAAAAATCCCAATGGTCGCAGAAGAGACGACAGAAACCCACATGCACAGGGGAACCGTCCGGGTGGCGGTTCCGATAACAGAGGCGGTCGCGAAGGAGCATTTTCTCCCATCCGTCCCCGCCCTATGAGTGAACGTACCGTACGTCCCCAGGCTACCCGCGTGCGTCCCGAAGAGGAAAAGATTACTGTATCGGAAGCACCCAGTCAGAATAATGTTACCCGTACGGAGCATAAGCGTCCGGAAGGAAATCAGAATCGCGGAAAGGAAAACGCACGTCCACAGGAGCGTGATTTCAACAAGAATCGTCCCAAGAAGGGACCGGAGCCTCAGCAGAACGCTTCCGAAAATAATGCAAAAGCCCAGGATCCCAGAAGAGGAGACAAGGGACAAAAGAATAATAACAAAAAGAAAACCCAGGAACATGACGCTTTGGGCAGCAAGAAGCAGGAGCGTTTTGTAAACCTCGAAAAGAACGGCGGAAAGAAAAAGCAAAAGTATAAGAAGGACACGCCTACCAGGAATGAAGACGAGATCCTGACCATTACTTTGCCGGAACGTATCACCATCAAGGAACTGGCAGAAAAGATGATCGTAGCCCCTTCCGAGATCGTAAAGAAGCTGTTCATGAAGGGCCAGATGGTTACCGTAAACCAAAATGTGGACTACGAGCAGGCAGAAGAGATTGCTCTGGAATTCAACTGCGTATGTGAGCCGGAAGAAAAGGTGGATGTGATCGCCGAACTCTTAAAAGAAGATGAGGAAAACGAAAAGGATATGATCACTCGTCCTCCGGTGGTTTGTGTGATGGGTCACGTTGACCATGGTAAGACGTCCCTTCTGGATGCCATCCGCGATACCAGAGTAACGGATCGCGAGGCCGGCGGTATCACCCAAAAGATCGGTGCTTACGGTGTTTCCATCAACGGACAGAAGATCACATTTTTGGATACTCCCGGACATGAAGCCTTTACCGCCATGCGTATGCGTGGTGCTTCTTCCACAGATATTGCGATCTTAGTTGTTGCCGCCGACGACGGCGTGATGCCCCAGACCGTGGAAGCTATCAATCATGCGAAAGCGGCAGGTATCGAGATCATTGTTGCCATCAATAAGATTGATAAGCCCAATGCAAACATTGAACGTGTAAAGCAGGAACTTTCCGAATATGAACTGATCCCTTCTGACTGGGGTGGATCTACGGAGTTTGTTCCCGTATCCGCACATACCCATGAGGGTATCGATGATCTGTTGGAGACGATCCTTCTTACGGCTGAAATCCTGGAGCTGAAGGCGAATCCCAAGCGGAATGCCAGAGGACTTTGTATCGAAGCCGAGTTGGATAAGGGACGAGGCGTTGTGGCAACTGTACTCGTACAGAAAGGTACGCTGCATGTTGGAGATCCTATTGCAGCAGGAAGTGCCTACGGTAAAGTCCGTGCCATGATCGATGAATACGGACGAAATGTGAAGAAAGCAGGACCTTCCACCGCTGTTGAGATCTTAGGTTTAAGCGAAGTACCCAATGCCGGTGAGATCTTTGTAGCCATGGATAATGAAAAGGAAGCTCGTTCCTTTGCAGAGACCTTTATCTCCGAGAACAAGAACAAGCTGATCGAGGAGACCAGAAGCAGAATGTCCCTAGACGATCTGTTCTCCCAGATCCAGGCAGGCAATTTAAAGGAACTGGATCTTATCGTAAAGGCAGATGTTCAGGGATCCGTAGAAGCCGTAAAGCAATCCTTGGAGAAACTTTCCAACGAAGAAGTTGTGGTTAAGGTGATTCATGGTGGCGTTGGTGCCATCAATGAAAGTGATGTCATCCTGGCAAGTGCTTCCAATGCCATCATCATCGGATTCAATGTTCGTCCCGATCCGTCAGCCAGACAGACGGCGGAGCATGAAGGTGTTGATATCCGTCTGTATAAGGTGATCTACAATGCCATTGAGGACGTGGAAGCTGCCATGAAGGGAATGCTGGAGCCGATCTACGAGGAAAAGGTGATCGGTCATGCGGAGATCCGTCAGATCTTCAAGGCTTCCGGTGTCGGAAACATTGCAGGAAGTTATATTTTGGACGGTTCCTTCCAGAGAGACTGCTCCGTTCGCATTACCCGTGCTGATGAGCAGATCTTTGAAGGAAAACTGGCATCCTTAAAGCGTTTTAAGGATGATGTAAAGGAAGTAAAAGCCGGATATGAGTGTGGTCTTGTGTTTGACGGCTTTGACGCCATTGCGGAAGAAGACAAAGTAGAAGCATACATCATGGTAGAGGTACCCAGATCATGAGTCATAAAAGCGTAAAGAGTACCAGGCTCAATATGGAAGTGTATAAAGCGCTATCCAATATCATCCGAAGTGAACTTAAGGATCCCCGCATTCATCCCATGACCAGTGTGGTCAAGGTGGATGTGGCGGCAGACTTAAAGACGGCAAAAGCCTATATTTCCGTACTGGGAACCGAAGAAGAGGGCAAAGAGACTATGGAAGGCTTAAAGAGCTCCTCCGGTTTTATTCGTCATGCCCTTGCAAAGAATCTGAACTTAAGAAATACGCCGGAGATTGAATACATCTATGATGATTCCATCGCTTACGGCGTACGTATGTCCAAACTGATCAATGAGGTAGTGGGATCCGATGCGACTTGAGGATTTATTGAAAGAAGTAAAAAGCATCGGCATCTCCGGACATATGAATCCGGACGGAGACTGTGTGGGTTCCACCTTGGGTGTATATAATTATATCAAAACCTATCACCCGGATATGGATGCACATATTTATCTGGAACCCATTCCTAATATCTTTAAGTTCATGTCTCATTCCGAAGATATTGAAGATGCGGACCCTTTGTCCCAAACGGTATTCGATCTGTTTATCTGCTGCGATTGCAGAGATTCGGGACGACTGGGTGATGCAAAGGTATATTTTAAAAATGCCAGACATACGCTTTGCATTGATCATCACTTAGGTGGCGGCACTTTTGCGGATGATGAATACATCTTTCCGGAAGCTTCTTCCACCTGTGAATTGGTGACGGAAATCCTGGATATGGAAAAGATCACAAAACAGATCGCGGAATGTCTTTACACCGGAATGGTGCATGACACCGGTGTGTTCCAGTATACCTGTACCTCCAGCCATACCATGAACGTGGCCGGCATGCTGATGGACAAAGGTATTGCTTACAGCGAGATCATTGACAACACCTTTTACAGAAAAACCTTTGGTCAGAACAAGATTCTTGGAAGAGCACTTTTAAATGCCTCCCTTCACTTTGATGGAAGGATCATCCTTTCCTATATTTCATCCGATGATATGAAGGAATTCGATGTGCTGCCGAAGCATTTGGACGGTATTGTATCCCAGCTTCGCGTCACAAAGGGTGTCGACGTTGCTGTATTTATGTATCAAAAAGGAAAGAGTGAGTTTAAAGTCAGCCTTCGAGCCGTTAATGACGTGAATCTGGCAGAGGTTGCCGCCAAGTTCGGCGGTGGAGGACATGCAAAAGCAGCCGGATTTACAGTATATGAAAAGCCGGAGGCTTCCGTTCCGAAGATATTAAAAGAGATCAACCTTGCCCTGGAGCGATTGGATTCATGAAAAGCGGATTATTGATAGTGGATAAGGAGAGAGGTTTTACTTCCTTTGATGTGGTGGCAAAGCTTCGGGGAATGTTAAAAGAAAAAAAGATCGGACATTCCGGCACTCTTGATCCGGATGCTACCGGGGTACTTTTGATCCTTTTGGGCAAGGCTACGAAAGCCCTACCTTATCTAAAGAATCATGATAAAACTTATATGGCCACCCTTTATCTGGGCCGGACCACCGATACCTATGATGTTTCCGGTAATGTAACGGGATGCAGTGACAAGATCGTTTCGGATGAGCAGATTATCGAAACGATCTTATCATTTAAAGGGAAACAAAAACAGCTGCCTCCCATGTTCTCTGCAAAAAAGATAAACGGGAAAAAACTGTATGAGCTTGCCCGGGAAGGAAAAGAAGTCGAGCGGAAAGAAACGGACATTGAGATTTACGATCTTGAGGTTAAAAATGTTGCTTTTCCTAGGGTAGAGATCTGTGTATCCTGTTCCTCGGGCACCTATATCAGAAGTCTTATTCATGATATCGGTCAAAAACTCGGTACCGGTGCATATATGGAGAGCCTGCGGCGGACCATGGCCAGCGGATATGACATTTCAGACAGCCATACGTTAGAGGAGATCCAAACGGCCTGTGATAAAGGGATGCAGGAGGATCTGGTGATCCCTTTGAAAGATCTGTTTTCCTATCCGACGTTTGTTTGTAAAAAGGAAGCGGACTTTTTGATAAATAACGGAAACCGGATCCCCTTGGAGCTGGTTGAACCAAAGGATGTAAAGACGGACGATCTCCTTTGTCTCTGCCGAAGCGATGGAATATTTGCAGGGATATACCGGATGACGGATCGGGATCTGAAACTGGAAAAATACTTTTTGGAAGAATCATGAAATATATCAAAGACGCCATTCATTTTCATATGGATTCGGATACGGCAGTTACCGTTGGTAAGTTTGACGGGATCCACCGCGGACATGAATACCTGGCAAAGAAAGTGGTACAGCACGCAGCATCTCATGCCTTGCAATCCGTAGTGATCACCTTTGATAAATCTCCCCGTACTTATTTTTCCGGCAACGGATCCTCGGCGGAAAAGAATCTTATTACCAATCAGGAGAGAGCGTATATCCTGGAAAAGCTTGGGGTGAATTATCTTTTGGAGTTGTCCTTTACGGAGGAATTGATCCACATGTCGCCGGAGGAATTCTTACGGCTTTTGACAGGACAGTTTCGCATGAAATATATGGTCTGCGGGACAGACTTTACCTTTGGATCGAAAGGTGCCGGCGATGTGGAAATGCTGGAGAGCAGCAGAGAGAAAAAAGGCTTTCTTTTAGATGTGGTAAACAAGATAAAGGAACAGAATAAAGACATATCTTCCTCCTATATCCGTCAGGAGATCCTAAAGGCAAATCTTGAAAATGCCAATCGCCTGTTGGGGTATGAATACTTCCTGTACGGCAGTGTAGTGCATGGTAATCACATTGGTACATCCCTTTCCATGCCCACAATCAATATCATTCCCACTTCGGACAAGCTGCTTCCCCCGAATGGCGTATATGCCACCGTGGCGGAAACTGACGGGCTTTGTCTTCCTTCCGTTTCCAATATCGGCATTCGGCCTACCATCGAGGAGGAAACAAAACGGATCTGTGTGGAGACACATATTTTGGATTATTCCAAGGATCTTTATGACAAGGTGGCAAAGATCAGTTTTTTAAAGTATCTGAGGCCGGAAAGAAGGTTTTCTTCCTTGGAAGAACTTTCGGCGCAGATGCAAAAGGATGTGGATGAAACAAATCGTTTCTTTTCCGGAGAACGAAATATTACAAAATTATTACAGAAATATTGACATTAGAGAAATATTTTGTTATGATTTCCATGGTTGAAAACAGTAGAGAATCTTTATCTGCTGTTTTTTTATGAACAAAATCAGATCAGTATTTGTATTTGGATTTTAGAGGGATAAACAGTGTTCAATAAAAAAATAATTAGTGCGGTATCCGTTTTGTTATGCGGTGTGTTTATGTTATCGGTTGTTTGGGAGCCTTCCACGGTAAAGGCCAAGGGCAGTGCCCGACACAGTGCCACCGCAGGGATTGTTTCTGCATTAGCTGATGCTGAAAAAACAAACGGGAATGCCACGGCTGGGATCGTCACCGCTTTGTCAGTGAATGTGGATGATGCCGGGGCTTTGTATGCACAGGAATCCGGCAATCAGGCCGTTAGTTCCACCGTCGAAGAGTATGGATATACCAATATGGGGATCGCTATCCTTTCCGAAGGCGGCAACTTAAATGTGCGGGAAGAGCCCTCCACCGATGGTCATATCGTAGGAAAACTACCCGACAAAGGTGGGTGTGAAGTGCTTTCCATCGAAGATGGATGGGCAAAGATCTCCTCCGGTAAAGTGGAAGGTTATGTATCTACCGAGTTTTTAAAGACCGGCGAGGAAGCGGTTGCATTGGCAAACGAACTGGCACAGCTGGTTGCTACGGTGACGGGTGACGGACTTCGGATCCGTCAGGAGCCCTCTACGGATTCTCCCATCATCATCAACTTAAGCTCCGGTGAAAAGTTGGAAGTTGTGGAAGACATGGGAGATTGGATCAAAGTTTCCGTGGACGGTGAGGAAGAAGGATACGTTTCCGCAGAGTATGTACGTCTTGCCATGGAATTACAGGATGCCATGACACTTTCAGAGATCCGATATGGTGAGGGTGTTTCCGATGTTCGTGTGGATCTGGTGAATTATGCATTACAGTTTGTAGGAAATCCTTATGTATGGGGCGGTACATCCTTGACAAAGGGAGCGGATTGTTCCGGATTTGTTCTTTCCATTTATGCAAAATATGGCTACGGTCTGCCCCATTCATCCCGTGCCCAGGCAGGTTATGGCAGGAGCATCAGTGCTTCCGAGGCCAAGCCCGGAGATCTGTTCTTCTATGGTGGCGGTGGGATCAGTCACGTGGCGATCTATATTGGAAACGGTCAGATTGTACATGCATCCAACCGTCGTACCGGTATCAAGATCTCCAATGCCTTTTATCGTACCCCCAAGAAGGTAGTTTCCATCCTGGGTTAGTAAAGATTTAAGTTTTTGTTTACAAAAGGGTATTCCTGTGATAGAATGCCCTTTGTGTGAGTTTACCCTTACCAGGCTTTTGCCTCTCCGGACTTTGGCTCGGTAACGGGTGTATGAAATAATTAGGAGGAATCAAACATGATAGCAAAAGAAAAGAAGACAAAGATCATGGAGGAGTATGCCATTACTCCCGGAGACACCGGTTCACCGGAGGTGCAGGTTGCAGTACTGACTGCCCGGATCGCAGAGCTCACTGAGCATTTAAAGGACAATCCGAAGGATCATCATTCCAGACGAGGACTTCTGAAGATGGTTGGTAAGAGACGTAACCTTTTAAAGTACTTAAAGAATACCGATATTGAGAGATATCGTTCTTTGATCGAGAGACTTGGTCTTCGTAAATAATCATAAACGATACAGGGCGGGGTATGAAATATTCCGCTCTGTTTGTGTATATATAGTAAACGATTTTTTTTCTATCGTTTGCTGTAAAAATGAATGCATCGCATTCATTTAGGTAAGATGACAACGTATATCGTTGGTAGGAGGAAGAAAGAAGAATGGCAGGAAAAACATTTACAATGGAACTTGCCGGACGTACCCTTCGTGTAGATGTGGGACGTGTGGCTGCACAGGCAAACGGAGCAGTGTTCATTCAGTATGGTGATACCACTGTTTTATCTACGGCTACGGCTTCTGATAAGCCGAGAGAAGGGATCGACTTTTTCCCTCTTTCCGTAGAATTTGAAGAGAAGCTATACTCTGTAGGAAAGATTCCCGGAGGATTTAACAAGCGTGAAGGGAAGGCTTCCGAAAACTCTGTTTTGACAGCAAGAGTAATCGACCGTCCCATGCGTCCTCTGTTTCCGAAGGATTTCCGTAACGATGTTACTTTAAACAATATGGTAATGTCCGTGGACCCCGGGTGCCGTCCGGAGGTGGTGGCAATGCTGGGAACCGCAATGGCAGCTACTATCTCCGACATTCCTTTTGACGGCCCCTGTGCCATGACACAGGTTGGCATGATGAATGGCGAGTTTATCATCAATCCTTCACAGGAGACCTGGGATAAGGGAGATCTGAAGCTGACGGTAGCATCTACTTCCGAGAAGGTGATCATGATCGAGGCAGGAGCGAACGAGATCCCCGAAGATAAGATGATCGAAGCCATCTATAAGGCACACGATGTAAACCAGACCATCATCGCTTTCATTAATCAGATGGTAGCCGAAGTAGGCAAAGAGAAATTTACCTACACTTCCTGTGCGATCCCGGAAGAGATGTTCGCAAAGATGAAGGAGATCGTTCCTCCGGAAGAGATGGAAAAAGCGGTATTCACCGACGAGAAGCAGGTTCGCGAGGCAAATATCAAGGCCGTAACCGAAAAATTCGAAGAGGCTTTTGCGGATAACGAAGAATACCTTGCCGTATTAGGTGAGGCAGTTTATCAGTATCAGAAGAAGACGGTTCGTAAAATGATCTTAAAGGATCACAAGCGTCCCGATGGAAGAGCTATTGACCAGATCCGTCCCCTTTCCGCTGAGATCGATCTGATCCCTCGTGTACATGGTTCCGCTATGTTTACCAGAGGACAGACACAGATCTGTGACGTGGTGACGTTAGCGCCCCTGTCCGAGGCCCAGAGAATAGACGGGTTGGATGAGTTCGTAACAGAGAAGCGTTACATGCACCAGTACAATTTCCCGTCCTATTCCGTAGGTGAGACAAAGCCCAGCCGTGGACCCGGACGTCGCGAGATCGGTCACGGTGCACTGGCAGAGCGTGCACTGATCCCGGTACTTCCCAGTGTGGAGGAGTTCCCTTATGCCATCCGTGCCGTATCTGAAACCTTTGAGAGTAACGGATCTACATCTATGGCATCCACCTGTGCTTCCTGTATGTCCTTAATGGCTGCAGGCGTGCCCATCAAGAAGATGGTTGCAGGAATCAGCTGCGGACTGGTAACAGGAGATACGGATGATGATTATCTGGTACTTACCGACATCCAGGGCCTGGAAGATTTCTTCGGCGATATGGACTTTAAAGTAACCGGTACAAAAGATGGTATCACAGCCATCCAGATGGATATCAAGATCCACGGATTGACTCGCCCCATCGTGGAGGAGGCCATCCGTCGGACCAGAGAAGCCAGATTCTTTATCATGGATACCTGTATGTCAAAGGCCATTGATAAGCCCAGAGACAGCGTTAGCAAATACGCTCCGAAGATCGTACAGATCCAGGTGGATCCTGAGAAGATCGGTGATATCGTGGGACAGCGTGGAAAGACTATTAATGAGATTATTGCCCGCACCGGTGTGAAGATCGACATCACGGATGACGGCGCTGTTTCCATTTGCGGAACCGAAAAAGAGAAGATGGATGAAGCCATCAAGATGATCGAGATCATCACCACCGATTTTGAAAAGGGACAGATCTTTACCGGAAAGGTTGTCAGCATCAAAGAGTTTGGCGCCTTTGTGGAATTTGCTCCCGGCAAAGAAGGTATGGTACATATCTCCAAGATCGCAAATGAGCGGATCGACCATGTAGAGGATGTATTGACCCTCGGTGATACCGTAAAGGTGATCTGCCTCGGAAAAGATAAGATGGGAAGAATCAGTTTCTCCATGAAAGACGTACATTAATCAATGGCGCATCCTTAAGAACCGGGTTTTTAAGGATGCGTTTTTGCTTTTGGATGAATATGGAAGATAAAGACATTTTTTTAAGGATCGATAAAATGCGTCCCTCCTTTTCGAAAGGGCAGAACAAACTGGCGGATTACATCCTGTCAAATTATGACAAGGCGGCTTATATGACGGCTGCCCGCTTGGGAGAAGTGACGGGGGTCAGTGAATCCACTGTGGTCCGGTTTGCCATGCAACTTGGCTACGAGGGCTATCCGCAGCTGCAAAAAGATCTGAAGAACTCCTCCTTGAACCGGATGAATTCCCTGCAGCGGATTGAACTGGCTTCGGATTCCATCCGATATGAAGATGTGCTGACAAAGGTTTTGCATGCGGACATTTTAAAGATCAAGGAAACCCTTGCACTCATCGACAATGAAACCTTTTTAAAAGCGGTGGATTCCATCTGTATAGCAAAAAAGGTTTATGTCATCGGTGTAAGAAGTTGTGCACCGTTGGCGTCGACGTTAGCTTTTTATTTAAACCTGATGTTTGAAGATGTGATCCTTTTGGAACATGGAAGTCCCAGCGATCTGTTTGAACAGATGATCCATATGGACTTACGGGATGTTTTGGTGGCATTTTCCTTTCCGCGGTATTCCAATCGGACAAAAAATGCCTGTAAATATGCCCGGGAATGCAAGGCGAAGGTGATCACCATTACCGATAGCTCATCCTCCCCCTTACAGGAGTTTGCGGACTATTCTCTGGTTGCTAAATCAGATATGATGTCCATAGCAGATTCTTTGGTGGCTCCCATGTCGGTGATCAATGCCCTGGTGGTGGCCATTTCCATAAAAAAGCAAAAAGAGGTTTCGGAAACATTTAAAAAACTGGAAAGCCTTTGGGATAAACACGATTTTTACAATCATAAGGGAGATACTTTATGAGCCGGGTGATCGTTGTGGGAGGCGGTGCCTCCGGTATGATGGCGGCTTTTCGGGCTGCAAAGAACGGGCATGAAGTTCTGCTTTTGGAAAAGAATGTAAAGCTGGGAAAAAAGATCTATATTACGGGAAAAGGTAGATGTAATTTTACCAATGCCTGTGATGTGCAGGACTTTTTTTCCAATGTGGTTTCCAATCCGAAGTTTTTATACAGTGCGCTGTATGCCTTTGATCCCCAGAGGATGATGGATTTTGTGGAAGGGGAAGGTGTGCCCGTGAAAGTAGAACGAGGAAAACGTGCCTTTCCCCGTTCCGATCATGCATCGGATATCACAAAAGCATTGGAGAGCGCCATGAAGAAGGCAAATGTGGAAGTGCGTCTGAATGCTTGTGTTTCTTCTCTTTTGGTTTCAGATAACCGGATCAACGGCGTGGTGATGTCGGATGGAAATCAGTTTTCCTGCGATGATGTGATATTGGCTACGGGAGGCGTGTCCTATCCAAGTACCGGATCTACCGGGGACGGTCATCGGATGCTCTCATCGGAAGGCATTGCAGTGACGGAACTATATCCTGCACTGGTCCCGTTTGAAACAGAGGAAAAGGATATTACCAAGTTGCAGGGATTATCTTTGAAAAACGTCAATCTGAAGGTGTTTGACGGAAAGAAGATCTGTTTTGACGATTTCGGAGAGATGCTCTTTACTCATTTTGGGATCAGTGGTCCTTTGGTCCTGTCCGCATCTTCTCATGTCACTAAGATCTTAAAGGATAAAAAGATTACGGTTTCCGTGGATCTAAAACCTGCATTGTCACATGAAAAATTAGAGCAGCGGATCATACGGGAGATCAATGAGAACCCGAAGAAATCGTTTGCATTTCTCTTGCGACGGTTATTGCCCGGGAAGATGCCGGAAGTGTTTTTTGAACGGTTGTCTTTCGATGAGACAAAAAATCTGTCGGATATGACGAGAGTGGAGCGATCACTTTTGATCAATACCTTGAAAAACTTCCGAATAACGGTAAACGCCACCGGCGGCTTTAAAGAAGCCATTATCACCCAGGGAGGTGTATCCGTAAAGGAAGTTACTCCTTCCACCATGGAATCCAAAAAGATCAGAGGACTATATATCTGCGGTGAACTGTTGGATGTGGATGCGCTGACGGGAGGATTTAATTTACAGATTGCTTTTTCCACCGGATATCTGGCGGGAGAGAGTATAAGATGATAAGGAGGAAATTATGGGATTTAACGTAGCAATCGACGGACCTGCTGGAGCAGGAAAGAGTACTATCGCAAAACGTCTTGCGAAAGAACTTGGTTTTATTTATGTAGACACCGGAGCCATGTATCGGGGCATCGCCCTGCATATGATCCGCAAGGGGATCGACGGTCATGACGAAAAAGTGGTTTCCGAAGAGGTGAAAAATGCGGATGTGACCATTGCTTATGAAGACGGCGTACAAAAGGTCCTTTTAAACGGAGAAGATGTCTCGGGGCTCATCCGCACGGAAGAGGTTTCCGTCATGGCTTCCACCACATCGGCTTATGCACCGGTTCGGCAAAAACTTTTGGATCTGCAGAGAGATCTGGCAAAGAACAATGATGTGATCATGGATGGCCGGGATATCGGTACCACGATCCTTCCTAATGCGGATGTGAAAGTGTATTTGACGGCCAGCGTGGAAACTAGAGCAGATCGCAGATATAAGGAATACCTGGAGAAAGGTGAGCAGGCAGATCTGAAAGAGATCGAAGAGGATATCCGTTTACGGGATCACCAGGATATGACAAGAGAGATTTCTCCTTTAAAGAAGGCAGAGGATGCCACAGAGGTGGATTCTTCGCACATGTCCATCGATGAAGTGGTGGCGACCATTAAAGACCTTTGTGAGCAAAAAAGGTAGAGATGATGAATGTAATCGTAGCAAAAACCGCCGGCTTCTGTTTCGGTGTAAAACGTGCCGTAGATATCGTATCCGAAAGAGCAAATGAAACAGGTCGCCCCATCTATACTTATGGACCTATCATCCATAACGAAACCGTGGTTTCCGATTTTGAATCCAAGGGGGTTCGTGTGATCGAAGAAAACTCCGATCTGTCGGGGCTTGCTCCCGGCGTAGTGATCATCCGTTCTCACGGGGTGTCCAAAAAAGTGATGGATGATCTTTCGACTCATGGTTTTGAGATCGTGGATGCCACTTGCCCATTTGTATTAAAAATTCATAAAATTGTGCAGGAATACGACAATAAAGGATATCATATCGTCATTGTAGGAAACGCCAATCATCCGGAGGTGGAAGGGATCATCGGATGGATCCCCAGCCAAAAATATGACTGTATCACATCGGCAGAAGAGTTCTTTGATCTTCATATAGATCCCAAAACTCCTGTCTGCATTGTATCCCAGACCACTTTCAATTATGACAAATTTCAAGAATTGGTTGAAATCATAAAACAAAAAGGGTATGATATATGTGCTAAAAATACAATTTGCTCTGCGACGGAAGAAAGGCAGAAGGAAGCAGTAGAGATCGCAGGTCAGGTCGAGGCTATGATCGTGATCGGAGGGACAAATTCCTCCAATTCCAAAAAACTTTTTGAAATTGCATCTGCAAATTGCAAAAATACTTACTTTATACAGACGGTTGACGATCTCGACCTGTCGGTACTTCAATCCATTGACGATGTAGGTATTACAGCGGGGGCTTCCACCCCAAACAAAATTATTGAGGAGGTTCAAAAGAAATGTCAGAAATGAGTTTTGAACAAATGTTGGAAGAATCTTTTAAAACTATAAGAAATGGAGATGTGGTTGAAGGTACCGTTATATCAGTAAAGCCTGACGAGATCGTATTAAACATCGGTTACAAATCCGACGGTATTATTACCAGAAATGAATACACCAATGATAATAGCTTGGACCTTACCACAGTCGTAAAGATCGACGATGTCATGAATGCCAAGGTGATCAAGGTAAATGACAGTGAAGGTCAGGTGCTTCTTTCTTATAAAAAACTGGCGCAGGAAAAAGGAAATGAGCGCTTAAAAGAAGCTTTCGAAAATCAGGAAGTATTAAAGGCAAAGGTTGTACAGGTTTTAAACGGCGGACTTTCCGTTGTTGTGGATGAAGCGAGAGTATTCATTCCCGCAAGCCTGGTTTCCGATACCTATGAGAAGGACTTGAACAAGTTCAAGGATCAGGAGATCGAGTTCGTGATCATCGAGTGCGATCCTCACAAGCGCAGAATCATCGGTGATCGCAAGCAGCTTTTGGTAAAGGAAAAGTCCAAAGCACAGGAAGAGCTTTTTGCAAAGATCAAGGTTGGCGATGTAGTGACCGGTACGGTAAAGAACATCACAAACTTCGGTGTATTCATCGACTTAGGCGGTGTAGACGGACTTTTACATATTTCCGAGATGTCCTGGGGCCGTGTAGAGAATCCTTCCAAGGTATTTAAGGTTGGCGATGAAGTAAAAGTCTTCATCAAGGAGATCAACGAGAATAATAAGATCGCTCTTTCCAGAAAATTCCCTGAGGAGAATCCCTGGAACGGCGCTTCCGAGCGTTTTGCTGTTGGCACCATTGTGAAGGGTAAAGTTGCCCGTATGACGGAGTTTGGTGCATTTGTTGAGCTTTCTCCCGGAGTGGACGCTTTGCTTCATGTTTCACAGATCGCCAAAGAGCATATCGATAAGCCTTCCGATGTTCTTTCTGTAGGACAGGAGATCGAAGCAAAGATCGTTGAGTTCAAAGAAGATGATCACAAGATCTCACTTTCCATCAAGGCACTGCTTCCTCCGGATGAAAAACCGGAAAAGGAAGATGAAGGTGATGTGGCTGACGTAGATATTAATGCGGTAGGCGAGGAACTTGCGGCTGAGGCTTCCGAAGAAGCAGAAGCTTAAAACGTTTTCTTTGAAACCGTTCATTTAGACATCCGACACAGGAGAGCCTATGGATAATTACGAGAAGTTTAAAAGCGACGTCTTTGCACTCACAAAGATCGACCTGAATGCATACAAAGAAAAGCAGATGCGTCGTCGGATCGATTCGCTCGTTACCAAGAATGGTTGTGAGGGATACCCGGACTATGTAAAGCTCTTAAAATCCGATAAAAAGGTATTTGATGAGTTCATCAATTTCCTGACCATCAATGTTTCGGAGTTTTATCGTAATCCGGAGCAGTGGGAGCTGATGCTGAAGGATTATATCCCGGAGCTCATCGAACACCATGGCAAGAACCTTAAGATCTGGAGTGCTGCTTGTTCCACCGGGGATGAGCCTTATTCTCTGGTCATGGCTTTATCCAAGTATATTGATATCAAGACCATCCGTATCTTGGCTACCGATATTGATAAGCAGGTGATCGCTCAGGCAAAGGTTGGCTTATATAACGAAAAAAGCATTGCCGGTGTACCGGAAGAGTATAAAAAGAAATACTTTACGAAGATTGGGCAGTCATATCAGATCTCTGATGAGATCAAATCTCGGGTGACCTTCCAGCAGGGAAATCTTTTGGAAGACAAATATCCGAAGGATTGTCATTTGATCGTATGCAGAAATGTTTTGATCTACTTCACAGAAGAGGCCAAGCACGAAGTATACAAAAAGTTCAATGCTTCTTTGGTGGATGATGGTATTTTGTTTATCGGTAGTACTGAGCAGATCATGGATTACAAGACCATTGGTTATAAGAGACGTTCTTCCTTCTTTTATCAGAAGGATGTGAAGTAAATCAGAAGGTGCCTTATATACAAGGCACCTTTTTTATTGTATCAAGTGTTAAAATATGCTAATATGTTTTGCGTATGTGGGTACATATGATAGGTTGATGCATTATTAGATCTAAAGAGGTAATTTATGAGCAACGTTGCGATTTTGACAGATACCAACAGCGGGATCATGCCGGATGAGACGGAAGCGCTAGGAATCTATGTCATTCCCATGCCGTTTTATATCAATGACAAGTCTTATCTGGAATTTATCGATCTAAAACAAGATGAGTTCTATCGTCTCTTAAAAGATGACACAAATATTACCACTTCCATGCCCAGTGCGGGTGATGTGATGGATCAATGGGACGAACTCTTAAAGGAATATGATGAAGTGGTCTATATCCCCATGTCCAGCGGTCTTTCCAGTTCCTGCCAGACCGCCATCATGCTTGCCGATGATTACGACGGCAAAGTACAGGTGGTAGACAATCAGCGTATTTCCGTTACCATGCGGCTTTCCGTTTTGGAAGCGAAGAAACTGGCGGATGAAGGAAAGAGCGCCAAGGAGATCAAAGAATATTTGGAAAACTCCAAGATGGAATCCACCATCTATATCACCGTAGATACATTAAAGTATTTAAAGAAGGGCGGCAGACTGACTCCTGCGGTGGCCGCCATCGGTACGCTTTTACATATCAAGCCTGTGTTGCAGATCCAGGGAGAAAAACTGGATACCTTTTCCAAGGCTCGTACCATGAAACAGGCAAAGACCATTATGCTGGATGCCATCGAAAAGGATCTGAAAGAACGGTTTCAACAACCCGACGGAAAAGGATATGTAATCTCTATTGCGCATACGGATAATGAAGAAGCGGCTTTGGAGTTTAAGGCGGAGGCCCAGGAGCGCTTTCCCGGCCATGAGATCAAGGTCAATCCCCTGGCTCTTTCCATCAGTTGTCATATCGGTCCCGGTTCTTTGGCTATTACGGCCACAAAGAGCTTAGTGGATAATATATAATAGAACTTTTAGATTTGATTAGGAGGATGAAGAATGGTTAAGGCAGTAGTCGGCGCCAATTGGGGCGACGAAGGAAAAGGCAAGATCACGGATATGCTTGCTGAAAAAGCGGATTACATCGTACGCTTTCAGGGAGGTGCAAATGCCGGACATACCATCGTAAATGATTACGGTAAGTTCGCGCTCCATACCTTACCTTCCGGCGTGTTCTATGGTCATACCACCAGTGTGATCGGAAACGGTGTGGCTTTAAACATCCCTATTTTATTTAACGAGATCAAGTCCATTACGGACAAAGGCGTACCGATGCCAAAGATCGCAGTATCTAATCGTGCCCAGATCGTGATGCCTTATCACATTCTTTTTGATCAATATGAAGAGGAACGCCTGGGAAAAGCTTCCTTTGGCTCCACAAAATCCGGTATTGCTCCTTTTTATTCCGATAAATATGCAAAGATCGGATTCCAGGTAAGCGAATTGTTTGATGATGAGCTTTTGGAGGAAAAGATCCCGAGAGTCTGTGCACAAAAGAATGTGCTTTTGGAACATTTATATCATAAGGATCCTATTGATGAAAAAGAGCTTCTGAATACCCTGCATGAGTATCGGGACATGATCGCACCCTATGTAACGGATGTATCATTGCTTTTAAATCAAGCATTAAAGGATAACAAGACCATCCTTTTGGAAGGGCAGTTGGGTACCTTAAAGGACCCGGATCATGGAATCTACCCCATGGTTACGTCTTCATCAACATTGGCAGCATACGGTGCCATCGGTGCAGGACTTCCGCCTTATGAGATCAAGCAGATCGTTACCGTATGTAAGGCATATTCCTCAGCAGTAGGTGCCGGTGCCTTTGTTTCCGAGATCTTCGGAGATGAAGCGGATGAACTTCGACGCAGAGGAGGAGACGGTGGTGAATTCGGAGCTACCACGGGCCGTCCGAGACGTATGGGATGGTTCGACTGCGTGGCCAGCAAGTACGGTTGTCGTTTGCAGGGCACCACAGATGTGGCCTTTACCGTTTTGGATGTGCTGGGGTATTTAGATGAGATCCCTGTATGTGTAGCCTATGAGATCGACGGTAAACAAACCACGGAATTTCCTGTAACTGCTGATCTTAACAAAGCAAAACCGGTACTTCAAAAACTACCCGGATGGAAGTGTGAGATCCGTGGCATCAAAGACTATGATGCATTGCCGGAAAATTGCAGAAATTATATCGAGTTTATTGAGGAACGGATCGGCTATCCCATTACCATGGTAAGTAACGGTCCCGGCAGAAGTGATATCATTTACCGTAATAAATAAAGCTATTTGTATCACATCATCCTTTACTGATATGTAAATTGAAATGCCTGTTTGCGCAGAGCCGATCACTTCGGCCCGTCGCAAGCAGGTTTTTTAGGAGGAAAATATAAATGATCAATGTAAATCATCTGACTAAGGTTTATGGAAATCATGAAGCGGTTTCCGACGTATCCTTTACAGTGGAGACCGGAAAGATCTACGGGCTTTTGGGCCAGAACGGAGCCGGAAAATCCACAACCATGAATATGATCACCGGCTATATTGCTCCCACCAAAGGAAATGTCATGGTGGATGGATATGACATTTTAAAAGATGCAAACAAGGCAAAAGCTTTGATCGGGTATCTGCCGGAGCAGCCACCTTTATATCCGGATATGACGATACGGGAGTATTTAAGTTTTGTAGCCGAACTAAAGGGTGTAAAAAAGGCGGACATAAATGACCATATCCAATCAGTTATGGAACAGACAAAGGTTTTGGATATGGCTGAACGGCTGATCAAAAATCTGTCCAAAGGCTACAAACAACGGGTGGGCATCGCCCAAACCATGCTGGGCAGACCGGAAGTCATCATTTTAGATGAACCAACGGTGGGACTGGATCCCATTCAGATCACTGAAATTAGAACACTTATCCGTGACCTTAAAAAAGAGCATACGGTGATCATTAGTTCCCATATTCTTTCGGAGATTCAGGAAGTATGTGATCATGTATTTATTTTATCCAACGGAAAGCTGGTGTTGAGCCGTCCCATGTCCGAAATAGGAGAGGACCTGGAAGAGACTTTTATCCGTACTGCCATGAAAGAGGAGGAGAACTAAATGAAAGCCATATTTAAACGGGATTTCTTTTCCCTTTTCCATAATGTGATGGGATGGTTGTTCTGCGGTGTATTATTGGGGATCTATGGATTATAT
>JAIKZU010000020.1 GCA_024681985.1 Lachnospiraceae bacterium | reverse complement strand
AGCTGTTTCAAAAAGCTCGTCGATCTTATCGGCGAGTTTTTTTTCGGATTTTTCGATCACTTCCAGCCGAGGTTTGGTCACCGGATGCTTGGCCACAAAGATGGTACAGCAATCCTCATATGGCAGAATGGAGGTCTCATACGTTCCGATCTTTTCCGAGCGCTCGATGATCTCCTGCTTATCAAAGCCGATCAGCGGTCTGTAAACCGGCAGGGTACATACCGCATTGGTACATTCCAAAGACTGCATGGTCTGACTTGCCACCTGACCGATGCTCTCTCCCGTCACCAGTCCCAAATTCTTATCTTTTTTCGCAAAGTATTCCGCGATCCGCATCATATATCGACGCATGATGATGGTCAGTTCCTCATGTGGGCAGGTCTCATAGATATACATCTGGATATCTGTAAAGTTTACGATATGCAGCCGGATGGGTCCCGCATATTTGGATACCTGCTTTGCCAGATCGATCACCTTCTGCTTTGCCCGCTCCGAAGTGTAAGGCGGTGCATGAAAATAAGTGGCGTCGATGGTCACTCCCCGCTTAGCGATCATATACCCTGCTACCGGTGAGTCGATGCCGCCGGACAAGAGCAACATGGCGGAACCGTTGGTCCCCACCGGCATACCCCCGGGTCCCGGGATCTCCTTGCAATAAAAATTGATTCTCTCCCGGATCTCCACATGCACCATGACCTCCGGTTGATGCACATCCACCTTTAACGTGGGAAAGGCATCTAAGAGTTTTTCTCCTAAGGCGGCATTTAACTCCATGGAATTCATGGGGTAATTCTTGCGGGCGCGACGGGCTTCCACCTTAAAGGTAAAGTTCTTGTCCGGATACTGCTCATCCACATAGGACACCAGCTTTTGTGCCAGATCCTCAAAACCTTCGTCTTCGATGAGGACAGCGGGACAGATTCCTACGATTCCGAACACATGCTGCAATGCATCGATGGCGTCCTCCACATCAAAATCATCCGCCGACTCGATAAAGATCCGTCCGGTGGGGTTAGTGATCACAAACTCCGCATCCAGCCCTGCCAAAGCAAACTTGATCTGCTTCATCAGGCTTTCTTCGAAGGTTCTTCTGTTTTTTCCTTTTAAGGCGATCTCGCCGTATTTGATCAAAAATGCGTGATTCATACTCATCCTTTAATGCTTTAAATATTTGCGAAGCGTCGGTATGGTCTCTTTTAAGCAGTCTGCGGCATAATGGATCTCCTCTTTCGTGGTATGCACGCTGAAGCTGAAACGCACTGTGGAATCCAGCAGGCGATTGGATAAGCCGATGGCCTTTAACGTGTTGCTGACTGCCGGCTTGTTGGAGGAGCAGGCACTTCCTGCCGAACAATACACCTTCTTTTCCTCCAAGGCATGTAACAGCACCTCGGCCTTTACGTCCTCCACGGAAATGCTGACGATGTGGGGAGCTCCGCTTTTTTCATCCCGGGGACCGTTTATCGTCACGCCGTCGATGGCCGACACTTCTTCCACAAATTGTTTCTTCAGATCGTATAAACTTTTGGCATTCTCCTCGATCTCCTTAGTGATCTCGGAAACTGCCACACCCATTCCCGCGATGGCCGGCACGTTCTCCGTTCCGGAGCGATATCCGAACTCCTGTCCTCCACCGAAGATAATGGGGACGGCTTTGATCTTGTCCTTTTTGTATAAAAATCCGCTTCCCTTCGGCCCGTGGATCTTGTGACCGCTGACGGACAACAGATCGATGTGCATACGGGAGGGATAGATGGGGATCTTTCCGTAGGACTGCACCGCATCCACATGAAAGATGGTACCCGGGTTTTTGGTTTTTATAATAGAGCCGGCTTCTGCGATGGGCTCTATGGTGCCGATCTCGTTATTCACATGCATGATGGAAACCAGTACCGTGTCCGGCCGGATCTCGGACGCCAAAGCCTTTAGATCCACCACGCCATACTGATCCACCGGCAAAAAAGTGACTTCAAAATCAAACCACTGCTCCAAAAACTTTAAAGTATTCAAAACCGAGGGATGCTCTATGGGGGTGGATATGATATGCATACCCATCCTGCGATTGGCCACGGCGGAACCGATGAGGGCATGGTTGTTGGACTCGCTTCCTCCGGAGGTGAATATGATCTCCTTCTCCTCCACCTTTAGGGATTTTGCGATGGTCTGCCGGGCTTCTTTTAAGTACTGCTCCGCTTCCACGCCTTTTAAATGCATGGAAGAGGGGTTCCCGTAATCCTCTGTTAAAACCTTATGCATCCGATCTGCCGCCGAAGGCAGGCACCGGGTGGTGGCGGAATTGTCCAGATATGCTTCCATATGATAATGCTCCTTCTTTTTTGGGCTATTTTACCACACCCGAAGGGAAATTGTTATCCCTTACGGGCGGTAATGCTGACCCACTCTCCCTGACGTGTTTCTTCCAAGACCGTAAGGCCGGCATCTGTGATGGCATTTTTTACTTCCTCAGCCTTAAAATCGATGATCCCCGATGAGATGAACAAGGCGTCATCCTTCATACGGCAGGGGATCTGGGGCATCATGGCAATGATGATGTCCGCCAGTATATTGGCCACTACAACATCGTAACATTCCCTTCCTATGGCATTTTGTAGCGTTTCATCCGTAGTGAGATTTCCGATGTAAAAGTTTTCCTTTGGAAAGCTAAGGCCATTGTTTGTAAAGTTTTCCTCCGCAGAGGGCAGACAGTCTTCATCGATGTCCGTGCCGTACACGCTTCCGGCTCCCAGTTTCTTTGCCACAATGGACAATATCCCGCTGCCAAAGCCCAAGTCCAGCACTTCCTCGCCACCCTTAAGATATTTTTTTAACTGCCGGATACAAAGCTGGGTGGACTCATGTTTTCCGGTACCAAAAGCGATGCCCGGATCGATCTTGATCACAGTCTGTCCGGGTTTTGCGCTCTGTTTTTCCTCCTCCCAGGTGGGCTGAAACAAAATATCCTCGATCTCAAAAGAGTGAAAATACTTTTTCCAGTTGTTTCTCCAGTCGTCCTCGTTGGTGATATCCGTTGTGATCTTTCCACTTCCCATATCCACGAAATCCCGGCTGTGTTCTATGTCCATGCGGATATCTTCCAATAGGGAGGTGGCGTCAAAATCTTCCTCCACATAAAAGATCACGTTACAGATATCCGGATCTCCCGTGACATCCGGCTGCAGTTCCTCAAAGATGCCGCCCTGTTTTTCATCATATACCGGCAGAAAATCCTGTATCTCAATATTGGTGATGCCGTAATTCAGCAAAATACCGGAGACTGTATCACAAGCCTCCGGTGTGGTTTCGATTGTGTATTTGATCCACTTCATAATCTTTTAAAAGAACTTCTTCTTTCCTTTTTTCTTAGGGCCGTCATTGGGCGTCTTTTTTTCCAGGGTGTTTCCGGTTTCCGCATCAAAGGCCTTTAGGGCTTCCTTTGCTTTGGCATTTAACCCGGTAGGTACCTGTACCACAAGGTTTACATAGTGATCTCCACGCATGTTCTTGTTGCGCAGGGACGGAATGCCCTTTCCGCGAAGACGGATCCGGGTATCGGTCTGGGTACCGGGAGCCACCTCGTAAAGCACCTTTCCGTCGATGGTGTCGATCAAAACCTCACCGCCTAAAGCCGCCTGTGCAAAGCTGATAGGGGCGTTGGAATAGATATCGAAATCTCTTCTCTGGAAGATGGGATGATCCTTTACCCGAACTTCCACCAAAAGATCCCCTCTGGGACCGCCGTTAACGCCCGGCTCACCTTTATCGCGGATCCGCACCCGCTGTCCGCTATCGATTCCGGCGGGAATGCTGACTTCGATCCGTTTTTTCTTTGCGATATAGCCGGTACCGTGACAATCCGGACACTTCTCTTTGATGATCTGACCGGTACCGTGACAATCCGGACAAGTGGTCACGTTCTGAACCATTCCGAAGAGGGACTGGGAGGTCATCACAACCCGGCCCTTACCACCGCACTTCGAACAGGTTACCTTCTGAGATCCGGGTTTTGCGCCGCTTCCGTGGCAGATGGTGCACTCGTCTTTTAAGACCATTTCGATCTCTTTTTCGCAGCCGAATGCCGCCTCTTCAAAGGTGATGACAACGGAAGTGTGGAGATTCTGTCCCTTCATGGGACCGTTACTCTGGCGACGGGCTCCACCGCCAAAGAAATCGCCGAAGAGATCGCTGAATATATCCGAAAAATCCATACCGGAAAAATCGAATCCTCCGGCTCCACCGGCTCCACCGTCAAATGCCGCATGACCGAACTGGTCATACTGCCGGCGCTTATCCGCATCGGAAAGAACCGCATAGGCTTCAGACGCTTCTTTGAACTTCGCTTCCGCCTCTTTATCTCCCGGATGCATGTCCGGGTGATACTTTTTGGCCAGCTGTCTGTATGCTTTTTTCAGTTCGTCCTCCGTAGCTGTTTTGGATACGCCGAGGACTTCATAGTAATCTCGCTTTTGCTCCGCCATCTTTTTTCTCGTTTCTACAATAATAAAACTTCTTATACTTCCTTAAAATCCGCATCTACTACGCCGTCGTCGGCTGCATTTGCGGCACCGCTCATGTCAGGGCCTGCGCCTGCACCCATGTCGGGGCCTGCACCCTGGGCACCGGCCTGGGCCTGTGCGTTTTCGTACATCTTTGCAAATACCTTTTGCGCGGACTCCTGGAGTTTCTCCTGGGCAGCTTTCATCTCAGCCACATCGGACTCGGACATTTCTTCTGCCTGGGGATGCTTGTCTACCAGGTCCTTTAATGCCTTTAAGTCAGCCTCTACGTTTGCCTTTTCGGATGCATCTAACTTGTCGCCAACCTCGTCTAAGGCCTTCTGGGTCTGGAATGCGAAGGAGTCTGCATCGTTTCTCGCATCAATGGCTTCCTTACGCTTCTTGTCCTGTGCCTCGAACTCAGCTGCTTCCTTAACTGCCTTTTCGATATCTTCATCCGACATATTGCTGCCGGCAGTGATGGTGATGTGCTGCTCTTTGCCGGTACCCAGATCCTTTGCGGATACGTTTACGATACCGTTTGCATCGATATCGAAGGTTACCTCGATCTGCGGTACGCCACGACGTGCCGGAGGGATGCCGTCCAAGCGGAACTGTCCCAGAGACTTGTTATCTCTGGCGAACTGTCTCTCACCCTGTACCACGTTGATGTCCACTGCCGTCTGATTATCCTCAGCGGTAGAGAAGATCTGTGACTTCTTGGTAGGGATAGTGGTGTTTCTCTCGATCAGTCTGGTAGCTACGCCACCCATGGTCTCGATGGAAAGAGAAAGAGGTGTAACGTCCAGAAGAAGGATCTCACCTGCACCTGCATCTCCGGCAAGCTTACCACCCTGGATGGAAGCACCGATGGCTACACATTCGTCGGGGTTCAAAGTCTTGCTGGGCTCATGTCCCGTCAGAGCCTTTACCTTGTCCTGTACGGCAGGAATACGTGTAGAACCGCCTACCAAAAGTACCTTGGAAAGGTCGGATGCGTTTAATCCGGCATCACGAAGTGCGTTGGTAACGGGAGTTGCTGTTCTTTCTACCAGGTCGTGAGTCAGTTCATCGAACTTCGCACGAGTTAAGTCCATGTCAAAGTGCTTCGGTCCGTCATTGGTTGCCGTGATGAAAGGAAGGTTGATGTTTGTGGTGGTTGCTGCGGAAAGCTCTTTTTTCGCCTTTTCTGCAGCTTCCTTTAATCTCTGCAGTGCCATCTTATCACCGGAAAGGTCCACGCCTTCTTTTGCCTTAAACTCAGCCAGCATCCAGTCTGTGATCTTCTGGTCGAAGTCATCACCACCCAGATGGTTATCACCACTGGTTGCCAGTACTTCGATGACACCGTCACCGATCTCGATGATGGAAACATCGAAGGTACCACCACCTAAGTCATATACCATGATCTTTTGCTCATTTTCATTGTCCAGTCCGTAAGCCAATGCAGCTGCGGTAGGCTCGTTGATGATACGCTTTACTTCCAGACCTGCGATCTTTCCGGCATCCTTTGTAGCCTGACGCTGTGCGTCATTGAAGTATGCGGGAACTGTGATCACTGCCTCGGTCACTTTCTCACCTAAGTAGTTTTCCGCATCGGCCTTCATCTTCTGCAGGATCATAGCGGAGATCTGCTGGGGAGAATAATTCTTTCCGTCGATGGTGCGTCCGTTTGCGGTACCCATATCACGCTTGATGGATGAAATGGTGTTCTCCGCATTGGTAACGGCCTGACGCTTTGCAGGCTCACCGATGAGTCGCTCACCATTCTTTGTGAATGCCACGATAGACGGTGTGGTCCGGCTGCCTTCCTGGTTGGAAATAACGGTGGGCTTTCCACCTTCCATAACTGCTACACAACTGTTTGTAGTACCTAAATCGATTCCTATGATCTTACCCATAACTGTTTACCTCCATATTTATGAATCTAAAATTGATAAGTTCTGTATTATTGAACAACCGCCACCATGGAATGTCTCACCACGGTATCGCGATACATATATCCTTTTTGCAGTTCCTGTGCCACCACGCCGGATTCATATTCCTCCGATTCCACCTGCATCACTGCATTATGGAAATCCGGATTGAACTCCTGTCCCAAAGCTTCGATGGGGGTGACTCCCGCCTGTTCCAAAGAAGTCATCAGCTGCTTGTATACCATCTTCATGCCGTCATAGAAGGGATCTCCTTCCTTTTCATCGGCGAGTCCTCTTTCGAAGTTGTCCACCACCGGAAGGATCTTTTCTACGATGGACTTGGCACCCATGTCATACATCTGGGTCTTTTCCTTTTCGGATCTGGTGCGAAAATTTTCAAACTCCGCCAGCTGACGCTTGACTCTGTCCTGGAGCTCTTCGATCTGCTCGTCTCGCTTATCCTTTTTCTTTCCCGGTTTCTTTTTGGGTTTATCTTCCTTTTTTTCTTCGTCGGGTACTGCTTCTTCCGGCTTTTCCTCTTTTACAGGCTCTCCGGAAGGTTCCTGATCCGTCACCGGTGTTTCTTCCGTTTCTTTTTCAACCGTTTCTTCTGTCTTTGTCTTTTCTTCTGCCACGATAATCTTTCCTTTCTACCAAAACCTGATCAACCGTCGTTTTTCTTCATCAGATCATCCAGTTGCTTTTTTAGGTTTTTCAGATTTGCCATCACGTTTTTATAATCCATACGCTTGGGGCCGATGATACCGATGGTACCCTTCACTCCTTCGCCAAGCTCGTAGGTCGCCGTTACCACACTGCAATCCTTCATGGTCTGGATGGGGGATTCGTTTCCGATATACACCTGGATCCCTGTACCCGTCCCGTTCTCATCGGTTTCGATATCGGAGATCAGATTCTTTAACTCCTCTTTTTCCTCAAAGGTGGAGATCAACTCACTGGCTCTCTGGGAATCCGCCAACTCCGGATACTTAAAGATATTGGTGGTCCCGGAGGTATAGATCTCCAATTCCTCTTCTCCACCGATGGTCTCCGCCACGGTCTTTAGGACTTGTTCGATGATATCTTCGAACTCCCCTGCCTGAGCCTTCATCTTCTGGATCAGTGCCAGATTGATGTCTGCTATGGTCAGGCCGTTTAGGTTGGTATTTAAGAGCATGTTGAGTTTTAACATGTTCTCGTTATTTAAAGGTTCTTCCACCTCGATGAGCTTGTTCTTTACCACGTTTCCGCTCATCATCACAACGGAAAGCAGCTGATGCTCATTTACCTGAGACAGTTGGACAAATTTTACACGGCTACCGGTCACGGCGGGGGCCGAGATCATGGTGGCGTACTGTGTATTATTGGCTAAGACCTTTACCACCTGCTTCAGCATCTTTTCCATTTTCTCGGTCTTTTCGATCATCATATCCTTGATGTCGGATACTTCCTGATCTTTTTGTGCGATCAAATGATCTACATAAAACCGATATCCCTTATCCGAAGGGATCCGTCCTGCGGAAGTATGGGGCTGGATGATATACCCCAATTCCTCCAGATCCGACATTTCGTTTCGGATGGTAGCGGA
>JAIKZU010000202.1 GCA_024681985.1 Lachnospiraceae bacterium | reverse complement strand
AAAGAAGGTCATAATGGGAATCGTCAACCGACCAAAGATATGCATGATAAAACCGATGGGGCTTGTAAACTCAAAAAAACCCCATGCCGTATGGTCCACCACCATGGCAAGGATCGCCAGATATTGTAATTGGACTTTGTTCAAACCCTTCTCTCTCATTTCATGCCTCCCCCAAGATCCTGCGGGACAAATTCCTACGCTTTGCCGCTTTAATGTCCTACAGTCACTATTATACAATACTTGTCCGTAAATGTGATAAAATATCCCCATGAATGCAACATTATTCCGAATTCTAAAAAAAGCGGCCGGAGCCGTCCTTTTATTATCCATAATGACCTGCATGTGTGGTTGCGAAAAGCTTTCAAAAAACAATGAAGTTTCCGCCACCATCTTTGCCATGGATACCTATATGGCCTTTGAAGCTTACGGCGATCATGCCAAGGAAGCCGTGGCGGATGCGTCCGAGGAGATCCGACGTTTGGAGAATCTCTTTTCCACAAATATCGAAAGTTCCGATGTGGCAAAGATCAATGCTGCCGGCGGCGGTGACGTGTCTGATGAAACTGCAGAGCTTGTGGAAGCATCTTTGGACTTTTATGAAAAAACAGACGGTGCCTACGACATCACTGTCTATCCCATCGTCCGGGCCTGGGGTTTTACCACAGGCTCCTATCGCGTCCCCGAGGATACAGAGATCCGTCTCCTGCTGCCTTTGGTAGGCAGTCACAAAATGCACTTGGAAAGACACCGGATCAGTTTTGACAAAAAAGGCATGATGATCGACTTGGGCACCATCGCCAAAGGTTATACTTCACAGCGCCTTGCTCTGCTGTTTCGATCAAAAGGGATCGAAAGCGCTCTGATCAACCTGGGCGGAAACGTGCAGGCGGTGGGATACAAGCCCGACGGTACTCCCTGGCGTGTCGCCATCCAAAAGCCGGATAAGGATGCACCGGATACGGATTATATCGGCATCCTCTCCTGCCACGACTGCGCCGTCACCACCGCCGGTGGATATGAACGTTACTTCGAGGAAGGCGGAAAGATCTATCGTCACATCTTCGATCCAAGGACCGGATATCCGGTGGATAATGACTTGAAATCCGTTTCCGTGGTAGCAAAGGACGGCATCACCGCAGACGGTTATGACACCGCCCTTTACGTCATGGGAAAAGAAAAAGCCATCGATTTTTGGAAGTCTCACGCCGACCTGTTCGATATCATCTTAGTAGACGGATCGGATACCATCTATATTTCCGAACCCATAGCAAAAGACTTTTCCACGGACTTAAAAACAGAGGTGCTTGCGACACCGTAAGGCTTTCTTCCGCCGTGTCATACTCCGTTGCCATGGGTTTTTCCACCCTCTTTTCCCTTTCCGTTTCCGAGAGTTTTCCCGACACATCTTCCGAGGAAATGCCGATCTTATAGATCCCGGCCTCTTTAAAATTTGCGGCTGCGATCACGTAATCATAACGATACCAGCAGTTGCGGGGAGTTTCTCCGTTTTTCGCATAGGAGACAAACGTATATTGTACATCCGACTTTGCCCTTCCATCCAAAGTTATCACCACCTGCATGGAATTTTCCTTTAAGGGTGTGGGACTGTACTCCGTGACCAACAGATCCCCCTTATCTTCACTTTCATAGACGGAGCCGGATCGATTGACATAAAACATCACCTCCCGATCCGCAAAGTGCCCCGCGCTGTCCCGGCCTGAAAGCGTAAGGATGTAGATCCCGTCATTTTCCCTTTCCTTTGCTATGTTTCCATAGACAGCGCAATAGCTGTTGGCGGTCCGTTCTTCATCCAGCAAAAAACGCCCTGTCACATCCTCCGTTTTACCGGAAACTCCGATGTGCTTAAGTACAGCTTCTCCACCGGTCAGGTTTGCATCAAATATTTCCGCCGAAAAACATACATCCTCCCGGAATACCTGTCCCTCCGTAATACCGGGTACACAAAGGGACGGAGCCGTCACATCTTTATGTTCTGCGAAACTCTCACCGGATCCTTCTTCCGACCCGGAAGCGCTCACCTCTATGGGATGAAGTATAAACATTAAAAAAGCAGTCACTAAAAACAATCCTATCTTTCTCATATTCCCTCTCCTTTCCGTTACATCTTTTCCTTTTCAAAAGCAGCAGCCATCCCCTGTCGAAAAGGAAGATAGTTGCTTTGCATTTCTTCCTTTAGCAAAAGGGCGGATCCTCTGAGGACATCCGTTTTCTCCACTTCCCGGTAGATCTCATCAAACAGCGCCATCACCTCATCTTCCCTTACCCCCACCGCAGCCATTAAATGCCGCTGGTCGTACAGGAATAGAAAAGCCCCGTAGCCAAAGGACAATCGATCGTAGGCATTTTCATCTGCCAAGGTTGGATACACCTCTTTGATCCTTTGAAAGATCCTCTCATATTCCCCGACGGAGACCTCCTTTTTCTCCACATGATCCAACATATAACTCTGATAGAACGTGCAGATCAGCGCATCGCATTCACAGATACTCTTATGAGGATAATCGCTTAAGCCTTCTCCCGCTTCCTTTGCCAGTGCAAAAAAAGGTGCTGCTTTTCGGATCCGCTCCGTTTCATCTTCATAAATGGTCAGATACAATCTTCCTATGCGAAAATACAGTTCCGCCGCGGATGCCCCCTCCTTGGGAAGGATCGTCGCCGTCTCATTATAAAGACGCAGGAACTCCTCACTATCCGCTCTTGTAAAGTGCCCTTTTTCCTCATAGGTGCTTATCAATTTTTCGTACCCTTCCTGTCTTTTCGGAAACAGTTCTATCGCCCGTATGTAATTTTCCTTTTTCTTTGCATAGGTATCGGCTTCGGAAACTGCGATACATTGCCGGTATGCCATCTCCTTTTGTCCGTGCCAAAAGATCCCAGCGCATATAAGTCCCAGGAGCAGTATGGCGAAGATCCGCTTTGTAAATGCTTTTCTTTTTCTTTGTTCCTTCTCTTTGTCGGACACCGGAAGAAGCGCCTTTGTAAGCTCCTTACAGTTTGAAAATCGACGATCGGGGTCCTTTGCCATACACTTTTCGAGGATCCCTTCCGTCTGTTTTGAGATCTCCGGTCGAAAGTAGCGCACCGGATGATATACATACCCTCTGTCTCGTGGATCGTCTCCTGTGAAAAGACAATGTATGGTCATCCCCAAAGAATAGATGTCGGACCGGATATCCGCCTCACCCGGGCGATAACTCTCGGGTGGCGCAAACCCCTTTGTCCCGTATGTATTTTCTTCATGCGTATCGCCTTTTGCATCGATTTTTGCGATACCGAAATCAATGAGTTTTAATCTTCCGCCGGGGCTGAGGATGATATTGGAGGGTTTCAGATCCCCATAAATAATGGGAGGTTTTTGCGAATGCAGATAATGCAGAACGGAAGCTAACTGCTTCATCCAGTTTAAGGCCACTTCCTCCGGGGGAACATACCCTCTTTTGCGAAGGGACTCCAAGTTTTCCCCTTCCACATAGTCCATGACAAGGCAGACCCTTTGGTCAAGCTCAATAATATCCACGATCCGGGGTAAGGCGGGATGTTCCAAGCGTTTTAGGATCTCTGCCTCCGCCATAAGCACATGATCACCCGACGTGATCTCCTTTAGGGCCCACTCCTTATTCAGACGAAGATCCCGCACCAGATATACCACGGACATGCCGCCACGACCGATGACTTTCGCCGGCACATAGCGGTTTCCTAAAATCATACCGATTACAGCCATGATCTTTCCTTTTTTGTTTTATGGGAATAAAAAATGAAATGCTTAGAAAGTGTTTAGAGTATAACACCGATCAAATACAAAAACAAGACCCCGCTCAGGCGGGGTCCCGTTTTTGCAAAAATAGAATATGGGTATTCTATGCTTCTGCCTTTGCAGCTTTGATCGCTTCTGTAAGAGAAGGAACGATCTTGTTCAAGTCACCTACGATACCGTAATCAGCCACATCAAAGATGGGTGCTGTCTCATCCTTATTGATGGCGATGATAATATCCGACTCTTCCATACCTGCTACGTGCTGGATGGCACCGGAAATACCGATAGCGAAGTACACGTTGGGGCGAACCGTCTTTCCGGTCTGTCCAACCTGCAGATCCTTGGGCTTCCAGCCATTATCCACCACTGCACGGGAGCAGGATACGGTACCACCCAGAGCGTCTGCCAGATCCTCTAAGATCTTGAAGTTTTCGGGGCTTCCTACGCCACGACCGCCGGATACCAAAATCTTTGCATCCATGATGTCTACGGTCTTTGCAACGTTCTTTACGATATCCAGGATCTCCACGTATTTGTTGTTCTCTGTGATGTCGCCCTTGTACTCGATGATGTCTGCCTTTGCGGAAGCATCGGGATCGCGCTTGATCATAACGCCGGGACGAACGGTCGCCATCTGGGGACGGTTATCCGGGCAGGCAATGGTAGCGATGGTATTTCCGCCGAATGCGGGACGGGTCATTAAAAGCTGATTCTGCTTTGCATCCGCAGGATCTGCATTTAAGGGGAACTGTCCGATCTCCAGGGAAGTACAGTCTGCGGTCAGACCGGTCTTTACTCTCGCGGAAACCGTAGGGCCCAAGTCACGACCGATGGCGGTAGCACCTACCAACACGATCTCGGGCTTGTACTCATTGATGACACCGGCCAAAGCCTGTGCGTAGGGCTCTGTACGGTAATCCTTTAACTTGGGATCATCCACTACGATGACATGATCCGCACCGTATTTAGCCAGTTCATCTGCCAGATCCTTTACATCGGATCCGATCAAAACAGCGGTCACATCGGTCTTTAAGTCCGCTGCCAATTCTTTTCCTTTACCGATCAACTCCAGAGCGACACCCGCTAATTTGTGGTCAACCTGCTCGGCAAAGGTAAATACTCCTTTATACTCTTCTAAGGACATATTTGTCTCCTTTCTACTTCGTTAAGTTAAATCACATCCGACGGCACTAAGTTCAAACTTCGTTTTCACTAAGTGCCCCTGTATGGATTTAACGTAAACTCACTTCGTTCGTTAAGTTAAATCACATGTTTTTCTGTTAACTTATCCATGATGTACTTAACGCTCTCTGTAGCGTCCAGATTCACCTTTTCACCGGCTCCCTTACGAACCTTGTCGGAAGCTTTGGCGATCTTTGTGGGTGAGCCGTTAAGTCCTACATCCGCGTCATCTAAGTCCTTTAAGTCAGCGCGGCCCCAAACGGTCACTTCCTTCTCAAAGGCATCAAAGATTCCGCCGGGTGTCATGTAACGAGGCTCCGTGGTTTCGGAAAGAGCAGTTACCAAACAGGGCATCTTCGCTTTTAATTTATGGGTTCTGTCATCATACTGACGGGTAACGATCACGGAATCACCTTCGATGGCTACGTCTGCCGCATAGGAAATCACCGGGATGCCTAAATGCTCACCGATCTGAGGACCAACCTGCGCCGTATCACCGTCGATGGCCTGACGGCCGGTAATGATGAGATCATAATCCAGATTACGCAGTCCTGCGGCAATGGTGGAAGAAGTAGCCCAGGTATCGGCACCGCCGAGTACTCTGTCTGTGATCAAAACACCCTTGTCCGCGCCCATGGCAAATGCTTCGCGAAGCACTGCATCCGCATCCGGGATACCCATGGTCACTACGGTGATCTCTGCATCTGTCTGTTCCTTAATGCGAAGGGCAACCTCAAGACCCGCCTTGTCATCCGGGTTCATAACCTTGTCCATCGCTCCTCTGTTTAAGGTTCCGTCCGGGTTAAATACAACACCGTTTTTCGTATCCGGAACCTGCTTTACACATACTACTATTTTCATGTGTTTTCTCCTTACATTTTTAATATTCTGCCAGAAGTCATATAACATATGAGGAAGTTGCTTTCGGTCATTTCAATAATGCACCGGAAATAACCATTCTCTGAACTTCTGAGGTTCCTTCATAGATCTCTGTGATCTTGGCATCACGCATCATACGCTCTACGTCGTACTCTCTGGTATAGCCGTAACCGCCGTGAAGCTGTACTGCCTTGGTGGTCACTGCCATGGCTGCCTCTGCGGCAAAGAGTTTTGCCTGTGCTGCCTCCACCGAATAAACCTTCTGGTTCTGCTTTGCCTCAGCTGCACGATAAACCATCATCTGCGCTGCCTGCATACGGGTTGCCATATCGGCCAGCTGGAACTGGGTATTCTGGAATGCACCGATGGGACGACCGAACTGCTTTCTCTCCTTTACAAAATCGATGGTGCACTGTAATGCGCCCTCGCCGATTCCCAAAGCCTGGGCAGCGATACCTATACGTCCGCCATCCAATGTATGCATGGCTGCGGCAAATCCCTTTCCGCGGGTTCCCAAAAGATTATCCTTGGGGATCCGGCAATCTTCGAAGATCAACTCATAGGTAGCGGATCCGCGGATACCCATCTTCTTTTCCTTTGTTCCGAAGGAGAATCCGGGAGTTCCTTTTTCCACGATAAAAGCGGAAAATCTCTTCTGGGGACGACCCTTCTTATCTTCTATGATATCTGTTACCGCGAACACGATATAGATATCTGCATATTTACCGTTTGTGATGAAGCACTTGGAGCCGTTCAATACCCACTCGTCTCCGTCTTCCACAGCCTTGGTCTGAGCTCCCTGGGCATCGGTTCCGGCACCGGGCTCGGTCAGAGCGAATGCACCTAATTTTTCACCCTTTGCCAGGGGAACCAAAAACTTCTGCTTCTGCTCTTCCGTACCGTAGGTAAGGATGGGATCGCAGCAAAGGGAAGTGTGCGCGGATACGATAACGCCGGTGGTTCCGCAAACCTTGGAAAGCTCCTCTACGCACATAACGTAGGTCAATACGTCGCATCCCTGGCCGCCGTACTCCTTGGGGATCGGGATTCCCATGAAGCCGTACTTTTGCATTTTCTTAACGGTCTCCTCAGGGAACTGCTCGTTTTCATCCGTTTCCTGAGCTAAAGGCTTAACTTCTTTTTCCGCAAATTCGGCAAAAAGAGTTCTGGCCATTTCATGTTTTTTATCCAATGTAAAATCCATGTTTTATCTCCTTAATTATTTATTTACGGTTCTCCATGATTTTCTTATCACACGTGCCACGCTCTCGCTCCGTGTTTTACATAGCGGATGCTAAATTCACTGCGTTCATTAAGCACCGATGTAAAACAAGGGGCACTTAGTGATAAAAAATCATTTCGAACCTTGATTTAGTTAATTAGCACACTCTTAAAAAATCATGCATCGATGGGGGTCTTGGTGCGGTCAGCGTTGTAGATGTAGAATCCCTTGCCGCTCTTTGCACCTAAGTTGCCGCCACGGACCATCTTACGGATCAGAGGGCATGCACGATACTTGGAGTCACCGGTCTCGTTGTAGAGAACGTCCATGATGGCAAGGCAGATGTCCAGACCGATGAAGTCGCCCAACTCCAGGGGGCCCATGGGATGATTTGCGCCCAACTTCATAGCGGCATCGATACCTGCTACATCGGATACGCCTTCCATCTTGATGAAAGCTGCTTCGTTGATCATGGGGATCAGGATACGGTTTACGACGAAGCCTGCAGCTTCATTAACCTGTACCGGAGTCTTGCCGATCTCCTCGGAGATAGCTTTGATCTTGTCAACAGTCTCTGCGGGAGTATTTACGCCTGCGATGACTTCCACCAACTTCATACGGTCAGCAGGATTGAAGAAATGCATACCGATCATGGGACGGTTTAAGCCGTTTCCGATCTCGGTGATGGATAAAGAAGAAGTGTTGGATGCGAAGATGCAGCCTTCCTTAGCGATCTCGTCCAATTCCTTGAAGGTGGTCTTCTTTACTTCCATGTTCTCAAAAGCTGCTTCCACGATGAGATCGCAGTCCTTGCACAGATCTTCCTTTAAGCCGGGAGTGATCTTTGCCAAGATGGCGTCTACTGCGGACTGCTCCATCTTTCCTTTTTCCACCAGGCGGGCATAGCCTTTGGCGATCTTGTCCTTACCGCCTTCTGCCCACTCCTGCTTGATGTCGCAAAGTGCTACTTCATATCCGTCCACCATGGCAAACGCCTTAGCGATTCCCTGTCCCATGGTTCCGGCACCGATAATACCTACTTTCATGTAAAATCCCTCCTTATGCTCTTTCTACGATTGTTGCGCAGCCCATGCCGCCACCGATACAAAGGGTAGCAAGACCCTTCTTGGCATCTTTCTTAACCATCTCATGCAGCAGTGTAACCAAGATTCTCGCACCACTGGCTCCCACGGGATGTCCCAAAGCAATGGCACCACCGTTGGGGTTCAACTGCTTATCCACATCGATACCCAAGTCCTTGCCGACTGCAACAGACTGTGCTGCGAAAGCTTCATTTGCCTCGATGATATCGAAGTCTTCGATCTTGTATCCGCACTTATCCATAGCCTTCTTTGTAGCTGCCACAGGTCCGATACCCATTACCTCAGGACGAACACCTGCCAAAGCGCCGCATACAAATGTAGCCATGGGAGTAACGCCCAGTTCCTTCGCTTTTTCTTCGCTCATGACAACGATGGCTGCTGCACCGTCATTGATACCGGAAGCATTTCCTGCGGTTACAAAGCCGTCCGGATTGATGGGACGAAGCTTTGCCAAACCTTCGATGGTGGTTCCCTGACGAGGGCCCTCATCGGTATCAAAGATCACGGTCTCTTTTTTCTTCTTGATCTCAACCGGTACGATCTCGTCTTTGAAGGCGCCGGATTCAATGGCTGCACATGCCTTCTGCTGGCTCTTTAAGGCGAACTCATCCAGTTCCTCACGGGTCAGCTTCCACTCTTCGCAGATATTGTCTGCGGTCTTGATCATATGATAATCGTTAAATGCATCCCAAAGAGCATCCTTTACCATGGTATCTACCAAACCACCCTGGCTCTGGCTGGGCCACATCATACGATAACCGTAACGGCCATTGGGAAGTGCGAAGGGTGCCATAGACATATTCTCCATACCGCCGGCAACCACAACATCCGCATCACCTGCCATGATCATCTGTGCTGCCTGATTCACACAGTTCAAACCGGAACCGCAAACCACGTTGGTGGTCACTGCAGGTACCTCAACGGGAAGTCCTGCCTTGATGGATGCCTGACGGGCCACGTTCTGTCCCTGTCCGGCCTGGATCACGCATCCCATATATACATGATCCACCTGCTCCGGCTTCACACCGGCACGGTTCAATGCTTCCTTGATCACGATGGAACCTAAATCTGCTGCCGGGATGGTGCTAAGTGATCCACCCATGGTTCCGATCGCGGTACGACAAGCTCCTGCCAAAACTACTTTTCTACCCATATTCTTTCTCCTTTTCTTGATTTAAACTATGCGGCTTTTACTTTTCACCCTTCCTTTGCCAAATCTTAATTGTGTTAATTTTTTAACAAGAGAAAATAAAAAAAATAAAACACCGCCCGTTCAACGATGTTAAAATTTTAACATAATAAAAGGAGTTCTGCAAGGCAAAACTCCTCTTTTTGATCAAATTGCGAAAGACCGCATATTTACTGGTCTTTAAGCGGAAACTGAAATCAGTTCATGATCCATGCGCCGGTCTCATCAAAGTACCCCAGCACATCCTCCTCATCGGATGTCTCTTCGTTTAATGCATCGATCACGGAATCTGCCACCGCCTGTGCTGCCGGATCCGGCGTAGGTGTGGATTCCTGTGTAGTCTCCGTCGTGGTGGGCACGGAAGGCGTATTGGTCTTCCATACCAGGAAGAACACATGGGCACCGATCTGCTGGTATTCTACGATGCCAAATCCGTCCGCCGCCGCCTTTGTCATAAAGAACAGCCAGTTTCCGTTTCGCTTGCCCCCGATGACCTCATTTGCAATGGATACACAGGACTCATTGGGTCCCCGCTGCAGGATCGCATCTACCATGCCTGAGGAATAGGATGCAAACTGTCGATCCTGGGATACCACTCCAAATACCGTATTGGGAAACTTGGAACTCTTTACCCGGTTCATGATCACGGACCCAACTGCCAGCTTTCCTTCGTAGGATTGGTTGTCCGCTTCCGCCTGAATGGTGGCCGCAAGGATCTGGACGTCGGAGGCTGTGGCTGAGATCGCTCCGGAGGTATCTTCCACGGTACCGTCCGCCTGGGCTCTGGCCAGTTCCTCGGCGAGTGCACGCGCTGCCGCCGCCTGGGCTTCCGCCTGCTGCCTCTCCAAAGACTTCATCCGTTTCCTAAGTTTTTCCAATTGTCTCTCATAGGAAGCCAGTTCTTCCTCCGCATCTCCCACTTCTCCGTTTTTGGCGGAAAGGGCTGCGGAAGTGCCGACCAAAAGATCATCCATTTCATCCTGGGATGCATTTAAGTCATCCTGATAGGACTGCAGCTCCTCGTGCTTCTCTGCCAGGTTTGCCTGCTTTTCGGCAATGGAAAGTTGCAGCTCCTGATAAGATCTAAGCCGCTCCCTATCGTGACTGATCACTCGCTCCATTGCGGTGGCACGATTTAAAAACTCTGCAAAAGATCCGCTGGATAAAAGCACCAAAAGCAGGTTCATGTCATGGCTGTTCTCATAAAAGTAAGCCATCCGGGCCTTCATGGCCTCGTATTGCTCCGTCTCTGCCAGCTTTGCCTCTTCCATGTCCTCTTCCAGCTGAGCGATCTCGCTTTGGGTGTTGACGATGGAATCATTGGCTTCTTCTATTTTTTTATTGATGGAAGACAGCTTTCCGTAGAGCGTATTGTAATTGCTCCGCAGCTCATTCGCCTCAGACTGCAGGGAATTCACATTGTCCTGGGCTTCCTTGCGGTTTTCTTCCGCATCGGAAATTGCCTCCCTGGTCTCCTGCTGCCTCTGTTCGATCTCTTCCAGACTCTTGGCCGCTTGGACTTCGATAACGCCGGAAGGAAAAATGATCATAGAAAAAAGAAGAATAAAAGAAAGTGCAAAAGCAAGTATTCTTTGCTTTTTCATATCTTTATCCTCCTTTCATACACACCGATTTACGTAGTACCTAAACATACTCCGCTATATTTATCGGCCGGGTTCTTAAAAACTTAACCCCCTTTGGCAGGATTTTATTCTTTTTATTCATATGCGAAAGACTTTAGGAATTTTTTCAGTCTGTCCGTTCTGGGATGGGTAAAGAATTCCTCCGGACTTCCTTCCTCAACGATCCTTCCCTCATCGAGAAAAATCATGCGATCGGCAACTGCTTTGGCAAACTGCATCTCATGTGTCACGATGAGCATGGTACGGCCCTCTCTGGCCAAAAGGAGCACCACCTCCAAAACCTCCCGAACCATTTCGGGATCCAGCGCCGCAGTGATCTCATCCAAAAGCAGTATCTCCGGATGCATGAGCAGGGCTCGGACGATGGCAACCCTCTGCTTTTGTCCCCCGGATAGCTGTCGGGGATAATTGTCTTTCTTTGAAGAAAGCCCCACTCGCTCCAAAAGTTCCATGGCCTCCGCTTCCGCTTCTTTTTTGTCTCTCTTTTGCACCCGGACCGGCGCCAAGACGATGTTTTGCAGGATACTAAGATGGGGGAACAGATCATAACTCTGAAAGACCATCCCCAGTTTCTCCCGGATGTGATAGATCTCTTTTGTATCCTGTCGCAGTTTTTCTCCGTCGATTAAGATCTCCCCTTCGTCGATGGTCTCTAAACCGTTCAGGCAGCGTAAAAAGGTGCTCTTCCCACAACCGGAGGGGCCCACGATGACCACCTTTTCACCTTTTTTTACGGAAAGGCTTAAGTCGGAAAAAACATCCACATCTTCATATTTTTTGCTGATCTTCTTTACCGTAAGGATTTCTTCCATAGATCAATTCTCCCACTTTTTCTCCAAGTATTTGGACAACATACTGATGGGCCAGCATGCCAGAAAATATAACAAAAAGACTACAGCAAACACACCGAAAGCCCCGTTGGGGGACGTCTTTCTGTTTGCCTCTATGATCTGCTGACCGACTTTTAGGACTTCCACGATTCCGATCATCATGACTAAACTTGTGGTCTTTATCATCCTGGTAATGAGATTGATGGACAAAGGTACCATCCTCCGTAGGATCTGGGGCACGATCACAAAACGGTATGCCTGTATCCTATTTAATCCCAGGGCATAGCTTGCCTCGTACTGGATCACCGGGATACCTGCCAGTGCACCCCGTACCAGATCCGCCATCTCCGCGATCCCCCAAAAGGAAAACACGATGACAGAGGCAGCCTCCGCAGATAGATTGATCCCCATGGCCTTCGTGGTCCCGAAATAGACAATGAACAAAAGCACCAGTTGGGGCATGATGCGCACGATCTCCAGATATACCCTGTAAACACCGTTGACCACGTTATTTTTAAGTGAAACGACCACTCCCAATAGCACGCCCCCGGCCAAAGAGATCACCACCGAAAGCAGGCTGATCTTTAAGGCGACTTCCAATCCCTGCAGGAGCCGCAACAGGTTATTTCCTTTCAGTAAAACATCAAATCCCATATCCTACACCCCGAACGATCTGTATCGTACCTTTTTTTCCGCCAGGCTTCCCAGCACGGATACGGGCAGAAGCATCACAACATAAAAAATCACCAGCATAAACAGGGCTTCTGTCGTGTTGTAATACAGGCCGATCAGATCCTTTGCCGTAAACATCAGATCCATAAGACTGATGGCGGAAAAAACACTTGTCTCCTTTAAGAGAAAGATCATATTCGCCACCACCGCAGGTACGCTTATGGTCAGTGCTTCCGGAAAGATCACATAGCGAAACATCTGTGATCGTTTCATCCCCAGAGCAAGGGCACTTTGTGTCTGGGATGCGGGTATGGAATCCAATCCGCTTCGAAAAGCCTCCGCCATGTAACTTCCGCCCAAAAGCCCCAGGCCCAGCACACCGCAGGATTCTGCGGAAAGCGACACGCCGATCTTCGGAAGTGCAAAATAGATAAAAAACAACTGGACCAAAAGGGGCGTATTACGGAACAGCTCCACATATACCGCTGTGATCTTTGCAAACAACGGGATGCGAAAATGCAGGGTAAAAGCAGCGATGGCTCCGATCACCAGCGAAAGTGCGATCCCGAGCCATCCGATCTTTACCGTCAGCCAAAAGGCCTGTATGTACAATGGAAAATATGCATTTAATACTTCCGGATCCATATGCTATCTCTTTCTCTTGTCCGACTGTTGGGATATCTTTGTACCCACATTTTGTATGATCTGGAAGATCACGATCAACAGGATTACCGTGACCACCATGATATCCGTATCCCATCGGTAATATCCGTATCTGACGGCAATATCTCCCAGACCTCCGCCGCCCACGGTGCCGGACATGGCAGAGTATCCCAAAAGCACTCCCGTGGTGATGGTAAATCCCGTCAAAAGAGAGGTTCTGGCCTCTACCAGAAGCACTTTCCAAACGATCTGCCAATTGTCGGCTCCCATGGCTCTTGCCGCCTCGATGACACCCTCATCCACCTCGTGAAAAGAGTTGTCCACCACTCTGGCGATGTAAGGCGCCGCGCAGATCACCAGTGGAACGATGGTGGCAGTAGAACCGTAGCTCTGCCCCACCAACAGCCTGGTAAATGGGATCAACAGGATCAGAAGGATCAGAAAAGGAATGCTTCTTACGATATTGATGATCAGATCCAGTATCCGATATATCACGGGCTTCGGTTTCAGTCCGTCCTCCCCGGACATATATAAGAGGATTCCCATGGGAAGCCCCAGCGCATAACCTAAGATAACGGATCCGAATGTCATATAGAGAGTGTCCCTTATCCCCTCCAGTAACATTATGATCACCTGCTCATTCATTTTCAAAATCCTCCGTCACACTGATGCCTCTTTCCGTCAGATAGGAAATGATATCCGCCTTAATGCTCTCCCCTTCCGGCAGGCCGAGTATCATCTCACCCACTGCTTTTCCACCCACATTTCGGGTGTCTGCTTTTAAGATATTCACAGGAGCCTGCAATTTTAAGATCATATTTGCCATGACCGGCTCATATGCCGAGTTCTCCTTAAAAACGATCCTGATCTTTCTGCCGGTATCCAGATTTGACAGAGGCGTAAACCGGATCTCCTTTCCGGAAATAAGCTCCTTTGCAGCATCCGATTCCGGGTTTCTAAATATCTTTTCCACCGTCCCTGTCTCTGCCAGTCTTCCGCCGTCGATGATGGCTACCTTCTTACAGACTTCCGTGACCACCGACATCTGGTGGGTGATGATCACGATGGTGATGCCCAGAGTCTCATTAATCTCCCGAAGTAAACTTAAGATGGAAAATGTCGTCTGTGGATCTAAGGCACTGGTAGCCTCGTCGCATAAAAGGATCTGGGGATTCGTAGCCAGCGCTCTGGCTATGGCCACCCTCTGCTGCTGTCCTCCGGAAAGCTGTGAAGGATAGGCCTTTTCCTTTTCGGAAAGCTTTACCAGCTGAAGTACCTCCTTTGCCCGCTTCCTGGCATCTTTCTTTTTGACTCCGTTAACCTCCAGAGGAAAGCAGACATTCTCAAGAACATTTTTCTGTTCCAGGAGATTAAAATTCTGAAAGATCATTCCGATGCGACTGCGCATCCTGCGTAGCTGCTTTTCATTGAGATTCGCCAGATTCTCCCCGTCGATCAGGACATCTCCTTCTGTGGGGGTCTCCAGATAATTGATGGAACGGACCAGGGTACTTTTCCCCGCCCCCGACATACCGATGATGCCAAAGACATCTCCTTTTTCGATGGAAAGATCGATGCCGTCGAGGGCGGTTATGGTGTGCCCGTCCAGTTCAAACTTTTTTGTCAGATTTCTGATCTCGATAATGCTCATTTTGTCCGCTTACTTTTCGAAGAATATCACTGCTCCGTCATACTTTTCTTCAATAAACTGCTTGATGGCATCCGAACGGAGTACCGTTACCAGTGCTTTGATCTTGTCCGTATTCTCGTTTCCTTCATATACACCGACGATGTTCACGTAGGTCTTTGCC
>JAIKZU010000160.1 GCA_024681985.1 Lachnospiraceae bacterium | reverse complement strand
GCCACCTTGGCGCCGCACTCCGCCAGAGTCTCGGCAAACATGGAGCAGAGCACGCCGCCGGCCCCTGTTACCACAGCTACTTTTCCTTTGATATCCAGTGTATAATCTCTCATCTTCTCTTCTCCCTTCCTTAGGAACTACGAAAGCTTTTCGATGGCTTCAAACAATCCGTTTATATAGGTCGCCCCCAGGGCCCGGTCATAAAGCCCATAGCCTGCCCGGCCCTTTTCTCCCCAGATCATGCGCCCGTGGTCCGGCCGCACGTAACCCGTAAATCCGCCGTCATGCAGCGCTTTTGCGATAGCAAACATATCCAGGGATCCGCAGGAGGAAAGGTGGGCACGCTCCTCAAATCCGTCCTCCACCAGTGCGACATTTCGCATATGGGCAAAGTGGATACGTCCCATTTTTGCATATTTATAGGCCATTTTCACCACGTCGTTCTTGCTGTCACAGCCCAAAGAGCCGGTACAAAGGGTGATGCCGTGATGGGGGTCATCATAGATGGACAAAAACCGATCCAAATTCTTTTCATCCGTAATGATCCGGGGCAGACCGAAGATGCTCCAGCAGGGATCGTCCTCGTGGATGGCCATATTCACATCGCATTCCACCGCCACGGGAATGACCTTTTTTATGAAGTAGGCCAGATTCTCCCACAGATCTTCCTCTGTCAAATTCTGATATTCTGCCACCACGGCTGCCAGTTCCTCCCGGGTATAGCTGGCATCCCAGCCCGGCAGGGTAAGGTCGCTGTCGCCCTTTAAAGGATTTACCTTGTCCACCTGGGACTGATAGTAAACCAGCGATGTGGAGCCGTCCGGCAGCTCGTGAGCCAGATCCGTCCGGGTCCAGTCAAATACCGGCATAAAGTTATAGCAGATACATTTAATCCCGGCCGCTGCCACCCGACGGATGTTTTCGCAATAGTTTTCGATATATCTGTCCCGGGTAGGCTTTCCCAGCTTGATATCCTCGTGCACCGGGATGCTTTCGATGACTTCAAAGTGAAGCCCCGCATCCTCCGTTTGCTTTTTTAGCTCTGCAATGGACTCCCGGGGCCATACCTCTCCCACCGGCACATCGTACACAGCGGTGACGATGGAATCCATGCCGGGGATCTGACGGATATGATCTAATGTGACCGGGTCATCCGGTCCGTACCAGCGAAATGATAATTTCATGAAATGCCTCCTTGTTTCCTGCGTGACGGATTGATCTTGATTGATATCGCAAGTTCATTGTATACCCATTAATTGCAATCGTACATTGTGAATTCTCCTATTTACATTGTAAAAATGAACATGCAGTGCTATGCTTTTTGTATGGATATCATAGAAAGCGGCCTGTTCAACTCCGAGATGACCCATCCGGAGTACGAGATCCATCACCGCAGGGATGATCTTTTGGACTACCGGCCAAAGGAAGCGGCAGAAGCCATTGAACTGCATTACCACGAGTTTTACGAGGTGTACTTTTTTATCTCCGGGAGCGTGACCTACCTGGTGGAAAACAAAACCTACCATTTATCCGCCGGAGATATCCTCTTCATGTCTCCCATGGAACTGCACCAGCCCCTTTTTACGAAGTCCCAGGGGATCTATGAGCGCATCGTCCTTTGGATCGAGCCAAATAAACTGGCGGCCTTATCTTCCGGAGAAGTCTCCTTTTTTGACTGCTTTCGACAATCCTGGGACAACACCGATGCCCATCTCTATCATGTAGAGGGAGAAGCTTTTTCAGAGATCCTGAAGATGCTGGATGATCTGGCGCGGACCTCCCGAAAAAAAGACGCCTATGAAAAAATGACGGCAGATGCTCTCCTTACCTTACTTCTTCTGCGGTTTCATAAACTGACGGGCCGGGCCTCCGCAGCTTTCGACAAGCGGCGTATGTCCGTGGCCGTGGCCAACTGCGTAGATTATATCAATCTGCACCTGGCGGATGATCTGTCCCTGGACGTCTTGTCTAAGGAATGCTTTATCTCCAAACAGCATCTGTTGCGGACTTTTAAGGAAGCCATGGGGTTTTCTGTCCATCAGTACATACAAAAAAAGCGCCTCCTGGCAGCAAAGACCCTGATGCTGCAAGGGGCGTCTCCAAAGGAAGCGTCGGAAAGATGCGGTTTTTCCGACTACTCCGTTTTTTACCGGGCCTACCGCAAGGAATACCAAAAAAGTCCGACCCAATAAACTGCAAAAAAACAACCGGTGAGGGGAATCACCGGCTGCGTAAAAAGGGGTTATAAAGGGGAAAATATCGAATTAACGATACTGTTCGTCATTGTAATATCTGATAAAGTTCACAAAATCTACTGCTTCTTTAAATGCCTTCTGTAAAGTATTCATTCTTAATACCTCCAATTTCTTCTCTTCTCTTTCTTTCATCTTACAAGTGCATTATAAAAGCGGCGGGAGCATTTGTCCCGCCACTTATGATATAAAGTTAGCCAAATCTTGCAAATCAGTTTTATTCTTTTCTATTAGTCAGCAGGGCAAAAATGGCCACACCCAGCAATACACCGGCACTGTCCAGGCACACGTCGGAGATCTGCCCGCTCCTTCCCGGCACGAACAACTGATGTACCTCATCCGTTGCGGCGTAAAAAGTGGCGATCAGCCATGCGACAAGTATTTTTTGGGGGTAGGAACCGACATTAGAGAATCCAAAGATGGTGCCGGCGGTTAAAAAACCAAGCACAGCATATTCTGCGGCGTGAGCGGTTTTTCGTACAGGATGATCTGCCTTTTCTGCAAAAGCCAACTGCTCCGCTGCAGATCGCTCCGCAAAGCCTGGGATAAAGATCCTTCCTATGGTCATCCCTACTGTATAGCTGTCTTCCGTGGATTCCACTGCATCCTTTGTGGAGTAAAGAAAGATTACCACCATC
>JAIKZU010000174.1 GCA_024681985.1 Lachnospiraceae bacterium | reverse complement strand
CGCGAACATCCGATCAAAATCCGGATGCCCCGCCCCTCCGGGCACGGCCCGCTCCATCAGCTTTTTCATGCCGTTTCCCACGTAGGATCTGATCTCATCAATGGTATGCACCGACTCTCCGTTTCCGCGAAGCACGTGGTTCACCGCATCCGTCAGATCTTCCAATGTATTTAAGATCGTCCCGTCCATATCAAACAGGATTGCTTCGTATTTCAAGGTTTGTTCCTCTTTTCTAAAAACTCCTTTACCATTATATACAAAACCTCCCCTTAAAAAAACCTCCGAAAGGAATTTTTCCTTCGGAGGTTTCTCTTAACTTTTTGTTGGATCCGACATGGATCCGCATCTGCGTCGATCCCTACTTTGCAGCGCTGCGGGAATGCAGTTCTTCGTTTAAGGCGATGACCTCGTTCTTCCCTAAGGTGTATCCGAAATGCAAGAGTAATGCCATCAGAAGATACATGATGAAAGGAAGCAAGGTGGCCAGGGTGTAGATGCCGCTCTTTACCTCGGCCGTCTGAATCACAACTTCGTTGGATCCTGCCGTAGCCGCCACATAACCGATACCTGCCAAAAGAGCATTAAAGCTCACACCGGCGATGGTCTGTCCCATCTTTCTAAAGAAGGAGAAGATGGCGTAGGATGTACCTTCCTCCCGCTTGCCTGTCAGCTTATCCTGGTAATCGATGGCGTCGGAAACGATGGCCCATACTTCCATGGTAAAGAAGGTAAGTCCGATACCCGTAACAAACAGGCATGCCAAAAACAGGGTGGCGCTGGGCAGCTTCACAAAATACATGATGAGATACATGGCTGCTGCCAGATACGCACCGAAGGCACAGAGTTCTTTTTTACCGAACTTCAAAACCAGCTTGTTCAAAAAAGGCATGAAGAGCGCCATGGGAAGGTAGGTGGCCACAGGAACCATGGCCTGCATACCGGGTGCTTCATAATAATTCTTAAACAGATAGGTGTTTGCCGTATTGGAATACATATTTCCGGCGATCAAAAGCATGGATGCCAGGGAAAGAGTCACGAAGGGACGGTTCTTTACCAGAGATCCCAAAACCGTAAATACGGTGTCGCCTTTTTCCTTTGCCGGAGCGATCACCGTTTCCTTCGTCAATCTGTAGTTCAACTGATAAGCGATGAACTGCAGGAGTACGATCACGATGATGGCAAAGAACATCTTGTGCTGATCCAAGTATTTAGCGCCGTTGGATGCGGTAGAATATACCACCAACGGAAGGATCACGGAACCTGCCATCTGTCCGATGCCTGCACCAAAGGTACGCGCCATGGAAAGTGTGGAACGTTCCTTGATATCACGGGTCATAACCGTAGCCATGGAACCGTAAGGAATATTCACGCCCGTATACATCATGCCATAGAAGATGTAGGTGATATACGCGTAGATCAGATAATGACTGAAGTTCGGGAAGATGTCATTGATAGGTAAAAACAAAAGGATCAATGACGCCATCATGAACCAGGAAAACCGATACACCCAGGGACGGAATCTCCCGGCAGGATTCGGTTTCCTCGAATCCACAAACGCTCCCATCATGGGATCATTGATGGCATCCCATAAACGCGCTACCAAAAATAAAATGGTCAGCTTCGCAGGATCGATGCCAAATACATCCGTATAGTACACATTTAAAAATGTACTGATAACACCGAAAGCCAATACTCCTCCGGTATCTCCCAGGGCATATCCGATGATATTTTTCCCCGAGAGTTTTTCTGTTTTTACAGCTTCACTCATTTTTTCCATTTCCCCTTTCGAAATACCTTTTAAAACGAATGCAAAAACCTTCACTTTTATATTATAGTAAGCGAGGTTTCCCCTCGCTTACTATAATAATTCATCGTGTTAATTATTTCAAGTCTTATTTCTGATAATCCCCGGGAACATAGTCCTCTCTGGCCCATCCAAAAGCATAGCGAACCGCCTTGTTCCAACCCTTGCGCTTGATGGCACGATCCTCATCCGACATCTGAGGCTGAAACACTTTGTCCAGCTGAACGTTTTTCACCACGTCCATGATGCTGTCCCAATATCCCACAGCCAGGCCTGCCAGATAAGCAGCTCCCAAGGCGGTGGACTCAATGGATGCAGGACGGTTCACCGGGCGGTTCAACATATCCGCCTGGAACTGCATCAGGAAGTTATTGGCAGAAGCGCCGCCGTCTACCTTTAAGGTACGCAGTTCGATACCGGAATCCGCCTTCATGGCGTCGATGACATCACATACCTGATACGCGATGGATTCCAGGGTGGCACGGATGATGTGGTTCTTGTTGGTACCGCGAGTGATACCCACGATACAACCTCTGGCATACTGATCCCAGTGAGGTGCTCCCAAACCGGTAAAGGCAGGTACCACATAGGTTCCATGGGTTCCCTTAGCCTTTGTAGCCCAGTATTCACTGTCCTCTGCAGAGTCGATCATGCGCACGCCGTCACGGAGCCACTGAATGGCAGCACCGGCCACAAAGATGGACCCCTCTAACGCATAATTTACTTTTCCGTCGATGCCCCATCCGATGGTGGTCAAAAGTCCGTTCTTTGAAAGCACCGGCTTTTCTCCCGTATTCATCAAAAGGAATCCACCGGTTCCGTATGTGTTCTTTGCTTCCCCCTCTGCAAAACAGGTCTGTCCGAACAGAGCTGCCTGCTGGTCACCGGCGGCGCCGGCAATGGGGATCTCCGCGCCGAAGAAGCTGGGATCCGCATATCCGTAAATACAACTGGAGGGCTTGGGTTCCGGGAGCATGCTTGCCGGAATGTCCAATTTCTCCAGGATCTCCTGATCCCACTCCAAAGTATTGATATTAAAGAGCATGGTTCGGCTGGCATTGGAGTAATCCGTCACATGGGCCGCGCCCTTTGTCAGTTTCCAGATCAGCCAGGTTTCTACGGTTCCGAATAAAAGCTTGCCCTCTTCCGCTTTTTCTCTGGCACCTTCCACATTGTCGAGGATCCACTTTACTTTTGTAGCGGAAAAATATGCATCAATGATCAGTCCCGTCTTTCTGCGGAAGAAATCCGTCAGTCCTTCTTCCTTTAAGGCATCTGCGATATCCGATGTACGACGGCACTGCCAAACAATGGCATGATATACCGGCTCCCCTGTTGTCTTGTCCCAAACGATCACCGTCTCACGCTGGTTCGTGATACCGATACCGGCGATATCCTTCGCAGTGGCGCCGATCTTTGACATTGCTTCCACCGCCACACCAAGCTGTGTGGACCAGATCTCGTTTGCATCATGTTCCACCCAACCGGGATTGGGAAAATACTGCTTAAACTCCTTCTGCGCCATGGAGCAGATATTCCCCTCGTGATCAAATAAGATACACCGATTACTGGTGGTTCCGGCATCTAATGCCATGATGTACTGTGACATGTTTTTTCCTCCTTTTTAAACCCCTGAATCTATGGTGACAAAAGTAAAATCGTCTTCACCATAAAGTCGGCACGGACCCAAACCGATCCTCTGCCGACGAAAAAATATTAACGCAAATAGGCACACCGGTCAATCCTTTCTTAGGTCGATACGGCGTATCACATCACGCAGCATCAGTACCTTGGACGGGCTTACGGAAAAGGCATCCACCCCCATCCGAAGAAAGGTCTCCGTCATGGTGGGATCTCCCGCCAGCTCACCGCAGATCCCCACCTGCACACCGCCTTTGTGACCGTTTTCCACAGTGGTGCGGATCATTTTTAAGACAGCCGGATGATGAGGCCTGTAGGTTTTTTCCAAAGCTCCGTTCTGCCGGTCCACTGCCAGGGTGTACTGGGTCAGGTCATTGGATCCGATGGAAAAAAAGTCCACTTCCCGAGCTAGTTCCTCCGCCATCATCACCGCGGCCGGGGTCTCGATCATCAGGCCGATCCCCACTTCTTTAAAAGGGATCTTCTCGGCAGTCAACTCGTCCTTTACTTCCTTTAGGATCTCTTTGATGCGATATACTTCCTCTAATGAACTGATCATGGGAAACAAAACAGAGATCTGCCCAAACCAGGCAGCCCGATAGATGGCCCGCAGCTGGGGCTTGAATATATCCGGCCGATCCAGGCTCACCCGGATCCCCCGGTATCCCATCATAGGATTGTCTTCCTCCCTGATGTGGAAATAGTTTGCCTGCTTGTCGGCTCCGATGTCCAGAGTACGGATGACCAGTTGTCTGCCTCCCATCTCCTCCGCCACCTCTTTATAGATCCGATACTGCTCCTCCTCACCGGGATAGTCGGATGCCTCGGAAAACAAAAACTCGCTTCTTAATAGTCCGATGCCCTCCGCATCACAGGAGAGTACTTCGGACACCTCGCTGACGCTTCCGATATTGGCATAGACAGGAAGTTCCTTCCCATCCAAAGTGACACTTTTTTTGCCGATCAACTCCCGGTAGGCCTTTTCCTGGCGTCCGTCTTCTTCCTGCTTTTTTGCATACTCCGAGAGTTGTCTTTCATCCGGATCCAAAAGCAGGATCCCTTCATTTCCGTCCACCACAGCCGTACGGCCATCCGCATCCCGGGGCAGTTCCACGCCCGTTAAGACCGGAATGTGCATGGCGCGGGCCAGGATGGAAGTATGGGAATAGGGGGAGCCGTATCTGGTCACCACGGAAAGAACCCGGGAACTTCCCAACTGCATCAGCTCCGAAGGAAGCAGTTCCTCCGCAAAAAGGATCACCGGATCCCCGGGAAGATTTCCGTGACCGTCCTCTCCTTTTAGGATCCGGATCAGCCTGCGGGATACATCCTTGATGTCCGCACCGCGGCTGCGTAAGAGTTCATCCTGCGAGGATATGAGCATCTTTAGGTAGTGATCGCCATCTTCCGCTATGGCTTCCTCTGCACTGATCCCCTTGTCGCGGATGAGATCCTCCACGTGCTTCCGTAGTTCCTTGTCGGAGATCAATGTCAGATGTGCCTGAAAAATAGCAGCGGATTCCTCTCCGGCCTCCGCCTTCGCTTTTTCATACAAAGCCTTAAGCTGCTTTTCCGCGATCTCTCCCGCCATTACGAAGCGGGCGATCTCCGTCTCGGCATCACCGGATGCCTTTCTGTGGGCAGCCTCATCCCATTTGTGATAAACAAAGATTTTTCCGATGGCAATGCCATCGGAAACCTTCTTTCCTCTATACTCCATAATCCACCTTGATCAAACAAAGTCCTTTGGCCGGCGCCGTGGGTCCGGCGCTCCGTCGGTTTTTCGCCTCTAAGATCCCGGGCATGTCCTCCGGTTCCATCCGGCCCACCCCCACTTCCAAAAGGGTTCCCACCAGGATCCGCACCATATTCTGTAAAAAACCGTTTCCGTGGAAAGTAAAATAGATATAGCCCTTACTCCTGCGGATCTCCATCCGATCCACGGTACGCACCGTGGATTTTTTCATGTGGGAATTACCGCAAAAGGATTTAAAATCATGTTCCCCTACCAGGTATTCCGCCGCACGCTGCATGCGCTCTACGTCCACCGGTTCCTCCAAATACGTGTAATACTTTCTGTTGAACACCGGCTTTACGGGGCCGTCAAAACAGGTATACTGATAGGTCTTTCCCTGGGCATTGTACCGGGCATGAAACCGATCCGACGCCGCCTTGACCTCCGTCACTGCGATATCATCCGGCAGATAGCGGTTCATATAGTCCCGGATCTCCTCCAAAGAAAGATCCGTATCCAACAGAACGCTGGCTGTCATAGCACGGGCGTGCACTCCCGCATCTGTCCGTCCCGCACCGATCACTTCTACCGGTGCCCCGTCCCCAAAGAAGTCTTCCGGGGTGGGATCCAGTCCCAGCATCCGCGCCAGCACCATCTCCAGTTTCCCCTGGATGGTCTCCTTTTCCGGCTGATGCTCCCAGCCGAAATAACGGGTGCCGTCGTATGC
>JAIKZU010000167.1 GCA_024681985.1 Lachnospiraceae bacterium | reverse complement strand
CTACGGAGACGACGTGCGGGTACGTCAGGTCATTACCAACATACTGACCAACGCCATCAAGTACACTCCCAGTGGCAATGTATGGTTCAGAGTAAGTGGTGTCAGAAAGTCCAAGGAGATCTTTATCCTGCACGCAGAGGTAGAGGATACCGGTATGGGCATGCGGCCGGAGGATGTAAAGCGTTTGTTCAGTACTTCCTTCCAGCGGGTGAATCAGGAAAAGACCCGATATATCGAAGGCACCGGACTGGGACTGATGATCACCCAGCAGCTGCTAAAACTCATGGGCAGCAAGCTGGAAGTCTTCAGTGAATATGAGAAAGGTTCCAAGTTTTATTTTGACCTGGAGCAGAAGGTGGTGGATCCTACCCCTATCGGGGACTTTAATGAGCGGGTGATGAGATCCGAGGTTTCCGTGAAGAAATACAATGGCTTTTCCGCTCCGGATGCGCAGATACTGGTCGTGGACGACAACTCCATGAACCGTAAAGTGTTTAAGAGCCTTCTAAAGACGACGCTGATCCATATCACGGAAGCGGAAAGCGGTCAGGAAGCCATCGATCTGGCCACGGAACACTTTTATGACATCATTTTCATGGACCATATGATGCCGGAAATGGACGGTGTGGAAGCCATGCATCGGATCCGGGAGATCAAGGACGGCCCTTGTGCAAATACCCCCATTATCGTTTTGACTGCAAATGCCGTCAGCGGCGCTAAGGAAATGTATAAAGAAGAGGGCTTCGACGGGTTTATTTCCAAACCCGTGGTGGCGGACAAGCTGGAGGAGGCTATCAAAGATGCTCTGCCCGCAGATCTGATAAAGGCGCCCATTGAAGAAAAAGAGGCGCCGAAGAAGAGCGCCGGCATGCCGGATGACCTGCCCATGGTGGAAGGTCTGGACTGGGGCTTTGCCTGGCAGCATCTGCCGGATCTGGATGTGTTAAAGGACACTCTTGCGGAGTTTTATGAGCTCCTACCGGTCCATAAAAAGAAGCTGGAGGGGATGTATGCCGATATTCTAAGCGAAGTGGAGGATCCTTCCTCAGAAGAAGGACTTAAAAATGCTTTTTCGGCCTATCGTATTCAAGTACACAGTATGAAGGGGGCGGCGGCCACCATCGGTATCGTGCCCCTGGCAGGTGCAGCAAAGATCCTGGAGTTTGCAGCCAAAGACGAGGATCCGGAGACCATCCGTTCGTTACATCCTATTTTTATAAAGGAATGGATGTCTTATGCCGATAAACTATATGGAGTATTCGACATTGGTATCGATCGGACAGAAAAAATCCCCGGTACCCCGGAGATATTCCATGAGGAGTCGGAAGTGATTCGGCAGGCTTTGGAGGATATGGATATCGATGCGGCGGATGAACATATGGAAAAACTGAAAGGGTATACTTTTGGTGAAAAGGCGGATGAACTGATGAAGGAGCTTTCCGCAGCGGTTGCGGATCTGGATGAAGACGCTGCCGCCGAGATCATCGCGTCTATGCAGGAATATATTTGATTATATTTGACCGGTTTCGAAAGATAGGTTACATTAAAGAAAACAAAGCAGGAGAACAACAATGGAAAAAAGAAAGATATTGTTGGTGGATGACAATGCCACCGTACTCCGCAGCATTAAAGAACTGCTCCAGGCTAATTATGAGGTAACGGTGGCCAAGTCCGGTGCCAAAGCACTGGAACTGATGCGAAAGGACAAGCCGGACCTGATCCTTTTGGACTATGAGATGCCGGAGATGAACGGCCGTGATGTGTTCATGTCCATGCGTACGGACATGGATCTTTTTTCAATACCGGTCATCTTCTTAACAGGCGTAAATGACAGGGAACATATCGCCCAGGCCCTGGCTCTCCGACCTGCGGGATATCTGCTAAAGCCCGTATCCACCATGAAGCTGAACCAGACCATTGAAAGCGTCATTCGGGAGTACTACGAAATGAACGGTGTTGGACCGGAATGAATGGTACAGAAAAATAAATTGTATAAAATCTAATTGACAAAAATACATTATCATGTTATGATCTCTTCAGAAATGAAAAGTTAACAACAAGACTTTGATCCCGGTGATGTGATATGGACCGGTGAGAAAGGAGATAATCATGGCAGTTACAGTTTTAACAAGTGAGAATTTTGAACAGGAAGTTTTGAAGGCAGATAAGCCGGTATTGGTTGATTTTTGGGCTACCTGGTGTGGACCTTGCCAGAAGCAGGGACCGGTGGTAGAAGCTCTGGCTGAAGCCCATGACGATATCAAGGTATGCAAGTTGGATGTGGATGAAGTAGGGGACATCGCTGAGAAGTACAATATCATGTCCATCCCTACGATCTACGCTTTCAAGAACGGAGAAGTAGTGAACAAATCCGTGGGACTGGCTTCCCAGGAGCAGCTTTTAGCTCTGTTTAACTAATGATCCGATTTATCATCTCCTATTATGACATAAGAAATCCCCACCGTTTTGGTGGGGATTTCTATTTAAAGAGAGAGTAAAAATGAAGGAGAAAGGGGGTTTCTTCTGTAATGATCCTTAATGATAAACTGCTTTCTGCCGTGGCCTGGAATAGGTAACGGGCAGGTCTTCGTTTGAGTGGATATATACCGCTGCAAACTCTTCCGCGAAGGTTTCTTCTTTTTTTATCTTTTTTCCTTGTCGCTTTTGGTCAATTTTTTTTCGTTCATCCTTCTCTTGATTGGATCTTGTTGTCATCATAACCGGCGCGACCAAATTTGTGAATCCATCCATGTCACACACCTCCTTATACCATTTATTTCCTCGAATATGTGCCGTCACGGCTTGTATAAATAAATGGTGTACCGGTTTCTTTGTAATCTATATCGGAGGAATATTCTGAAACTTTATAGCAATGACTGAAAATTTTACTTTCATGCTTTTTCTGTTATAATATCGTATAACTGTGTGTCATTTAATGATTTATGTTACGTATCGTGTGGTGTGTACCATTCATTCGGGACGGATAGAAAGAGAAGTTAATGAGTGCAATAGCGGTTAAAGAAGTAAAGGAACGGGTGATCGCGGATAATGATGCGGTTGCCGAAGAGGTGAAGGCCGGATTAAAGGAAAAGAAGGTCTTTTTTGTCAATCTGATGGCGTCGCCGGGAGCGGGGAAGACCACGACGTTGGTGCGGACCATTGAAGCCTTAAAGGATCGGTATAAGGTGGGCGTTATGGAAGCTGATGTGGATTCCGTGGTGGATGCGGAGACTGTGGCAAAGACCGGAGCGAAAGTGATCCAGTTGCACACCGGCGGATCCTGCCATATGGATGCGGATATGACAAAGCGTGGGCTGGAGGCATTGGACTGCGACGGGCTGGATATCGTGTTTTTGGAAAATGTAGGGAATCTGGTGTGCCCGGCGGAGTTTGACGTGGGCGCGTCGAAGCGGGTGATGATCCTTTCCGTACCGGAGGGAGATGACAAGCCTTTAAAGTACCCCCTGATGTTTACCGTCAGTGACTGTTTACTGATCAATAAGACGGATACGGCGGAGATCTTTGATTTTGATATGGATCGTCTTCAAAAAAATGTGAAGGCGTTGAATCCCGACATGCCGGTGATCCCGGTGTCGTCTTTAAAGGGTGATGGATTTGATGCGTGGATCGCATGGCTGGAAAAAGAGGTTTGTGCATGGCAAAAGTAATCGAGTTAAACAAGAGTGTGACGGAATCCAATGATCGGGATGCGCAGG
>JAIKZU010000184.1 GCA_024681985.1 Lachnospiraceae bacterium | reverse complement strand
GATCACCTTTTTATCCTTACCGATGATCTGCAGGATATCATCCTCGCCAATGTCATTTAAGCTTCCGATGATATCATTGGAATACACCACGGTGGAGGAAGTCAGTCGATACTTTTCGTCTCCCACGGTGATCATCTCCAGATCCGGATCCAGGGAATAGTTGGAAACATCCGTATATTCCCACACGTCCGACGCCTTTTGCACATAACTTAGCGCCTGACTCGGCAGCTTGTCGCCAATGGTGACCACACTGCCCACCGTAAAGTTCAAGGAGCTGGTGTTCTGGCCGTACTTATCCAAAAACCGGGTACTCAAAGAATAGGGATAGAGATAATTCCGCTCGGTCTCCGTAGAGGTAAGGACGATCTTTTCTTCATCGGTGCGCATTTCCTGCACGATGTACAATACATCCTCATTTTCGGATGAGGAGTAATCCTCTTCTTCCGGTTTTTCCTCCTCCGCAGGTTTGGCCGGTTTCCGGATGATGGTGGCCGTCTCCTCTTGTGTCTCGGGAGCACTTTCATCCTCGTCGCTGCTGCCGCCACAGCCCGTAAACAGCACTGCCAATATCAGCAGTGCAAAAAGGCCCGGCAGCGATCTATTTTTCAGATTTCTTTTTTTATTCATTGTCCGATTCTGTGCAGCAGGTATTCCCTGTCGTTCTTTGACGGATCTTCAATGACCTCGTCCAATAGTTCCTTTAAAACCCGACCGATCTCCGGACCGGACTTACCTGCGACCTCCATCACATCCTGTCCGTTGACCTTTAGATCCTTTATGGTAACAGCCTCCCCGTCTTTTAGGATCTCCCGGTACAAACGCTCCAATTCATCCACCCGATGCAGCTTCTCCTGTCGGTTGTAGTCACTTTGTCCCGCGATATCCGCCCGTTTTAAGGCCACGAGATCCGGGATACAGTCACTTCCCATCCGATGCATCAGTCGTCGCACGTTTCGCTTCGTCATCTCCGGCCGCTCATCGTGATAACGGACCAGCCGTTCCACACTGTCGATGGTGGCATTATCAAATTTTAAACGGCGCAGGATCTGCACCGCCATCTTTGCGCCTAAAGTAGGATGTCCGCTGAAGTGATCCGCGCCCTTGGGATCCGTTTTTTTGCAGATGGGCTTTGCAACGTCGTGCAAAAGCGCCGCCAGCCGGATCATCTTTTCCCCGGGGACGTTTTGCATCACCACAATGGTATGCTCCGCCACATCATAGGCATGATGCTTACTGTTCTGGGTGCAGGTACACATGGCATCCCATTCCGGGAAGAACACCTTTGACAGTCCGCTCTGATATACCTCCATCATCCGCTCCGGATGGGGGGAGATGATGAGTTTTAAAAGTTCCACCTGGATCCGCTCCGCAGAGATCTTTGTCAAGGTCTCCGCCAACTCCGAAATGGCCGAAAAGGTATTTTCTTCGATGACAAAATCCAACTGGGCAGAAAAACGAAGAGCCCTAAGCATCCGTAGGGCATCCTCGGAAAATCGTGACCGGGGATCCCCCACGCAACGGATGATCCGGCGCTCGATGTCCTCCATGCCGCCGAAGAGATCCACCAGCCCCTCTTCCTCATTCCAGGCCATGGCATTCACCGTAAAATCCCGACGCTTTAAGTCCTCTGTCAGGCTGGGGGTAAAGGTCACGGAGGTGGGGTGTCTGCCGTCTTCGTACTTTCCGTCGATGCGGTAAGTGGTCACCTCATAGCTTTCTCCGTGCATACGTACCGTCACGGTGCCATGCTCGATACCTGTATCAATGGTCTTTTGAAAACAGTCTTTTACCTCTGCCGGCAGGGCGGAGGTGGTGATATCCCAGTCATTGGGACACCTGCCCATTAAGGCATCCCGCACGCAGCCACCCACGATATAGGCTTCAAAGCCTTTTTTATGCAGTTGGCCCAGCACTTCCTTTGCGCCGGCGGGAATGTCGATCTTCACTTAATACGCCTTTCCCCAATACACCAGTTTCTTTGCGGGCTTTCCGCAGCAGACACAGGTGTCCGAAATCTGTTCCTGTTCAAAAGGCATACAACGACTGGTAGCCGTGGTATCCTCTTTGATCTTTAATTCGCAAGCTTCATCGCCGCACCACATGGCACGGATGAATCCCGGCTTGTTCTCCACAGCATCCTTAAACTCTGCGTAATTCTTTGCATCGGAGATATGGCTGTTCAAAAACTCCGTGGCTTTCCGTAGCATATCTGCATGGATGGTCTCCAAAAGATCTTTCACTTCCGAAGCCGCATCTGCGATAGCCACCACTTTCTTTTCCCGAGTATCCCGGCGGACCAGCACACATTTGCCCTCTGCCAGATCTCTGGGTCCGATCTCTACGCGGACCGGAATGCCCCGCATCTCCGCTTCCGAGAATTTCCATCCGGGGGACTTGTCCCGCATATCCACACCGGCCCGAAGTCCGGCTTCTTTAAGTTTCTGCTTCATTTCCTCACAGGCCGCCTCGATGCCCTCCTTCTTTTGCTGGATGGGGATGACGGTCACCTGCACCGGTGCGATCTTCGGAGGCAGTACCAGACCGGAATCGTCACCGTGAACCATGATGATGGCACCGATCAAACGGGTGGATACACCCCATGAGGTCTGGTGTACATACTGTAGTTTATTTTCTTTGTCCGCATACTGGATACCAAAGGCTTTTGCAAAACCATCACCAAAATTATGGGAAGTGCCGGACTGCAGCGCCTTTCCGTCATGCATTAAAGCTTCGATGGTGTAGGTTTCCTCCGCCCCGGCAAACTTTTCTTTGTCGGTCTTTTGTCCCTTGATCATGGGGATGGCCAGCACCTGCTCACAGAAATCCGCATAAACATTCAGCATACGGATGGTCTCTTCCTGGGCCTCCTCGGCTGTGGCATGTGCCGTATGTCCCTCCTGCCATAAGAACTCGGAAGAACGAAGGAAGGGACGGGTGGTCTTTTCCCAACGGACCACCGAGCACCACTGGTTATAGATCTTCGGCAGGTCACGATGGGAATGCACGATGTTCTTATATAATTCGCAAAACAACGTCTCGGAAGTGGGGCGGATGCAGAGTCTCTCCTGCAAAGGCTCCAGACCTCCATGGGTCACCCAAGCCACTTCGGGAGCAAACCCCTCCACGTGATCCTTTTCTTTTTGCAAAAGGCTCTCGGGGATCAGCATAGGCATATATACATTTTCCACATCATTATCTTTAAAACGGTCGTCCAGCTGTCTCTGGATATTCTCCCAAATGGCGTATCCGTTGGGTTTTAAGATCATGAAACCCTTTACGGAGGAATACTCCATCAACTCAGCCTTTCGCACCACATCCGTATACCACTGGGTAAAGTCCACGTCCATGGATGTGATCTCTTCTACCAGTTTCTTTTCATCTGCCATTTCTTTATCTCCTTCGTCTGTAAAGTTCTTTTATTTCATTCTGATCCACAATATATTAGCCCAAACACCTGCTTTTCGCTACAGCAAATCCGCAAAATCCTCTCCCTTTGGATGGATGTCGAATTCCATGGGCCGTCCCGTCACGGGATGTAAAAATGCACTTTTGTATGCGCAAAGAGCCAATGGTCGGCCGGTGAACACACCGCCGTATTTGGCATCCCCGTAGATGGGTGCCGTCCGGCTGGCCAGCTGGGCCCGGATCTGATGGAATCTTCCGGTATGGAGCGTGATATCCAAAAGCCGCATATCATCCACTTCCGAAACCACCCGATAGGACAGGGAAGATTTCTTCCCCCGGGGATCGGTCTCACTGACCACCATTGCCCGTCCCTTTCGTCCGTCCTTTACCAGATAATCCGTAAAGGTCCCTTCAGCGGGCAAGTTCCCCCGGGTAATGATGGCATAATACTTTTTCGTGATCTTATGCTCCCGCAGCTGCTTTGTAAGATTCGCCGCCGCCTCCTTTGTCTTTGCAAAGACCAACACGCCCTCCACCGGCTGATCCAGTCGATGGATCACGCCGATATAGGCATCCTCCCCCTTTTCGGAGCGGTAGTTCTTTAGCCAGCTTTCCATGTCCGGCTCCGCATCGTTGCTACTTTGGGTGGCAAAGCCCGCCGGTTTGTAGCAGACGATGATGGCATCGTCTTCGTGTATGATCTCCGGATTGTTCATATTCTTCCTCCGTCCGTCGCTTTTTTATATTATAAATCGATAGCCCACGCCCCATACCGTCTCGATATATCTCGGGTCCGTGGGATCTTTCTCGATCTTTTGCCGCAATTTTTTGATGTGCACGGATACCGTACTGATCTCTCCGATGGCATCCGTCTTCCAGATGGTCTGAAACAGTTCCTCTTTGGAATAGGTGCGATTGGGATGGGTGGCCAAAAGCACCAAAAGGTCAAACTCCTTTACCGTCAGGGTCTTCTGCTCCCCTCTCACCAGCACCTCATGGGAATCCAGATCTATTTTTAAGTCCCGCACAGTAATCTTTCGATTCTCCGGCTTTAAAGACTCCACGATCCGCTCAAAGGCTGCCAGCCGTGCCTTCACCCGGGCCACCAGCTCCGATGGAGAAAAGGGCTTCGTCAGATAATCGTCCGCTCCTAAGCCTAAGCCTCGGATCTTGTCGATTTCCTCCTTTCGGGCTGTCACCATCAGTATGGGAGTGCTTTTTTCCTGTCGGATCCGACGGCAGATCTCAAAGCCGTCCATCCCGGGAAGCATGACGTCCAGTAAAAACAGATCAAAGTATTCGGATAAGGCCCTGTTTAAGCCATCTTCTCCATTTGCTTCTATTTCCACTTCAAATCCGCTGAGCTCCAGGTAATCCCTTTCCAGCTCCGCGATGACATCATCATCCTCTATGATCAGTATTTTGCTCACCCCATAGCCTCCTTCAGATGGTCTGCCCCTGCAATCGAACAGGGAAGATGCAATCGCTCCCCGCGATAAAAAAGGGGCCGTGGCATAACCACGACCCCATTATAGCACAAAGGTAAGTCTTTATGCGTATTTCTTTAAGGCATCCACCTTGTCCAAAGCTTCCCAGGGAAGATTCAGATCGTTTCTTCCGAAGTGTCCGTAAGCAGCTGTCTGCTTGTAAATGGGACGACGAAGATCCAGCATCTTGATAATGCCGGCGGGACGCAGATCGAAGTTCTCGCGAACAATCTCTACCAACTTCTCGCTATCCAGCTTGCCTGTGCCGAAGGTATCTACGTTGATGGACGTAGGCTGTGCTACACCGATGGCATAGGACAACTGGATCTCACACTTATCTGCGAGGCCTGCTGCCACTAAGTTCTTTGCCACATAGCGGGCTGCATATGCTGCAGAGCGATCCACCTTCGTGCAGTCCTTTCCGGAGAAAGCACCGCCGCCGTGACGAGCCATGCCGCCGTAGGTGTCTACAATGATCTTTCTTCCCGTAAGACCTGCATCACCGTGAGGTCCGCCGATCACGAAACGGCCGGTAGGATTGATATAGAAACGTGTCTTGTCATCGATGAGTTCCTTCGGAAGCACAGGATCAAAGACATACTTTTTGATATCCTCGTGGATCTGCTCCTGGGTCACATCCTCATCATGCTGGGTGGAAAGAACCACGGCCTCTAAACGCTTAGGCTTGCCATTTTCATCATACTCTACGGAAACCTGGGTTTTTCCGTCGGGACGAAGATACTTTAAAGTTCCGTTCTTACGAACCTCTGTCAATTTCAGCGCCAGCTTGTGAGCCAAAGAGATGGGATAAGGCATGTACTCCTCCGTCTCGTTGGTGGCATAGCCAAACATCATACCCTGGTCGCCGGCACCGGTATCCAGATCGTCGGTCAAAGACCCTTCCTTAGCTTCCAAAGCTTTGTCCACGCCCATGGCGATGTCGGCTGACTGCTGATCCAGAGCGACCATTACCGCGCAGGTGTTTCCGTCGAATCCGGTCTTTGCATCATTGTAGCCGATCTCGTTTACAGTCTTCCTGACGATGGCAGGGATATCTAAGTTTGCTTTTGTGGTGATCTCACCGGTCACAAGTACGAATCCTGTACAGCTTGCAGTCTCGCAGGCCACACGGCTCATGGGATCCTGCTCCATGCAGGCATCTAAGATGGCATCCGATACCGCATCACAGACTTTGTCGGGATGTCCTTCGGTAACGGACTCGGAAGTAAATAACAGTTTTTCCATTTTCTTTTCCTTTCTGTTGTATAAAAAAATCCGCTCAAAGCGGATCCAATGGTCTAAGACATCAAATCCCCTTATTGTTCGATTGCTCGCTCAGGTATGGCACCTTCCGTAAAACGGGGTTGCCGTGGTTTCATCGACCCTATGTGTCTCCGCCACTCTGAATAAGAGAACTGCAATATGAAATTTAACGCTCAGACGCTCGCGTCGAACACTAATCTACACTCCGGATCAGAAAATGTCAAGCCATAATCCCACAACATATATACACCACCCGAAAAATGTATACAAAACAATTGTAAGAAACTCTTTTTTTCTTTATAATATAAAAGGTTTAATAAAACATAAAAAGGGTATTGGGGACATGATAACTGTAGACGTAAAAAAACTTGAACCGGGCAGTATCGCCGCGGAAGACATCGTAACGAGAAGCGGTCAGACCATCGCAAAAAAAGGTACGGTGCTTTCTTCCCAGTTGATCGCCCGTTTTTCATTTTACCGGATCAACACCATCGCCATCGAGGATCCCATGGATGTGGAGGCAGATTCCGAGCCGCCCAAGGAACTGGTTTCCGAAGCGGAGGACCTGGCCCGTATGTTGGCGGAGCTGGAAGAGGAGGAAGCCGCGGAGAAAAAGAAAGCCGCTCCGCCGGAAAAATCCACCATCAACGACACCATTTCCTATTCCAACCGATTAAAGGCAGCGCCGGAATACCAGGAGTTCCAGATCAATTATTCCAAGATGATCATGACCTTAGAGTCCACCTTCATCGATATCATTGAAAACCAGGGACAGAATTACAGTCGTGCCAATCTACTGGCTGCATTCTCTCCCCTATATCACCATAAGACTTCTTTGGACATCCTCACCATGTTGCAGAATGCCAGTGAGGGAAACGACGACAGTATCTACGTGCACTCCATAAACGTGGGACTGGTCTCCCGAGCCATTGGTAAGTGGCTGAAAATGAGCCATGACGATCTGGACGATCTGACCCTGGCAGGACTTTTACACGACATCGGAAAACTGAACATCCCGGAGGAAGTCCTCTTTAAAGAGGGAAAGTTAACGGACGAAGAATTCGCCATGATCAAAAAGCACCCCTTGGACGGGCGAAAGATGTTAAAACAGTGTCCCGCCATGGATCCCCGCTATTTAAATGCAGCCCTACAGCACCATGAGCGAAGCGACGGCACCGGCTATCCCAGAGGACTGACGGACGATGAGATTGACGATTTCGCAGCCATTGTGGCCATCGCCGATGTCTACGACGCCATGACCTCTGCTCGAAAGTATCGCCACGCCATGTGCGCTTTCGCGGTGATCGGCGCTTTTGAGCGCGACGGTCTGACCAAATACCGTACCAAATTCATCCTGCCGTTTTTGGAGCGCATCGCCTCTGCA
>JAIKZU010000100.1 GCA_024681985.1 Lachnospiraceae bacterium | reverse complement strand
GGTCATTAATTCCAACGGCTACTGGGACGGAAATGCCTGGTACACCGTGGAAGAAAAAACGGATCTAGTGAGCCGCACCTTGGGCCAGGTGAAGCAGTACAACCGCATGGAATATATGCTGATGTTCGATCACGCAGGATTAAAGGATTGATCCATGACAAAAGAAAATAACAGTGTTTTGTCAAAACTGAATAACCTTCTCCGTATCCCCGGTGTTACCTTCCTGTGGGGCGTGACCGTAGGTGTGGTCACCTTTCTATTGCTCTACGGTGTGGCAGTTTTAAATCCCGTGAACGTAAACTGGCTGCGGCATTCCAACGACCTGGAGGGGCTGTGGGATCTAAGCCAGCATTATCTGGGCTGGGTGGCTTATCGTAACTCTCCCTGGACCTTTCCCATCGGTATGACGGAGGGCATCACGGCAGAGCCCATCTCCGTGGTCTATACGGATTCCATCCCTTTGTTTGCCCTGTTCTTTAAGGTTATTTCGCCCCTGCTTCCGGAAAGCTTCCAGTATTTCGGACTGTTTGAACTTTTGTGCTACGGCCTGACCGGGGGCTTCGGAGCGTTGATCTCCGCCCGCTTTGCCCATCATCCCTTGTTATCCTTTGCATCCGCGCTGTTTTTTGTCACCTCCCCGGTGTTGACCAAGCGGGTGTTTTATCACAGTGCCTTATCCGCCCATTTTCTGATCCTGGCGGCACTGTGTCTGTGGATGTATCGGGCGTATTTTACGCCGAAAAGGCAGGGATACCTATGGGTACTTTTGACGGTACTGGCTACCGTCATCAATGCCTACTATGTACCCATGGTCCTGGGGTTTTTGTGCATGGAGGTGATGCAGGAGCATCTGGCCCAAAGAAACATGCGGCTGTCTCCCTTTGTGCCGGTGCTTTCCGGCACGGCATCACTTTTGACGGGCTGGATCCTGGGGATGTTTGGCGGCAGGGTATCCGTCGCGGCGGAGAACCTGGAAAACGTTTCCTTTGATCTCTTTGGTTTTTTCAATTCCCGAAATGACGTATTAAAGCATGTGCTGACCATGCCCCTCTACGAGTTTGTGGGGGCAGAGGATTACTCCCGGTTCTTACCGGGATTTCAAACCTTTACCCCCTGGCAGAGCGAGGGCTTTTCCTATGTGGGACTGGGAATGCTGGGACTGATGCTTTTTGTGTGCGTGTATTTTTTTGCCTCGAAGCATTCCCCGGATGAAACAAAGATCATGCGAAGCTATCTCATCTCCATAAGCATCGGCGTGGTGGGCTTTACCTTCCTGGCGGTGGGCCCCCGGGTGACAGCGGGAGGAAAGGTCCTCTTTACCATCCCCTGGCCGGAGGGCATCTATCGGCTGCTTTCCGTATTCCGTACCACGGGGCGCCTCATCTGGCCGGTGTATTACGGTCTCATGACCCTGGCCATCATTGGCATCACCTGCATCTACCTTCAGAGCAGACAGCGGAGACTTCTGGTTTTGGTGGGAGCATTACTCTGCCTGCAGCTTTATGACATCAGTCCATCTTTAGCACATAAACATGCGATCTACGCTCACATCGGAGAGGAGGCTTACGAAAACCCCCTGCTGAAAGAGGAGATATTTTCGGATGCAGCAAAGGACAAATCAGAGATCCTCTTCGTATCGCCCACCCGGGCCATCGCCCTGCGGCCCTATTGGTCCACCCTTTTGGAAGACTATGCCCTAGAAAACGGCATGAAGATGAACGCCGCCTACTGCAGCCGTGACATCACCGCCTCCGCCGACGCCTATGCGGATGCCCACATCGCCCGCCTCCGTGCCGGCGACCCCACCTCCACAGTTTTGTACATCTTCCTCACAGAAGACATTCTCGACGAATACCGCGACCTCCCCCTGAAGATATCCCCTTACGAGGATATCTTCATCGGAACCTATCGTGAGTAATATATGGCGGAAGACAAACAAATGTTGTATGATACATATGCTGTAAGAAAGAAATCGTCCGGAAAGCCAGAAAAAAATGAGTAACAAAACATTAAGTGTCATCATCCCCGTATATAACGAACGGGATAATTTATTAGAGATCCTGGAAAAAGTAAAAAACGCCCCCATCCCCCACATGGAGATCGTCATCGTCGACGACGTCTCCACCGACGGCACCCGGGAGCTGATCCGGGAAAAGGTGGAGCCCATGGTAGACAAAGTCATCTATCATGAAAAAAACACCGGAAAAGGCGGCGCCTTACGCACCGGCTTCATGGCGGCCACGGGAGATGTGGTGATCATCCAGGATGCAGATATGGAGTATGATCCGGATGAGTACCCGGATGTGGTAAACCCCATTTTTGAAGGAAAGACAAAAGTCTGCTACGGCTCCCGCTTTATGAAACAGCGGGCCAGAGGCTACATCGCCAATCGCCTGGCCAATAAGGGCCTTACCTTTTTGTCCAACCTCATGACCCATCAGAAACTGACGGATATGGAGACCTGCTACAAAGCCTTTGACCGGGAATTGATCCAATCCATCGACATCGAAGAGAAGCGCTTCGGCTTTGAACCGGAGATCACCGCAAAGATCTCCAAGATGGGTATCAAGATCCCTGAAGTCCCTATTTCCTACTACCCCCGCAGCATGGCGGAAGGAAAAAAGATCGGATTTTTTGACGGTCTTAGAGCCTTGCATTGCATTTGGCATTACAGTAGGTGATCATGAAAGAATCGATAAAAGACTATATTAAAAATCAATCGTTGCAACAAAAATTCATAGAGACCATCTGTTTTTTGATCGGTATCAGTGCGGTGATCGTCAGCATCCGTATGAACCTGGTGGGCAGATCCCTGTGGTTTGACGAGGCAGCTTTGGCCTGGTCCTTTTCCCAGCGGGACTTTTTCCATCTGACTTCGGAGGGGCTGGAGATGGTCCAGGCGGCGCCGGTGGGGTGGCTGTATATCCTAAAGATCTTTACCCTGCTCTTTGGCAACACGGACTATGTCCTTCGGGTGCCTTCCATCCTGTTTTATGTGGGAACCCTGGTTCTGATGTATTACATTTTTCGAAAGGTGTTTCCCGTTTACTATCCCATGGCGGGGGTGGCCTTTGCTGCGTCCCTTCCCATCCTTTTGCAGTATTCCAACGTGTTCAAGCCCTATATCAGCGACTGCTTTGTGACCCTTTTGGCAGTGATCCTGTATGACCGCTATCAAAAGGGAGAGCTTGACCCGCTAAAGACCGGCATTGCCTTTGCTGTGCTCTTGTGGTTTTCCAATCCGCTTTGTTTTGTGGCCGGGGGACTTATCGGCGTGGGAGGTCTCTTTGCCCTCATACAAAAAGACTTTGAAAAACTAAAAAAGCAGGTTATCATCTGCATCCCCTTAGGCATCAGCTTTGTGGTGTATTATTTTTACTGGCTTCGAAAGATCGACGACGGCATGAACGGATTCTGGCGGGATTATAAATACCTTCTGCCTTTTTCCCATGGCGCCATACAGCGGGACTGGCATCTGACGGACCTTCTGTTCTGGCAGTTCTATCGCTGGGAGTATCCGGTGCTGTTGCTTTTGGCAGTGGGATTTTTGGTGGCACTGGTCAAAAAGAAGGAGATGATCCTGGGGATCTACGGTGCCTTTGCCCTGGCGGTGTTTGCTTCCGCCATCGGATTCTTTCCGGTAAACAAGCGTATGTGGTTGTTTATCTATCCCCTGATCACTTTGATCCTCTTTGAACTTTTGGATGATGTGATCCCCCGGGAGGAGGATGCAGCGTTTCGACGGCTGTGTATCGGCCTGGTCTTTGCCGGCGTGATCCTCATCAACGGTGGCATCCGCTATTACAGCAACCCTGCCAACGTCTACTGGCCGGGCTATGAGGTGAAGGGAGAATTGGCCCACCTGAGAAACCGGCTCCGTCCGGAAGACCGGGTGTATGTCTGCTCCAACCAGAAGCCCATCTTTGCTTATTACAACGGATATAACATGACCAGGATCTGGGACACCGGCAATGACGTGATGGTGGGAGACCACGATCTGGCGGAGGGCATCGACTGCACCGCGGATTTTGAGTTTATCACGGGAACCGGCAGCTGCTACATCGTCATGGGCGATACCTGGGACGAGGAAAAGTGCTATGGGCTTCTGTTCTCCACTCTGGAAAAAGAAGGCACCCTGGAAAAGGTGTGGGATCAATACGACACCCCGCTGTTTTATTTTAAAGCGTTTGAACAATGATAGTTTACAGTGAACGGATCTATGGTAAACGAGGATGATCCGTTTGCCATAAGTGGGCGAGGCATATGACCGATTATTCGAATACAAATGTACTTCCGCGACAGGACCAGCTGCAGTTTCTGCGGTTTCTGGCTTTCCTTTTGATCTACTCCCTGCATATCAATGCCTGCCTCCCGGAAGCCATCCCCACATGGAAAAATGCCTTTCTGGCTGTGAGTTTTTTCTTTCTGCTTTCCGGATGGAGCGCGGGCTACAGCGCCCGGCAGGAGGAAGAGCCTTCCCCCAAGCGCATTTTTTTGTTTGTCAAAAAACGGGTGGGGAAGTATTATCCCCTGTACCTGGTGATGTCCGTGATCTCCTTTCTTTTAGGCGAGCCGGCCACGTTCTTTTCCGCGGTGGCAAACCTGTTTTTAGTCCAGTCCTGGACCCCCTTGTTTACATCCATATGTCCCGCGGCATGGTTTTTGTCCGCGCTGTTCTTTTTACAGATCCTGACGGTCCCTATTTTATATGGGCTGCGAAAGCTAAAAGACGCGGGGATCCGGTGGCAGTGGGTCTTTCTTTTTTTATTCCTGTGTAACTTTTTGTATGATCATCTGTTGCGTAATGCCTTTGGATTTTACTGGATCTACGGCTGTCCCTGGGGACGGTTGTTTGAATATGCCATAGGACTCTTATTGGGAACGGTGATGGGGGATGAGATAAGGATCCGACAGAGCCGCCTTATGCAAAAGCCGGAAAGTGGGGGCCGGTATATCCTTTCTACTCTTTTGGAGGCTGCGCTTTTGGTGGGGTGGCTTTTGATGCCTTATGTCCGGATCCCGGCCTGGACAGTCTACAGTGCCGGCTGGATGCTCCCCAATGTTTT
>JAIKZU010000026.1 GCA_024681985.1 Lachnospiraceae bacterium | reverse complement strand
GGAGATCCCCACACTGGTGCAAGGTCCAAAGGACAACACGTTGGAATAATAGGTAAAGCCGTCAAAATCCTCATAAAGCTCGGGCTTTTCTTTAAAGATATAAGGCACCTGCAGGGAAAGGGCACGATCCAGCATAATAAGCACTACGTTCTTTCCGGTGCGACTTAAGGGAATCTCGGCATAGAGGCTGTCCTGGCCCTGCGAATCCGCTGTGGCACGATAGGTCTTTGTCATCTGTCCCACGTTGATACCGGTGATCACCGTCACTGCCAAAAGCAGCACCACGGAAGCCATCCGCACCAGCTTCTGCTGCTTTTTGTACAAAAGGAAGAGGACAAGTGCCACCAATGCTACTAAAAGCAGATTTATGATCTTTGTTTGCAAGGAAAAGACCGGAGTCTTTTCATACTGCAGCACATCATTGATGAGGCCTAAGTTCCGACCGAAGGCCATATAATCCAGGACCGCCACTCCTGCCATCATCCACATACCTGCCGCAAACATAAGCCGTCCGCTTTTTTCCGTCAACAGATAATACACACCGCACCACACCACAAAGGTGCCCAGTGCCAGGCAAAGGGCATGCGCCATATAGATGGCGGGATTCTGCAGGTTCAAAAGATCCATGAACTCCTCGGCGGAAGCAACGATGACATTGGAGGGGATAAAGGCGCCTGTAAATACTGCCATAAAAAGAGCAGAGCCCCAGAAGATGGCATTGGCGCTTTTTTCGGAAACCCCGGGGAAGTCAAACTTCGGCAGAGACAGCTTCGGTCCCTTGCCCGCCTCATACAGCTTAAAGACCACATTCTTTAAAAGGGAAAACAGGTTATTTAATAACCAGTAAAACACCAGCCCCGCGGGAGAGGTGTACAAAAGCACCAAAAATACCAGCGCCACACCGTAAAGCTGCACCTTTAACTTGGCGGACAGTCCCTTGGAATACACGGTTCCGGAGATGATGTTAATGAGGGTCATGGCGATGGGCAGTACATTGATCGTAAAGCCACCGACGGTAAACAGGGCATCCGGCTGACTTAAGTCCGCTATGGGTCCGAAGGACAGCCCCCTTAGCAGTGCCAGCTGCGATAGAAACCGATAGGCCGCAATGAAAAAGGGGATCTGCAAAAGCAGGGACACCGAGCTCTTTAACGCATAGATGGGCTTATAATCATTCTGCTTATAGTAGTACTGCAGCATCAAAAACCGCTCGTCCCCGGAAAAAGTCTTTTTGATATGGTTAACCCACTTTTCCAAAGACTTTTCCTTGGCCCGCTCCTCGGCTTGCAAGGCGTCCGCCCTCTTGTACAGAGGAAGCACCAGAAAGTTTACTACCAAGGAAAGCACCACGATGCATAAAACCGGGTTGTCCAGCTTCCGGTTCGCCAGGGCAAAGACCGTCTCAAACAAAAGCTCCAGCGGTCGTATGAATAGATAATATAATATGGTGATCAGGTTCATTTTAATAGACTCCCAAAATCTTCCAGTTACTCATGTCAAAAGAATCCGTGCCGGAAAAAGAGATCCACTCTCCCTCCCGGGTGGTGTTACTGTCGCTGACCTCCCAAACGGTTGGCATTGAGATCTGCATCTCTTCTGCCTTCGCATCGGAGTTTATATCCTTTCCCGTAAACGGATTGACGGGATGTTCCACCGTATCTTTAAAGGCAAGCACCGGCACATCCGCATTGGTCATAAAGGTATTATCCGTGGTAAAGCCCGTAGCATTAAAATCCTTTACCAGTAAAAGTGCACGATAGGTCTCGGAGCTTTCCCCGTTTTCCAGATTATAGGGGAACTGCCCCAATCCCCGACCATGGTCAGAGGCGATGATGATCCTTGTATTGTCGTAGACCCCCTGCTGCCGCAGATAGTCAAACCACTTTCCAAGTTCCAGATAAGCAGCCATATTGGCATGATAATGAATGATCTGCTCCTCCGTTGCCAGAGGAAGTTCCATCCCGTCGATGATACGTTTTCCCACCATGGAAGCATCGTATTCCGTGTTGTCCACATTTTCCACCGGCACATAGTCCGGAGTCTGCAGCATCACCGGCTCATGGGTGGTGTCATTGGACATCATGAGGAAGGTATCTTCCTCCTTTTTTTCGATCTTCGTGATACTCGGCAGCGCCTCCAAGGCCGTATAGGCATTCATAAAGGGTTCAAAAAGACCCGTAGCCGTGGAAGGCCCCGTGACAATCTGGGAAGAAAAGATCTCTTCCGGCTTTACGATCTCATTGTACAATCCTGCATTGTAGAGTGCGCCCTGCAAGGCCACCGGCGCGATCTTTGTGATGGAAAAACAAAAGAAATTCCGATGTCGAACATTTTCCGTGCGATGCTTGGTCAGGGTGTTGTCATAATTAAACACCCCATTGGTATAGTATTTATGGATCTCGGGATATTCATCGTAAATGGTTAAGTCCGGGATCCAGTCATAGCCGGCGTAGGTAGGATCGCATACCGTCACCTCATACCCCTCATCCGAAAAGATCTTTGGCATCACCTTTAAAGCCTCGTCATGTTTATCCACCATGAGCTCATGGTCACGTTTATTCATCTCCGTAGGGATGTACTCATAGCCGCCGAAAAGACCCGGCGCACCCACAGAGGTCACAGATCCGTAGGATAGGGTGTTGGGATAATAAGTAAAACCGTCGAACTGCTCGTAAAGTTCGGGTTTCTCCTGAAAGATATAGGGCAGCTGCAAAGTTACCGCCCGATCCAGCATCAAAACGATGACATTTTGACCGCTTTTGCTCAAAGGGATCTCCGCATAGAGACTTTTTGCATCATGGGTTTTTGCAAACTCCCGATAGGTACCCGTCATCTGTCCCATATTGATGACACTGATGACCGATACCGCCAAAAACAGCACGGTGGCACCATATTGCACCAGCCGCTGTTTTTTTCGATAGATCAGGCAAAGGACCAAAGCCACCAAAAGTACCAGAGCCAGGTTCATAAGCTTTAGTTTCCGGGAAAATACCGGGATGGTCTCATACTGTAAAAAGGAATTAATCAGTCCCAGTTTCCGGCCAAAGCCCATGTAGTCCATGACTGCCACCCCTGAAAGGACCCACATGCCCATGGAAAAAAGTACCTTACCCTCTTTGTCCGCCAAAAGGTAGTACACTCCAAACCACACCACAAAGGTACCCAAAGCCATGCAGGTGGTGTACCAGACGTACTGCACCGGATTCTGCAGATCCATGATGTCCATGAACTCCTGGGTGGATGCGGTGATGACATTGGAGGGGATAAACGCCCCGGTCAGGATGGCCAGAAACAGCGCCGTAAACACAAAAATAAGGTTTGCGGTCTTTAACGACAAGCCCTCAAACTTCGGCAGGGGGATGGAAATCTTGGGGCCCTTCCCCGCTTCGTAAAGTTTAAATACGATATTTTTCAAAAGTGAAAACAGGTTGTTTAATAACCAGTAAAACACCAGTCCCGAAGGGGAAGTATATAAAAGCACCAAAAATACCAGAGCTACGCCGTAAAGCTGCACCTTTTGCTTTGCCGGAAGGCCTTTGGAATACACGGTTCCGGAGATGATGTTAATGAGGGTCATGGCGATGGGCAGTACATTGATCGTAAAGCCACCGACGGTAAACAGGGCATCCGGCTGACTTAAGTCCGCAATGGGTCCGAAGGACAGCCCCCTTAACAGCGCCAACTGGGATAAAAACCGATAAGCCGCAATGAAAAAGGGGATCTGCAAAAGCAGGGAAACCGAGCTTTTTAACGCATAAATGGGCTTGTAGTCGTTTTGCCGATAGTAGTACTGCAGCATCAAAAAACGCTCGTCCCCGGAAAAAGTCTTTTTGATATGGTTCACCCACTTTTCCAGACTTTTTTCCTTTGCCCGCTCCTCGGTCTGCAGCGCATCCGCCCGCTTGTACAGAGGCAGTACCAGAAAGTTTACCACCAGAGAAAGCACCACGATACACAAAACCGGATTGTTCAAAAACCGGTTGGCCAGGGAAAAGATCACCTCGAACAAAAGCTCCAGGGGCCGGATGAACAGGAGATACAGGATCGTAATAATACTCACGCTACCGCCACTCCTTCCTCCGGAGTCACGGTCTCTGCCGTCAGTTCTTTATATTTGTTGATGAGGTAGTCCACCGTCTTTTCCGCGCCTTCGCCAATATTCACCCAAGTCTCCCGGCGGGCGATATCACGGCCCTCTTTGAAGGCAGGGCTTTCGATACACTCGTCGATGACTTCCTTGATGTGATCGATCTTATCCTCTTCTAACTCCATGCCAAGCTTCGGCAGGATCTCAAAACTCCAAAGCTCCTTTTCACTCCAGGCGCAATCGTAGGGAGATTTATCCATGGCGGCGCCGGTATAGATCACCGGTTTGTCAAATACCAGGGAATAATCAAAGAGCACGCCGGAGAAGTCGGAGATCAGAATATCCGAACGGTGCAGCACGTCAAAGTTATCATTATCCCGGTTCCATTCCACTTTTGCCGGGTCGTTATACTTTTGCATCAGCTTGTCCATGAGCTCCTTTTCCGAAGCAAAGGACTGGGGATGGGGACGGACGATGACATGA
>JAIKZU010000208.1 GCA_024681985.1 Lachnospiraceae bacterium | reverse complement strand
AACGTATTTGCAAAATACGACTGCAATGAAACGGAATACTTTTCCTATATAGAGACCGTTTTAAAGAACCACTGCAACATCATGATCGATGACGGCGGTGACCTGGTGAACATGCTGCACACCAAACTGACGGATGAACTGCAGTATGTCATCGGCGGCTGTGAAGAGACCACCACCGGTATCATCCGGTTAAAAGCCATGGCAGCAGCGGATAAATTACAATTCCCCATGGTCATGGTAAACAACGCCGACTGCAAGCATTTATTCGACAACCGCTACGGCACGGGCCAGTCCGTATGGGACGGCATCAACCGTACCACTAACCTCATCGTGGCAGGCAAGTACGTCGTGGTGGCAGGCTACGGCTGGTGTGGCAAAGGTGTTGCCATGCGTGCAAAGGGATTGGGCGCAAAGGTCATCGTTACGGAAGTGGATCCCATCAAGGCCATCGAGGCGGTGATGGATGGATTTAGTGTACTTCCCATGCGGGAGGCAGCAAAGATGGGTGACTTCTTCGTTACCGTTACCGGATGCGCAGGCGTCATCACCCATGACGACTTTTTGGAAATGAAAAACGGCGCCATCCTCTGCAACGCCGGACACTTTGACGTGGAGATCGACATGGCAGGCCTTCGGAAGATGGCTCTTTCCACCATCGATCAGCGGCAGAACATCGTGGGCTACGAAGTAAAGAAAGGCACCTTCCTCTACGTGCTGGGCGAAGGTCGTCTGGTAAACTTAGCCTGCGGTGACGGACATCCTGCGGAGATCATGGATATGAGTTTTGCCATCCAGGCTCTTTCCGCCAAATATCTGGTGGAGCATTCCAAGGAACTTACGGAAAAGCTCATTGTGGTTCCCCGGGAGGTGGATCTGGAGGTGGCCAACCGAAAGCTTAAATTTTTAGGCATCGACATCGACAAGCTCACCCCCGAACAGGAAGCTTACTTAAACAGTTCTGAGGTATAAACGGCGTGGAGATAGACATAGCACTGCTCATTCAATTTGCGGTACTCATCGTACTTTTGATCTTGTCCGCTTTTTTCTCTTCCGCGGAGACCGCTCTTACCACCGTAAGTGAGGTGCGGATCAAAACCCTCGCAGAGGAGGGAGATAAGCGGGCAAAGACCGTCCTAAAGATCATAGCGGATTCTCCGAAGATGCTTTCCGCCATTTTGATCGGAAACAATATCGTAAATCTTTCCGCTTCCTCTCTGGCTACGGCGCTTGCCATCCGCATCATCGGGGATGTAGGCGCCGGTATCGCCACCGGTATCCTTACCCTTTTGATCCTGATCTTCGGGGAGATCACCCCAAAAACCATGGCAAAACTACATGCCGAAAAAGTATCCCTTCGCTACGGCGCCGTCATCTATCGTCTGATGTGGCTCCTGACACCTGTCATCGCCGTGGTTAACTTTTTAGCCGGCGGCCTGATGCGAATGCTGGGGGTAAGTCCCGATGACTTAAACTCGGGTCTAACCGCAAAGGAGATCAAAACCCTGGTGGATACCAGTCACGAAAGTGGCACTTTAGAAGTGGACGAACGAAACTTCATCTACCAGCTCATCGACTTTTCGGCCTCCAACGCAAAGGAAGTGATGATCCCCCGTATCGATATGTCCACGGTGGAGCGTTCCTTTTCCTATGAAGAGATCATGGCGGAGTACGAAAAGGAAAAATACACCCGTCTCCCGGTCTTAGGGGACGACAAGGAGGAGATCGTGGGGATCCTCAATATGAAATCCCTCCTCTCCTACCGTCAGGGCAGTCCCTTCCATATCGAAGAATACATGCAGCCCGCTTTTTTTACATACGAGATGAAAAACACTGCCGAGCTTTTCGAGCAGATGCGAAAGGGACATATCAGTCTGGCCATCGTGCTGGATGAATACGGCTCTGTAGTAGGTATGGTCTCCTTTGAGGATCTTTTGGAGGAACTGGTAGGTGAGATCCGGGACGAGTTCGACGAAGACGAAGAAGACGATCTGGTGCAGATCGACGGCCAGAACTTCGAGGTCCTGGGAACTGCAAACTTGGAAGACTTCTGTCATAAGATGCGGCTGGACTTGGAATCCGAGGACTACGACACCATCGGAGGATTTTTAACCGGTGAGTTTAACCGTTTCCCGGAAAAGGGTGAGATGTACGTCACCCCCGGGGGCGTGAATTTTAAAGTCGCCGCAGTGGAGGGAAATCGTATCACAAAGATCCGGGTACACCTGCCGGAGCCTGTCCCCATGCAGGAGGATCTGGACTTAAACGGCCCTGCCATCACACTTGAAAAAGAGGAAGAGACCGAAAAGACCTAAAGGGTTTCCAAAAGACAGCTGCAGCCCTCTGACACATCCTGCCAGGTAGCCTCGAAATCCCGGGTATACCAGGGATCCGATACCTCCCGGGGCCGGGGTGTGTAGTCCATGAGAAGCTTCAGCTTCCCTTTTGGGTCTTCGGGCCACATCCGTTTCATATAATACATATTTTCCGAATCCATGCCGATGATCAGATCATACTTCTCATAGTCATCGGCACGCATCCGCCGGGCCGCATATCCGCTGCAATCAATGCCGTGTTCCTTCAGTTTCGAACGTGCCGGGGGATAGACGGGATTTCCCAATTCCTCTGCGGAAGTGGCGGCGGAGTCAATGACAAACTCCTCTTCTCTTCCGGCTTTTTTCACCAGATCCATCATCACATAACGCGCCATGGGGGACCTGCAAATGGACCCGTGGCAGATAAACAAAATTTTTATCATATCTCTTAAACCTTGTATTCTCCTAACTTTTGGCTCAACCATGCGGTCTAG
>JAIKZU010000190.1 GCA_024681985.1 Lachnospiraceae bacterium | reverse complement strand
GTTGCGCAAACCGGATTGGCGGTGCCGCTTTCACCTTGAACGGAAAGTTGTACAACCTGGACAAAAACGATGGGAACAACAACCTGCACAGCGGATATGACACCCTGGCCAAAAAAGTTTGGGATATTAAGGAGACAACCTCCAATTCCGTTACATACGCTTACAGCAGTCCGGACATGGAAATGGGCTTCCCGGGAGCCATGGAGATATCCGTTACCTATGAGCTGACGGAGTCCAACGCATTAAAGATCTCCTACAAGGGCATCAGCAACCAGGATACCATCTTTAATCCTACCAACCACAGCTACTTCAACTTAAACGGACAGGACGGCAGCACCATTTTGGATCACATCGTGACCATCGATGCTGACACTTTTACCTGGGCGGACAGCGAGTCCATTCCCGATGGTACCATCAAAAAGGTATTCTCCACACCCATGGACTTTACCTCACCCACAGCCATCGGCGACAGAGTGGACAAGGATTACGACCAGCTGAAGTTTGCAGGCGGATACGATCACAACTACTGCCTGAACCGGAAGACCACCACAGACGAATTCTCTTCAAAGACTTCGCCTTTGTACTTTGCGGCACGTCTGGAGAATGCGGACAAGAGCCGCTGCATGGAAGTGTACACGGATCTGCCGGGCATTCAGTTGTATGTAGGAAACTATATGGATCCCGCCGAAGTGATGAAGAACGGAAAGAATTTCGTAAAGCGGGGCGGTGTATGCTTAGAGACGCAGTACTTCCCCAATGCCATCAACGTAGACAGCTTCGAGTCACCGGTATTGAAAGCCGGGGAGAACTTTGAGTCTACTACGGTTTATAAGTTCGAGTTTCATTAATAACCAGTAGTACTAATACGTGTTGCATGAGTTGTGCAACACTCACATAGGATAATAATTAAACAAAAAAAGAAGAGATGTTATTTTACACCTCTTCTTTTTTGTTTGTATTGTTTTACAGGAATGCTTTCACTTGTTTATAGATGCCCTCTGCATCCAGCTCATACTTATGAAGGAGGTCTTTCGCCGGGCCGGATTCTCCGAAGGTGTCATACACACCGATGCGTTTCATGAGGGTCGGGCACTTCTCACCCAATACTTCTGCAACTGCAGATCCCAAACCGCCTGCTACGAAATGTTCCTCAATGGTCACAACTTTCTTTGTCTTTTGCGCGGTCTTTATGATCAGATCCTCATCCAAAGGCTTAATGGTGTGGATGTTGATGACTTCGGCATTTACGCCGTCTGCCGAAAGCATCTCAGCCGCCTTTAAGGTTTCACTTACTTCCAGTCCGGTGGCGATCAAAGATACATCGCTGCCTTCCTTTAATGTAACGCCCTTTCCGATCTCGAACTTATAGCCCGGGTTGTCGTTGATCACCGGAACCGCCAGACGTCCGAAACGCAGATATACCGGACCTTCGTGAAGATATGCAGCTTCCACTGCCGCACGGGCTTCCACGTCATCTGCCGGATTGATCACAACCATGCCGGGAATCTCCCGCATCAGGGCAATGTCTTCCAAGCACTGATGAGAGGCACCGTCTTCACCTACGGAAATGCCTGCATGGGTGGCGCCGATCTTGACGTTAAAGTGGGGATAACCCACGGAGTTTCTCACCTGCTCATATGCACGCCCTGCCGCAAACATGGCAAAGGAGGAGCAGAAGGGAACCTTTCCGGTGGATGCCAGTCCCGCTGCGATGCCTACCATGTTGGATTCCTGGATGCCGCAATCGATATGACGCTCAGGAAAAGCTGCTTTAAAGATCTTTGTCTGGGTAGCGGCTGCAAGATCCGCATCCAACACATAGAGGTTATCGTATTTTTTTCCGAACTCTGCCAAAGCTTCACCGTAGCTTTGTCTGGTTGCTACACTTTTTACTTCTGACATACCGCTTCCTTTGCCTCCTTTAATTCTTTCATCGCTGTTTCGTATTCTTCATCATTAGGTGCCTTGCCGTGCCATCCCACCTGGTTCTCCATGTAGGAAACGCCTTTGCCCTTAACGGTCTTCATAACGATAGCACTGGGCATGCCCTTTGTCTCTCTGGCTTCCTTGAATGCAGCCGCCAGCTGATCGAAATCATTTCCGTCCGCCACTTCGATCACATGGAAGTTAAATGCCTTGAACTTGTCGGCGATGGGATAGGGAGAGTTTACCTCATCCACAGGACCGTCGATCTGCAGTCCGTTATTGTCCACAATGACAACGAAGTTGTCCAGCTTCCGGAAGCCAGCGAACATGGCAGCTTCCCAAACCTGGCCTTCCTCCAGCTCACCATCGCCCAAAAGGGTGTATACACGATAATTATCGTTTGTCAGCTTTGCGGATAAAGCCATGCCTGCCGCTACGGAAATACCCTGTCCCAAAGAACCGCTGGACGCATCCACGCCGGGAGTATGGGATACGCAGGGATGTCCCTGGAGGTGAGATCCGATATGACGAAGGGTCTTTAGATCCTCCACCGGGAAGTAGCCGCGATAAGCGAGGGCGGAATAAAGTCCCGGAGCCGTGTGACCTTTGGACAGAACGAAACGGTCTCTGTCTGCTTTTTTCGGATCCTTCGGATCAATGTTCATCTCTTCGAAATAGAGATAAGTAAACACCTCTGCTGCGGATAAGGATCCGCCGGGGTGCCCGCACTTTGCGCTGTGGGTACTTTCGATGATACCCATGCGAACATCACATGCTTTTTGCTGCAACTCATTCTTTGTCATAGCTTATCCTTTCTGTACATTGTTTTTATTCCAGGAACAAACTTCTTCCAACGAGATCAGTACGATATTTCGAATGGCAGAAGCCGCTGTCTGTGCATTTTTATGAAAGCCTGATTTGGAAAAGATCACGTAGTAGACATTTTCCTTTTGCTTTAGGTGCCGGGTGAGGTCGATCAATTCCTTCAAGTCCGCCATCTCGATGGGGCGGTCCTTGTAGAAGCATCTGGCAAAAAGTATGGCCTGCTGCTCCTGCATCTCTCCCAAAGCCACCACGTCGAACCCTTCGGTGGTCTTTTTTTCATCGTCGTTTTCCCACCACTTTCCAATCTCGTCGATACGGAAGTCCAAATCGTCATTACGGGAGCGCTGCAACAGGTAATCCCTGCACATTTCGATGAAGACCTGCTGCAGGTACTTTCGCATATTGGGAGAAATGTCCGTCTCCCAGACCTTCATCATCTCTCCCTCAAAGAAGGCATCCATGTGGGGCACGATGTAGCGATACCAGAACACATCGGACATATTGACAATGGAGTAGCGGGTTTTTTTACGGTTATTTTTTTCCGTGATGGGGTTTTCCTTTTTGACTACACCGATATTGATGAGGGTCGTCAGATAAGGCACCACCACGTCCTTTGGCTTTTCTACCTCTGCAGAGATCTGGTTCACCCGGTTCTTTCCGGAGGCCAGGGTCTCCAGCATGCAGTTATAGTAACTCATCTCCCGCAATTCCGCGGAGATATGCTTCTCCGGCATGACGCCGCTTTGATTGGTATTGTCAAATACCAGAGTCTCCAGGGTCTCGTCCACGGTGGAGCGCACCTGGTTCAGATAGTAGGGGATCCCGCCGGTGATGCCGTAATAAAGCACTTTTTCCTCCGGCAACGCGTCCATGAAAAACCGATTCGCCTCGTAGAAATTCATGGCTTTCAACTCCATCTGCACCCCGTCGAAATCCTGCCAGACGGCGCCGGGAGAGAGCATCAGCTTTTGGGCGTTCAAATAGGAATCCTCGCAGAGGATGAGCTTGTTTTTGGTCCCTGCCCACTTTTCCTTCACATGATCATGGAGGATCTTTGCAAAAGAGGCATCCGCCTTCGCAAAAGAGGCATATCCGTCGATGCAGAGGCAAAAGCCCTCCTCCTGCTTCCCTGTGGCTTCGATCCGCCGATCCAGCTCCGTCAGGAGAAATTCCAGTTTCGGATCCTCGGAGGGGGCCTGGTCTCCCCGGATCGCTTTTCCAAACAATAATAATTCCCGCTTCGCCGTGGTGGCGTAAGCGCTGTAATAGAGCCCGTTATGGCTCCGTAAAAATTCTTTTAAAAGAGCAGTCTTTCCCATGCCGGCTCTGCCGTAGAGCATGAGCACCCGGGTATCCGACTCCGCAAAGGAGTGTAGCTGTTCCAATTCCTCGATTCTTCCGGTAAACATAATCTGTCACTTTCTATCATTCTATTCGCAAAGGGTTTTTCGTAAAATCTCCCTTTTCGACTTCCGCAAAACCACAGTATTCTGATTCGTGGAGCGGTCGTGCGCCTTTTTATTGTAGTATGTTTCAACTACTGATGCAATCGCTAGATGTTGTGGAGTATAGCCGATGCGAGCGCAAATGACGGCTTCCGAAATATATGATATAATTCCGGTGGCTTAACTAAATCAGTGTAGATGACGAGATGTGGGAGGAAGTGTTTTCCGACACATCTCGTATGAGATAGGGGAGGTATATATGCCGGGATTTCGATCGCATTATTTTTTCGGTGATATGAGTGTTAAGGATATGGCGGAGGTGCCGGGCTTCATTAAGGAGCATCGCACGGTTTATAATCTGGGAGAGCAGGGGCCGGACATCTTTTTCTACAGCCCCCAGGCCCACGCCCTGTACCCGAAAAACGTTGGCTTTTTAATGCACAAAGAAAAGGTCAACGAGTTTTTCCGGAATCTCCTGGCCGCCAGGGAGTCCTTTGCGACGAGTGAGGATCTGGATATCGCAGACGCCTATATCTGCGGCTTCATGGGGCATTATACCTTGGACACCGTCTGCCACCCTTACGTGCATTTCCGTTCCGAGAAAAAGAAATACCTTCATGAGTTTACCAAAAGCTTCGGTATCCACGTACTTTTGGAGACCGACATCGACAACGACAACGTGCGTCACTTCGAGCACTGCGAGCCCTCGGAGTTCAACCACTACGATACCATCAGGGTATCCCCTCATGAGCGGGAGGTGGTCTCTTTGCTTTTAAAAAATGCCATTGCAAAAACTTACCCGGAAAACGAAATGAGGCAGCGTCACATTAAAAGCGCCATTTCTTTTTCCCGGACCCTGTTTAAATGGATGAAGGATAAGCACGGCACAAAGAAAAAACTGGTAATGCTGGTGGATAAGACCTTTTTTCATCACATCTTTCTCTCCAGCGTGATCTCCAATGATCATCTGCACCAGTACGATGATCCCTGCAATCTGGAACACAACGAATACAAAAACCCCTGGGATCCCTCCATCCTCATTACGGAATCCTTTTATGAAATGATGGAGCGAGCCAAGGCGCTGTACCATACCCGGATCCGGTTGTTTTGCCAGATAAGGGAACAGGG
>JAIKZU010000129.1 GCA_024681985.1 Lachnospiraceae bacterium | reverse complement strand
TTTTCTTCTTCGGCGGGGTGATCCTCCGCGATCTCATCCGCCTCTTCCATATAGGACTCCAACTCCTCATAATTTCCGGAATTAATGGAGTTGATGATGTCCTGTGCACTGATCTCACTCATTGGTCATTTTTTGCCTCCGCATACATTATATCGCAAAAACTGTGACGGAATTATTAAAATTCTATTAAGATTATTTGAGACTTTTATGTGGCGATCCGGAGGACTGCCAAGATTTACGGTTGTCATTTTTACAGGGGTATGAAAAAATAAAACCAAAGGACGGGGCTGAGCCATGAGTGACGAGAATTCTTATTTTAAAAATGCATTGCAAAACTTCACAAAGGACGTGGCCTGTGGCGGAGCTATCCGACATTTGACGGATCTGGGGCTGAGTGCACAGGAGATCCGGGACCGATTGGATTTTCCCATGGACCTTAAGGAGATAGAAGAGATCCGTCGGCAGCGACTCATAGATACCGGCGTGCTGCCCTCGGAAAAGGGCATTGAAAAAAAGGACTACGACATCGTAAAGGAGCAAACGAAATACGGCAGGACCACCTTTCGCAAGGTGCCTAAAACATCTCCGCGGGATCCTTTTGAAAACAGATGAAAATTGTCCCTCCATCTTTGCGACAGGTGGGAGTTTGTGGTAAAGTAGGGATAAGAAATAAAAGGTGCGGTGGAGTTTCGCCGCCGGATAGGAGATATGTTATGTGGAGAGCAAGAAAGAGAATATGGTGCGGTCTGCCTTGGACGTTTACGGTATATAGCTTTGACGATGAGCGGCTGTTCATCGATTCCGGCATCTTAAACAAGCGCCAGGACGAGGTGCGTTTGTATCGTATACAGGATCTGATGGTGACACGGAGCCTGTTGCAGAGGATCTTTGGTATGGGCACCATCCATATTTCATCCAAGGACAAGACCTTGGGGGATTTCGATCTGATCAACTTAAAAAATGTCATGGATGTTAAGGAAGATCTGTCCAAGAAGGTAGAGGCACAGCGCGACAGCAAGCGCGTTTCCGTCCGTGAGTACATGGGGGATGATGACGACGATGCCGATTTCTCATGATCCGTATCCCATAGGTAGGAGATCTGCAGACCATTCGTGAGATGAGAACAGGAGGGGTTTTATGTATCCGGTGATTACCATCAGCCGCGAGTTCGGAAGCGGCGGCCACAGTATCGGTGAAAAGGTGGCAAAGGAATTGAACATTCCGTTCTATGACGGTGAGATCGTAAATCGCGTGGCCATTGAAAGCGGCTATGCAAAGGAACTGATCGAGGAGCAGGGGGAGCATACCAACGTCAGTGACAAGTGGTTCTCCATTTCTTCCGCTTCCACCATGTATTTTCAGAGCCCGCAGGATGAGATCTTCCTCGCACAGAGGAATGTGATATTGGATTGTGCGGCAAAGGGACCCTGTGTCATCGTGGGACGCTGTTCGGATTATATCTTAAAAAATGAGGATATCCCGGCGATCCACGTTCTGATCCATGCGGATATGCCTCACCGGATCAAGCGTGTCAGCGAACGCTACGGCGAAATCGAGGATATCAGCGTAAAGAAACGTATCCAGAAAAAGGATAAGCAGCGCCGTACCTATTATCGTTATTATACGGATCAGCACTGGGGCGATTACGAAAACTACGATCTGGCCTTAGACAGCGGAACCTTGGGAGAGAATATCTGTGTAGCCTGTATCTGTGAGACGGTGAAGCATTACGCCATGGAGCAGGAAGGAAAGTAAGTCCGGATTGACTCCCTAGGCACTTTCGGTTTCTTTTTTCTGACACATGAACATGAATACACCGGCCCCTACGATGACCACGTAGCCCAGGAGACTGAAGAGGTCCGGCATCTCTCCCAAAAAGAGGATGCCCAGGAGGGTGGCAAAGATGATCTGTGTATAATCATAGACCGAGATCTCCCGGGCAGGTGCATGGGAGTAGGCGGCGGTGATGGCAAACTGACCTCCGGTGGCCGACAGTCCCGACATGAGTAAAAAGCCCAGCTGCCGGGGTGACAGCCAGGTAAAGCCCGGAATGGAAAGCGGGATGGAGACCAGGCAGGAGAACACGGAAAAGAAAAACACGATAAAGGGACCCGGGACCCCGTGGGTGGATGCCAGGCGGACATTGGTATAGGCCAACCCTGCGCACATGCCGCCCAAAAGACCGATGAGAGCCGGAAAAGTAAAAAGAGAATCGCCGGCGGGGCGAATGATAAGTACCGCACCGCAAAAAGCCATGATCACGCAGAATGCCTGATATGGCTTTACTTTTTCTTTCAGCAAAAAGAAAGAAAAGATCACGGCAAAAAAGGGCGACAGCTTATTTAACATATTTGCATCCGCAATGACCAGATGATCTACGGCGTAAAAATTACAAAAGACCCCCATGGTACCGAAGATGGCCCGGGCAAAAAGGTATTTTACATTGCCGGGTTTCACCGGGGAGAAGGGTATCTTTTTGTAACGCATGACTCCATAGGAAAAAAAGATGGCGACAAAGTTCCGAAAGAAACTTTTTTCAAAAGGAGACACGTCTCCCGCCAGCTTTAAGAATAAGGTCATGCAGGCGAAACAGAATCCCGCCGCGATGATGCAGAGTATACCTTTGTGTTTTGCAGTCATATGATCTCTCCGTAAACTATAGATACTCACATCATAGAAGAATAAATAAAAACATGAAAGAGAAAAAATTCATAAAAAATAAGGTCGTATACATGAATATGTCGGGCGTTTATGACGGAAATGAAGGCGTTTTGGACTGTCGGGACATTACAGGCACCAACTGCTACTGTGACGATGCCGCCGCAGAGGAGATCCGAAAACGGATACAGACCCTGCCTTATGAGGGGGTTCATTTTTTGGACAGCGGAAACTATCATTACCTGTCCTACTTCTGGATGGAAAAGATCGACGTGGATTTTGCCCTGGTGCTTCTGGACCATCATACGGATATGCAACCTCCGGGATTTGGGGATATCCTCTCCTGCGGCGGATGGATCTTTAATGCCAGAAGGAATCTTAAACATTTAAAGCGAGTGTATCTGGTGGATGTGGCAGAGCATCTGGTAAAGGAACTGGGTGAGCTTCCGGAGGATGTGGTCTATGTGGACCGGCAGCAGGCCCTGGATACGGATTTTGGGGATCTGCCCGTTTATCTTTCCATCGACAAGGATGTACTCTCTGCGGATGAAGTAAAAACCGATTGGGACCAGGGAGATATGACCCTGCCGGAAATGCTAAAAATCCTAGATGTTGTGGTCTCCGGGGATTTATTAGGTGTTGATATTTGCGGAGAAATCAAGGATAATGAAGGTATCGAGGTGACAGAGTCGCAGAGAAATGTGAACTTACGACTATTGGAGCTGTTTTGCGATTGAGTTTATGGATAATGCGGAGCATATGTAAATACATATCTGCCGCAGCACAGGATTGTCGGGAGCAACCATATGAGATGGAATTTGGATTTGGATGCATGTGCACTCCTGATAACAATTGCATTAATGGCTTACTACCAGCACAGGACGGTTCTGCCTCTGGTTCAGAATCATATGTTTTTTGCGGTGATGTCCATGTCCTGCGTCGTGATGGTGACGGATATGGTGGCGTCCATGCCGTTTCTTTATAACAATTCTTCGGATATATTCGCCGCATATTTCTTTAATTCCCTTTACTATATCGCATTAGCGACATTTCCCTTTGTATTCGGTCTGTATACCAAAACCGTGGTGGGGATGAAATTAAACAACGCCGGTGGTCCGATCTTTTACTTAAAGGCACTTCCCTATCTGGCGGTGGTGGTGATCATATTGACTTCTCCGCTGAATCACTTGATATTCTACCTGTCCGAAGACGGATATTTTAATTACGGACCGGGTCGGCCCATCATGTTCTTTGAGACGGTATTTTATCTCTTATACAGCCTGGTGGTCATGCTGGACCATCGTCATGAAGTAAAAAGGGTGAAGCGTTATTCCATATATCTCTTTTTGTTTTCCGCATTTGTCGGACACGTTGTGCAGGTTTATTTTTTACCCTACAAGCAGTGTGTATCTTTGGCGGTGACTTTTGGACTGCTCATCATCTTTTTGACATATCAGAATCCGGAATATGACCGGGACCAGAAGACCGGGATGCTCAGTGAGTACAGCCTTCGTGTGGTGAAGACGGAGGAACAGCTGTATCGTAAATATCATCCCACGGCAATGCTTGGCTTTGAAAACTATCAGGTACTGTCTTCCACCTACAGCAATCATAAGATGGTAGAGGTGGCAAAGGAGATCTCCCTATATCTGCGGCTTTTGTTTCCCCGCAGAAAGATCTTTTATATGCACAGAGGCCGGTTTTTGATCATTCTGGATGATGATATGGATATCTTTGAAGACCGGAAAAAGATCATGGAGCGCTTTAAGGAACCGTTTTATGTGGATGGCGCCGAGGTGTGGTTGTCTCCTAGATTCGTCTATGAAGGGGACAAGGAGATCGTAAAAAACCATTCCTATCTGACGTATTACAACTGTATGCGGGACGGTTTGGAATTAGCCATGCAACAGGAATATGGCGGTTATGTGCTTCTGACGGATGAGATCATTGAAAATGCAGTACGAGACCGACAGATCGATCAGGCGCTTAGAAATGCTTTGGATCAGCGGAATCTGGCAGTGTATTTCCAACCCATCTATTCTACCAAAGAGCAGCGGGTGACGGCAGCGGAGGCGCTGGTCCGCATCGAGGATCCGGAATTGAATATCATTTATCCCGATGATTTTGTATGGCGGGCGGAAAAGAACGGAAGCATTCTTGCCCTAGGAGATATCGTTATCCGAAAGGTCTGCGAGTTTATAAAGAACAACGACATGGAGAAACTGGGGTTACAGTATATCGAGGTAAACCTTTCTCCTATTCAGTGTATGCGTGAGCAGCTGGCAGATGAGGTGCTTTCGATCCTGAAAGAGTATGATGTGGATCCCCACTATATCAATCTGGAGATCACGGAAAGCGCGGCTTCCGATGAAGAAGTGATCCACAGAAACATGGATCGGCTGTTGGAGCATGGCGTGACTTTCTCACTGGATGATTACGGAACCGGTTACTCCAATCTGGTCAACGTTTTAAGCCTGCCCCTCCACATTATTAAGATTGACAAATCCATCGTTTGGGCATATTTTAATGACGGAAACGATATTCTCCTTAAGGTGATGAAGACCTTTGAGGACCAGTCAGTGGAATTGGTGTGCGAAGGGGTGGAGACAAAAGAGATGGCGGATGTGCTTTCTCTCATAGGATGCCAGTTCGAACAGGGCTACTATTATTCCAAGCCGGTACCTGAGGCGAGATTCCTGGAGTATCTTAAGGGCGAGGGAAACGATGCCTAAGGCTGGAAAACCCAAAGGCAGAAGTTTCATGATGCCGGCAGGACATGACGCATAAAAATTAAAATTTAATATTGCATTTTAAAAGACAGGGATTTATAATTAGTTAAAAGTTTTAATTAATTATAAATCCTTTTTTTAAAGGGGGGGGATCACCATTAATCTGAAATCGCTGGAGAAAGCCGAGCTTACGGTTGGCTGCGGAGAAAATGATTTTTCCATGAGCCGCGGCAGCTTCGTTTATAAGCAGAGCTTTTCCAAAAAAGAAAAATGTACATTAAAAGAAAAGGAAACCTTACCAAACGGTTTCATCCTTCATTTCACGGCAGGAGGACAAGCCCATGACATCCGGGTGACGGAGGAAGAAGGAAAGATCACGGTAGAGTATGTGGGAGATGAAAAGCCCGGCATCAATCGCTACTGGCTTTCCGTGCCCACCAATCCCAATGAGGGGATCTACGGCTGTGGGGAGACTTATTCCAAATTCAACCTGAAGGGGGAGAAGATCCGGATCTGGGTAGCAGAGCACCAGAATGTGGGCCGCATTTCCAAAAAGGTCATAAAAAGGGCCACCATTGGACGGATCATCGGCTCCCAGCCGAAGAAGACGCTCAAGTTTTCCAAATACGAATCCTACTATGCACAGCCCACCTTTACATCTTCGGACAAATACTATGTGCATGTGTTTACCAACGCTTACAGTGAGTTTGATTTTTCCGATCGCGATCGGATCACATTTTATCTGCAGGAGAGGCCCCACTTGGTGACGGAAAGCGGCGACACATTTACGGAGGTGTCGGAGAAACTGTCCGCCCTTTTGGGAAGGGTGCCCATGCTGCCGGACTGGACCTATGACGGTGCCATTCTGGCGGTACAGGAAGGTACGGACGTCATCGATCGAAAGTTAAAGGCAGCAGAGGAAGCCGGCATAAAGGTCAACGGCATCTGGTCCCAGGACTGGTCGGGATGCAGGCGCACCGGTTTCGGCTACCAGGTGATGTGGAACTGGCAGTGGGACAGACAGCTCTATCCGAACCTGGACGAAAAGATTAAGGAGTGGAAGGAAAAAGGAGTCCGCTTTTTGGGATACATCAATCCCTTTATGGCCATCGAAAAAGAACTGTATGCCTACGCTTCCAAGCAGGGCTACTGTGTGAAGGACAGAGAGGGAAAGGACTATTTGGTGACCATCACCACCTTCCCCGCAGCCATGATCGATTTTACCAATCCAAAGGCCTATGAATGGTATAAGGGTCTGATCAAAGAAAACATGATCGGCTTGGGTATGGGCGGCTGGATGGCGGACTTCGGCGAATACCTGCCGGTGGACAGCGTACTCTACAGCGGTGAGGATGCCGCTGTGATCCACAACCAGTGGCCGGCCATCTGGGCAAAGATGAACCGGGAAGCCATCAGCGAATGCGGCAAGGAAGGAGAAGTATTCTTCTTTACCCGGGCAGGCCATACGGGAACCATTGCTGCTTCCACCATGATGTGGACCGGAGACCAGCATGTGGACTGGTCGGTGGATGACGGACTGATCTCCACCGTTCCCGCCACTTTATCCCTGGCCATGAGCGGATACGGATTGACCCATTCCGACGCAGGGGGATATACCACGTACGGAAAGCTGCTTTCCCGTACAAAGGAACTCTTGATGCGTTGGGAGGAGATGAATGCCTTCACCCCGCTATTGCGAACCCACGAAGGAAATCAGCCTGTAAATGATGTACAGTTTGATGCGGACCGGGAGCTTTTGGAGCAGATGGCGAGATGCTCTGCCATGCATGTGGGGCTAAAGTCGTATCTGGTTGAACTAAATAAAGTGCAGTCGAAAAAAGGTACCCCCGTTATGCGGCCACTGTTCTATCATTATGATGAACCAAAAGCCTACGAAGAAAAGACGGAGTATCTCTTGGGAGAGGATGTCCTGGTGGCCCCGATCTATGAGGAGGGCACATCTGCACGGCAGGTTTATCTGCCGAATGACACCTGGGTCCATCTCTTCAGCGGAGCCGAATACAAAGGCGGCACCCACACTGTGGAAGCACCCTTTGGGAAACCACCGGTATTCATCCGCAAAGCTTCCCCTCGCTACGAGGAACTGATGTCGGTAGGAAACAAATAAACAAGTTTTATTAATAGGAGGAAAAGAAAATGAAGTATTTCTTGGACAGTGCAAAAATGGATGAGATCAAAGAAGCTTATGAGACTTTCGGCATCGATGGTGTGACCACCAACCCTAAGCATATCATGAACTCCGGAAAGCCTTTCTTGACCGCTATTCAGGATATGGCAGACTGGGCAAAAGAGCAGGGATTTAAGGATTACAATGACTTCCCCATCTCCGTGGAAGTAAATCCCCATCTGGATGATGCAGACGAGATGATCAAAATGGCGCGTGAGATCTCCGCCATCTCTCCCTGCTTCGTTATAAAGATTCCTTGCACGCAGGCAGGATGCACTGCAGCCAGAAAACTGGAAAAGGAAGGCATCCGCACCAACCTGACACTGGTATTCTCCGCTGCACAGGCGATCCTTCCCGGAAAGTACGGCTGCAAGTTCGTATCTCCTTTCATCGGTTGGAAAGAGCAAAGCGGTGAGGAGTGCACACGGTATATCCAGGATATCGTTGATATCTACGGAAACTACGGCTTCCTTGGTGAGACAGAGATCATCTGCGCTGCCATCCGTACACCGAAGCAGTTTGTTGACTGCGCTGTTGCAGGTGCTGATTGCGTAACCGCAGGATTGGCTGTTTATAAGGATGCGATGTACAGCCCGTATACAGACATGGGAATGAAGAGATTCCAGGACGCTTGGGACAATACAGCTGGGAACTAAACTAAGTCCCTTAGTTTAGTCCCCGCTGTAAGGAATGCACAGAAAATCGCAGAGGAAGGGCGCTTCGCGCCTGCGATTTTCGCGCACGGAAATGCCATCCGTGGCATTTCACGATCTAAGGAGACTGGATCTGTAAGCAGGTGTGAGTGAGTTCGTTTTTGACAGAGGTCGCGGAGTCGACCCCGAGAAAACGAACTGCACTTCACGACTGCGTAACATAAGAGAGATAGTAATAAACGATAACAAAAATAGAGAGTAATAAATAGAGAGTTATAAAAGAGGAGACGAAAATGAAGATCGGTTTTATCGGACTGGGGATCATGGGTGAATCCATGGCTGAAAACATCGTAAAGAAACATGACGACGAAGTATATGTATTTGATTTTGTAAAGGAAAAAGTGGACCTGTTAGAGTCCAAGGGCGCAAAGGGATGTGCTTCCTCAAAGGAAGTGGCGGAGAAAGTGGATGTGATCATTTCCATGGTTCCCAAGTCAGAGCATTCCATGAGCGTATATAAAGAAGTGCTTCCTGTACTGGACGCTTCCAAAACCTGCATTGATATGAGCACCATCGATCCTTCGGTTTCCGTTGAGATCTCCAAGATGGTAAAGGAGACCGGCGCACAGTTTATCGATGCTCCCGTAGTAAAGTCAAAGCCTGCAGCCATCGCCGGCAAACTGGGTATCTACGTGGGCGGTGATGAGAATACCTATGAGGCTATGCGTCCCATCCTGTTATACATGGGCGAGAACGTGATCCGTATGGGTGATAACGGTAAGGGCCTGGTGATGAAGATCTGTCACAACGCCCTGGTTTCCCAGATCCAGAACGGCGTAAACGAGACCGCCACCCTGGCAGCTGCCAACGGCATCGATATCTTAACTTATGCGGAAGCCATTTCCTACGGCGGAGCCGGCAACTGGTATTTGGATTCCAAGAAGGATGTGCTTTCCAAGGAAGACTATACCACAGCTTTTTCCGTAGAGAACGAGCACAAGGACGTACATATCTGCTTAAAACTGGCAGAGGAGTGCGGTGTAAAGATGCCCGGTGAGGAAAACGCGGTGAAGGTATATGACAAGGCACTGGAAATGGGCCTCGGAAAGGAAGACTTCTGCGCCACCATGAAGGTGGTTCGCGCAAACAGCGGTAAGTAATTATGAGACAGGAAAGCATCGAGCTGTTAAAGCATTTAAACGAAGTAAACGACGTAACCGTCACTTCCGTGGAGGATCCTTCCTTTGCAAGTTATGGTCGCGTGATCAAAGGCTATGATTTTTCCGGATGGATCTCCTATATGGAGAGCAAAACGGAGATTCCGGCGGAGGGAAATGTCTATGTTCCCGGCGTGGCAGGGATGGAGGAGTTTTCCGTTACGGAAAAGGTGCAGGCTGCTTTCTACGGCGGCATGCCCATCCAGGTAGGTTACTGCAACGGAAAAAACACCACCTATAACGGCTTTGAATACCATAAGGGCAGCGAGATCAACGTGGCTGTCACGGATTTTATGCTTGTATTGGGACATCGTTGGGAGATCAAAGACAACCGGTTTGACAACAAAGACGCAAATGTATTCTTCGTGGAAAAGGGACAGGCCATTGAGATGTATGACACCACCCTGCACCTTTCCCCCCTTCGGGTGACGGATGAGGGCTTTAAAGGCGTTGTGGTCCTGCCGAAGGGAACCAACACCCCTCTGACCGACAAAGAAAAGAACCTTATAGACAAAGAAGACCCGGAACAGATCCTTTTGCTCCAGAGAAACAAATGGGTCATCGCCCATCCGGACCGGGAACCTCTGATCAAGCAGGGCGCCCATCCCGGGATCATCGGCGAGAACAAGGAATTATTCTATTAAGAATACCCGGGCAAACCTAAAACAATTAAAGATTATAATTAAAGACTGTAAGTGGAGTATGTTTTCTCATTCTCGAGAAAAATGCGAAACGTAATAGAAGAGGAAAAAGAAAAATGAAGAAATTCGAAGTCGCCTACATCCCCATCGGTGTCGGCACCTATCATCTGGAAAGCGCCCAAAAAGCCTTCGACGCCTCCGCCGATCTTATAAAGAGCGCCTGCGAAAACCCGGCCATCCCGAAGGAGATGCTGCTGTCCATTGACCTGTTAAAAGACTTTTTAAACACCATCGATCCGGATCTGATCATCTTACAGAACATCACCTTTGCCAATGCGGCATATGCAAGCGAAGTGCTAAAGCACTTTGACTGTCCGGTTCTTTTGTGGACTTTGCGGGAGCCTGCCATTGACGGCACCAGGCTGCGTTTGAACTCCCTTACCGGAGCTTATTCCGCAGCCAATGCATATAAAAACTTAAGAGAAGAACCCTTGGAATACATCTTCGGTTCTCCGGAGGAAGAGGAAGTAAAAAAGAAGATCCACAGCGCCGTTCAGGCGGCCAGGATGAAGTATCTCATGAGAGATTTGAAACTGGCAGCGGTGGGACATACCCCCCAGGGATTCGGTTTCGGCAGAGCGCTGGATCTGGAAATGCAAAAGAATTTCGGTGTGACTTTGGAATCCATCGAGGCCAGAGAACTTATTGATCGTGCAAAGGCTTACTCCGACGAGGAGATCGAAGAGTATCTGAAGGATGCGCAGAGCAGGACCGTGGGACTTTCCGATACGCCGGAAAACAATCGAAAGGATTTTGCCAGACTTTACCGTGCCTATAAAGAATATGTGGATGAAAATCACATCGGTGCCTTGGCATCCCGCTGCTGGCCCGATTTCTTTACCGCTTTCGGTACGCCGGTATGTACGGTGCTGGGCATCTTAAATGACCTGAAGGTGGCCGCTGCCTGCGAGGCAGATACCTACGGCGCCCTTTCCATGTATCTGTGCATGCAGTTGTCAACGCATCCGGCCTTTTTCGGTGATCCCGTATCCATGGATGAAAAAGAAAACACGGTGACCTACTGGCATTGCGGTATGGCAGCATGTTCGCTGGCACGGAAAGACACCGGTGCAAAGATCGATGTGCATTGCAATCGAAAGATCGGTCCTACTTTAGACTTCGGTTGTGAGGCTTTTGATCATGCCACGGTTTTCCGTATCGGCAAAAAACCTGACGGCAGCTTCCGCTTCTTTATTGCAAAGGGAAAGATCCTGGACAAGCCGAAGCAGTTTAACGGAACCTCCATTGTGGTGGAGACGGAAGGGGATGCAAAGAGCATGATCTATGACAGCATCCAGGCAGGTTGGGAACCTCATTTTGTAGTGGCTTACGGAGACATCGCAGACGAACTTGAGATTTTGGGCCATTTTATGAATATGGAAGTAAACCGCTATTAAAAAGTCCCACGAAAAAATGCGCGAAAGCAAGAGGAAAGAATGAAATATTCGGGAATGAACATGGAACAGGTCAAGCGGAGAAACCGTGCGGCCATCTTGAACTATATCAATGAAACGGGACCGGTATCCCGAAAGGATATCGCCACGGCTACGGGGCTGACACCTGCCGCCGTCACGCAGATCTGCAGTGTCCTGATGGAGGAGCACATCTTAGAGGAATTGGGGCGAGCCCATTCGGAAGGTGTCGGTCGAAAAAAAGTATTGGTGAACATCAATTACGACCATACGTATCTCTATGCCATCAATATGGAACCCGACGGTGTAAAGATCGCTCTTTCCAACCTGAAGGGGGATGCGGTGGCGAAGACCTTATATTCTTTTGATGACCAGAAGTCGCCTCGGGAGACTTTAGGAGAGATCGCCCGGGAAGCAAAGAAGCTGGGGGCCGGCCACAGGAATCTGCCCATTGGCGGTGTGTCCGTTGCTATCTCCGGTATTGTGGATAAAAAGAAAGGCCTTTCCGTTCATGCCTATGGTATCTGGGATGAACAGGTGAAGGTGTGCGAGATTTTAGAAAGTGAATTCGATCTTCCGGTGATCATCGAAAACAATGTAAATGCCCTGGCGGTGGCGGAACTTTTATACGGATTCGGAAGGCAGATCGATAACATCCTGCTCATTAAGTGGGGACCCGGTGTCGGCAGCAGCATGATCCTGAAAAAGGAGCTGTACGAGGGAACGGACCGAAAGGCGGCAGAGCTGGGACACTATATCGTGGAAAAGGACGGAGCAAAGTGTTCCTGTGGACGGAGAGGCTGCCTGGAGACGAAGGTTTCTTATCCGGCGTTGTGCAGGATCCGTCCGTTTGCCTACGATGAATTCGGGGTGGCTTTGGCTGAAAGCGAAGAGTTAAAAGATGCCTTGGATCTGTTTGCCCGGTGTATCGTAAATACCGTGACCATCGTTTCTCCCAATCGGGTGATCCTGTGTGGGAGCCTTTTCCGCAGTGAAAGCGTGCGGCGGGAGCTGATCGACGCATGCAAAAAGTATGACGCTGCGATTGACGAGGAGAGGGTGTCTTACACGGACTTAAGTGACCGGGAGGACTACATCGGACCCGTAGCTACGTTTTTGGATCACGTGATTCGTTTTTCATAAGAAGACTTATACGACAGGGGCGCGTCCCCTGTCTTTTTTGTGGTATAATACCTTTTGTTGTAAAGAAAAAAGCGAGGTCTGTATATGGGAAATGATAATAACAAGAAGCGGCGCATCCGCCCTTTAAAACTGTTTTTTGAGATCTTACACCAGACACATACGTATAAGATCCTGGTGGGATATATCATCTTTGTTTTTGCCATTGCTTTTTTGATTCTTTTGACGGACAAAAAGATCGATCATTACGGAGATGCCCTGTGGTACTGCTATGCGGTTTTATCCACGGCGGGTTTCGGTGACGTGGTGGTCACCGGACTTTTGCCCCGGATCCTCTCGGTAATCCTTACGGTTTATTCCACTATTGTCATCGCCATCATCACCGGTGCCATCGTCAATCTCTATACCCGGATCATTGAGATGGATATGGAGGGAACGGTAGCCAGCTTCATGAATGAGCTGGAACATTTGCAGGAGTTGGACCATGATGAGCTGAAGAGACTTTCCGAACGGGTTTCCGATTTTCGGAAACGCGTTCGAAAGTAGAGGACTTGGACAAGGAGACATACTATGAAGACAGGGCTGATCGTGGAAGGCGGCGGCATGAAATGCGCCTACTCCGCAGGGGTGCTGGATGCTTTTTTGGAAGAAAATATTAGTTTTGATTATGTGATCGGTGTTTCCGCCGGTGCAGCAAATGCAGCTTCTTATCTGGCGGGACAAAAAGAGAGGAACCGCAGGTTCTATACGAAGCACTCCCAGTCCCCGGATTACTTTGGGGTGAAGAGTTTTTTAAAGACCGGGAATCTCTTCGGCCTGGATTATATCTACGGAACCCTGACCCAAAAGGGAGGTGTGGACCCCCTTGACCTGGAGGCACTAAAGGAAAATCCGACGGAGTTCGAGTTCCCTGCTACGGATGTCGAAACGGGAAAGCCCAGATATTTTTCCAAAGAGGATATGTACCCTTTTGACTATTCCGCCATTAAAGCTACCTGCGCACTGCCGGTGGCTTCCAAGCCGGTTGAAATCGACGGGCATTTTTATTATGATGGTGGGGTATCGGATTCCATTCCGATCTGGAGAACAAAAGAAAAAGGCTGCGAAAAGATCGTAGTCATCACTTCCAAGCCCAGAGGTTTTCACATGGAGCCCCAGGGACATAAACGGGCATATTCCGCGGCTCTGCGAAAGTATCCCGAGATCATCTCGGCTTTGGACCACAGGCATCAGGTGTATGCCGCCCAGCAAAAAGAAGTCTTGTCCATGGAAAAAGAGGGAAGCTGCATGGTCTTTTGTCCGCCCAAACTGGACGCCATGGGTACCTATTCCGTGGATGCGAAACTGGCGGAGATGTTGTATCAAAGCGGACTCTACGATGGGAGAGAAGCAAAGGAAGATATAAAGGAGTTTTTATCATGAAAAGATCCGGTGGTATCGGAAAAGCATTTATACCGATTTTAGTCATCCTTCTGGTGCAGAATATCGTCAGCATCGTGGGGGTGGAGATCCTTGTGATGATCGAAGCAGGCACTTTTTCCGGCGGCGACTTTATGGATTTTATGGGGCGCCTTTTTGAAGGCGTGCAAAGCCCTACTTTTTTGGTGTATATGAACATAGCTTATGCCACCATCTGCGTCATCTGGTTCGGGATCTGGTATTACAACATGACCCATAACCGTCCCGTGGCACAGCCCGGTGTGGATGTTCACGATATCGCTGCGGACATCAACCGGGAGAGAAAGGGACTGTTCGAGGGATATCGCTGGCCCATCATCCCCGGCATGATCGTTCTGGCTCTGGGGATGCAGTATCTGTGCTCCTATCTGATGAACTTTGTGGCTACATTACAGCCCGCATGGCTGGAGCAGTACCAGAAGATGATGGATATGATCGGGCTGACAGGCGAGGAGAATATGTCCGTCGCCCTGATTATCTATGCGATCCTTTTGGGACCGGCTTCGGAGGAGTTGTCCTTCCGCGGCCTTACGTTCTTATACGCGCGGCGCAGTGGCAGCTTTTGGCTGGCAAATATCCTGCAGGCGTTTTTGTTTGGATTGTTGCATTTAAATCCTTTGCAGGGGATCTATGCCTTCGCGGTGGGTATCATTTTGGGAATGATCTACGAGAGATCCAGAAATATCGTGGTGACCATCATTATTCACATCCTCTTTAACTTTGCCGGTACCATGGTAGGGGATTATATGACTTTGGGCGATAACGCCATTGCCTTCTATTTTATCCTTTTGGGTAGTCTCATCGTTACCTACATTGGTTATGAGATGGTGGTAAGGAGTATTCCGAAGCGGGTGGAGATCGAGGAAAAGTTTTTCTGATCTGCACTTAAGATTATCATATGAGTTTCCGATATAGTTTTTGAAGAGATTTAAGGCCGATGATTTTTTCAAAAAATATGGGATGCACCAGGACGGTACTTTCGCACAAGGTATGGATACCTTTTGATGAGAGTGCTGTTTTTTTGCATTTTAAAAGGGAGTTTGTTATGTAAAAACGGTACTTCCCCAAGGGAGGTATTCTATGATTATCACGGGTGATACCGTCTCCATGGAAAGCGCCAGAAAATACAGGCAGAATTCTTCCAGGATGACGGCAGCATCGACCGTCGGTAACAAGGGAAATCGTGTGGGCATCTCCAAAGGCGGGATGTTAAGCGGGAATTTTATGGGCTTTTTAAACTACAGTCTGGAAGGTTTAAAAGGTTCCGAGGTTTTGAACCGCGAGACCGGTTTGCTGGGCAATATCACCGACGGAAACGGTCATTCCAAAGGTGCCGGAGGAGTGGCGCCTACGGAAGAGGAAGAACCGCTTTTAAGATCAAACCTACAGATTCAGTTTGAGAGTCTGCACTATCTGTTGCTTCTTTTGTTCGGAGAGCGACTGCCCTTTGAGGAGGCGCAGGGTTACGCCGTGCCAAAGAGCAGTTTATCCGTTCCGGTCACATCGACTTATACGGAAAGCTATGCCTATGAGGAAACTGAGACTACTACCTTTTCCACTACAGGCACGGTACAGACCGCAGACGGCCGCCGGATTGAATTCGGGTTGGATCTTACCATGAGCCGAAGCTTCTATCAGGAGTATACACAGAGTTATTCCTTCATCGATCCGCAGTATGCAGATCCTTTAGTCATCAATTTAGACGGGAACGTGACTTCTGTCAGTGACCAGTCATTTTATTTTGATCTTGACTGCGACGGTGTAGAGGAAGAGCTCTCCGCCTTAAGGAGCGGAAGCGGTTTTTTGGCACTGGACAAAAACGGAGACGGCATCATAAATGACGGATCCGAACTCTTCGGTGCCCAAAGCGGCAACGGATTCTATGATCTCGCCCAATACGATCTGGACCATAACGGTTGGATCGATGAGGCGGATGAGATCTTCCAACGTCTGAAGATCTGGACGAAGGATGAGAATGGGAAAGATGTTTACTTTTCGCTGAAAGATGCGGGGGTAGGCGCCCTTTGTTTAAAAGCCGCCGCCACGGATTTTTCCCTGACGGACGAGAACAACAATCCGAAAGCAAAGATTCGCCAAAGTGGATTTTACCTGCGGGAGAACGGGATCCCCGGACTCATGCAGCAGGTGGATATGGCGATGTAACACAAAACCATTTTTATGGTCCTTTCTGAAAAACAAGAAAATAGCTGTTAAAAAGAGTGGGACGGTCATCGACCGTCCCACTCTTTATTTTGCGTTCGCTATAAACTCCCTTCCACCACTTTGACATTCTCCTTGCCATAAATCTCTGTCAGAAGCGCCTCCGCGTCTTCATCATAAGTGATGTTCCACTTGGACGGCAGATGCTTGACCTGCTTGGTTTCGCGGATATAAATCGCGATACTGTCATCACCTTCCTGCCCATCCAACAATTTGAAAAGCTTTTCTTCATCATAATCGGACATTTTCTCAAACTGGATCCAGACAGTCTTTGGCAGATCGTCTAAAGAGACCACTTCGCTTGCAATGAGTTTTGCGTCTTTGCCTTCTTCTGCTGAAACCCGTCCGCGGATGAACACCTTGTTATCCTCCGTCAGAACGGAACGATACTTCTCGAAATCCCTGGGGAAGATGATGATCTCTACGGCTCCGTATAAATCTTCCAATGTCAAAAAGGCCATGGTCTGATTCTTTTTCGTGTAGTGGATCTTTACCTCGGTGAGCATGCCGCCGATGACCACTTCCTTTCCGTCTTCGATGGAAGCGGTGGAAGTATCATCCGGATCTGTTGCCTCTGCATCTCCTTCATCTTCAACCTTGAATTCCCGGGAGGTGGCAGTCACGTTTTTCTCCATAAGGCTCATGTAGCTTTCCAGCGGATGACCGGACACATAGATACCAAGCACCTCTTTTTCGTTCATCAAAAGGGTTTCTTTTTCAAAGTCTTCCACATCCGGCATACGGAAGGAGAACTCCTCTTTTGTCTCTTCCGGTGCTATATCGAAGAGGGACATCTGTCCTTCAAAGCCACCCTTCTTTTTACTGGAAACAGCTTCCATGATATCGGCATAGATCACCGTCTTTTGTCTGCGGTTTCCGGGCAGGCAGTCCATGGCACCGCTTAAGATCAGATTTTCAATGGCGCGCTTATTGACTTCTCCTCCGCCCACACGACGGATAAAATCCTCCAGAGAGGTGTACTTTCCACCCTTTTCCCGCTCCTGCACGATGGCGTCCACCACCGGGCGGCCGATGCTTTTAATGGCGTACATACCATAACGGATCTTACCGTCCTTTACCCTAAAAGTTCCGCCTCCTTCGTTGATATCCGGAGGCAGCACATCAATATGCATGTCCCGGCACACCTGGATATACTCCGAGATCTTCGTGGTCATACCGATCACCGATGTCATGAGCGCCGCAAAAAACTCCGCGGGATAATACCATTTCAGAAAAGCGGTCTGGTAGCCCACCACCGCATAGCAAGCTGCGTGGGATTTATTGAATGCGTATTTTGCGAAGTCGATCATGTCATCATAGATCTTGTTCGCCACCTTTACATCGATGCCGTTTTTGATACAGCCGGGAATACCGGCTTCTTCATTTCCGTAGACAAAACTCTGTCGCTCCTGCTCCATGACCTTTGTCTTTTTCTTTGACATGGCACGGCGCACTTCGTCGGAACGTCCCAAAGAGAATCCTGCCAGATCACGAACGATCTGCATTACCTGCTCCTGATAGACAATACAGCCATAGGTGGGAGACAGGATTGGTTCCAACTGCGGGCAGTCATAGGTGATACTTTCTTTATTGTTCTTTCCCCGGATATAGTTGGGAATAAAGTCCATGGGACCGGGACGATATAGGGAGATCCCTGCGATGACATCCTCGATGCTCTCCGGTTTTAATTCCTTCATGAAGTTTTTCATGCCGGCGGATTCCAACTGGAAGACGCCCTCCGTACGACCTGAGGAGATGAGCTTATAAATGTTGGCGTCATCATATTCCATATTATCGAAGTCAAGTTTGACGCCGTGATTTTCCTCCACCATGTCCGCTGCGTCTTTGATAACGGTCAGTGTTCGAAGGCCCAAAAAGTCCATCTTCAAAAGACCAAGTTCCTCGATGGTAGTCATCGTAAACTGCGTCACAGGCTGATTATCAATACCCAGTGCCAACGGCACGTATTCTCGTATGGGCTTTTGGGAGATCACCACGCCGGCCGCATGAGTGGAAGAGTTGCGGGGAAGGCCTTCCAAAGCCATGGCGTTGTCGATGATGGCTCTTACCTGGTCCTCCGTATCATAACGGTTCTTTAACTCATGGTTTTTCTCCAGTGCGCCTTTGATGGTGATGCCGAGATCGTTGGGGATCTCTTTTGCGATACCGTCCACATAGGCATAGGGCATATCCAGTACGCGGCCCACGTCACGGATGGCATTTTTTGCCTTCATGGTACCGAAGGTGATGATCTGTGCCACACAGTCGTAGCCGTATTTTTCCGTCACGTAGGCGATGACTTCTCCGCGTCTCTCCATACAGATATCCACGTCGATATCCGGCATGGATACACGCTCCGGATTTAAGAATCGCTCAAAGATCAACTGATAACGGACCGGATCGATATTTGTGATACCGGTGGTGTAGGAAACCAGAGAACCCGCTGCGCTGCCTCGACCCGGGCCTACGGGGATCCCCACGCTTCTGGCATAGTTGATGAAATCCCATACGATGAGGAAGTAGTCCACATACCCCATCTTCTTGATGACGGAAAGTTCGTAATCCAACTGCTGTTGCATCTTCGGCGCATCTGCTCCATAGCGGCGAACCAGGCCGTCGTTACAGAGCTTCGTGAGATAGGATTCGGAGTCATAGCCCTCCGGCACCTCAAAATGCGGCAGTTTTGTGTTGCCGAATTCGATCTCCACGTTACAGCGGTCAGCGATCCGCTGGGTATTCTCCAAAGCCTCGGGAGCATATTTAAAGATCTCCCTCATCTCCTCTTCGCTTTTTACAAAGTACTGGCCGCCCTCATATTTCATGCGGTCCTCGTCCTGCACCTTTTTGCCGGTCTGAATGCACAGCAAGAGATCATGCGCCTCCGCGTCCCCCGCATTGGTGTAGTGACAATCGTTGGTGCATATAAGGCCGATCCCTGTATCCTCATGCATACGCATCAACGCGGCATTTACCGTACGCTGGGCCGGTATGCCGTGATCCTGCATCTCCAGGAAGTAATTCCCTTTTCCGAAGCAGGCCTCATACTTTAAAGCAGTGGCCTTTGCCGCCTCGTAATCATCGCGTGTGATCTCTCTGGCCACCTGACCTGCCAGGCAGGCAGAGGTACAGATGATGCCTTCGTGATACTTTTCCAAAATCTCAAAATCCACCCGGGGCTTGTAATAAAAGCCGTCGATGAAGCCGGCGCTTACGATCTTCATGAGATTATCGTAGCCGGTGTTGTTTTCCGCCAAAAGGATCAGATGGTAGTAGCGGTCGTCTCCCTTAACCGTCTCTCGATCGAAACGGCTTCCGGGGGCCACGTAAACCTCGCATCCCAGGATGGGCTTGATGCCCTGATTTTTGCATTCTTTATAAAAGTCAATGACACCGTACATCACACCGTGATCGGTGATGGCCGCGGCGTTCATCCCCAATTCTCTTACCTTGGAAACATAGTTTGAAATCTTGTTGGAACCGTCCAACAGACTGTATTGTGTATGTGTATGTAAATGAACAAAAGACATAAAAACCTCCGATTGTAGCGTTCTGATTATATCATAAACAGGCATTGGAATGTAGCAAGAATCGCACTATAATCCCTTTCTTGAAAAGAACATCAGCGGGACAGTATCATCTGTTCCGTTTTTTTGCCTTTATATTTCCTTTTTATGTGCTATTGAATTTGCATCTTAAAAATATTAAAATAACGATGTATGAGTAAAATTATGTGGTTTTCCGGAACAGTCGATTTCGGACGGAGGATAAAAGATGGCAAAAGAAATTAATACAATCGGAGTCTTGACCAGCGGAGGCGATGCCCCCGGTATGAACGCAGCGATTCGCGCCGTAGTACGGCAGTCCATCGCTAAAGGAAAGAGGGTCATGGGTATCAAGCGCGGTTACGCAGGACTTTTGGATGAAGAGATATTTGAGATGAATGCGCACAGCGTATCCGACATCATTTCCCGAGGCGGTACGATCCTGCAGACAGCCCGTTGTATGGAAATGCATGAGCCTTCTTATCAGAAAAAGGCGGCAGAGATGTGTAGAAAGAACGGCATCGACGGACTGGTCGTCATCGGCGGAGACGGTTCTTTTAAGGGAGCACAGAAGCTGGCGGATAACGGCATCAACACCATCGGTCTTCCCGGCACCATCGACCTGGATATCTCCTGTACGGAATATACCATCGGATTTGATACCGCAGTGAATACCGCTATGGAAGCGATCGATAAGGTACGTGATACTTCCACTTCTCATGAGCGCGTTTCCATTATTGAAGTTATGGGACGCGGCGCCGGTTATATCGCTCTTTGGTGCGGTATCGCAAACGGTGCGGAGGACGTGCTTTTGCCGGAGCGTTATAACTTTGATGAGCAGGCCATCGTAAACCACATCATCGAGGGCCGTAAGCGCGGTAAGCAGCACCATATCATCATCAATGCAGAGGGTATCGGGCACTCCACCTCCATGGCAAAGCGTATCGAAGCAGCTACGGGTATTGAGACGAGAGCTACTATTTTAGGACACATGCAGCGTGGCGGATCCCCCACCTGTAAGGATCGTGTATATGCCACCACCATGGGAGCCATGGCAGTGGATCTGTTATGTGAAGGAAAGACAAACCGTGTCGTGGGTTATGATCACGGTGAGTTTATAGATTTTGATATTGACGAAGCGCTTTCCATGAAGAAGGACTTAAATGAATATCAGGTAGATATCTGCTGGTCCTTGGGTAATTCATAAGATACTATGATCGAAAGCGTAACGAACACAAGTGTTAAGGCAGTTGTGGGATTAAGGGACAAAGCGAAACGGCGGCGCGAGGAAGGCGCCTTCGTTGCGGAAGGTCCGCGCATGGTATTGGAAACCCCTCTTCACTTGTTGGAGAGGGTTTTTGTCACTGAGGCATTTCTTTCGGACAGTCATCACCGGGAGGGGATGAAACCTTTACAGGAGGCCGCCATTCCTATAGAGACGGTGACGGAAAAGGTACTAAAGACCATGTCGGATACGGTGACGCCCCAGGGAATTCTGGCGGTGATCCGACAGCCGAAGTATGCACTTTCGGATCTTTTGGGGGATGAGATGCATCCTGCCATGCTGGTGATCTTGGAAAAGATACAGGATCCCGGGAATTTAGGAACCATCTTCCGGACGGCGGAGGGTGCCGGATGCACCGGAGTTTTATTGTCCCGGGATACGGTGGATCTCTTTTCTCCGAAGGTCGTTCGAGCTACCATGGGTGCCCTTTATCGGATGCCTTTTTTTGTGAGTGAAGATTTATATGAGACGCTGCAGGGGTTGCGTCTAAAAGGTGTGAAACTCTTCGCGGCGGCATTGGACGCACAGATGGATCATGCGGACTGTGATTATACAAGGCCCTGTGGTTTTCTCATCGGAAATGAGGGGAACGGTTTATCCCATGAAGCTATGGAGTTGGCGGATCAAAAGGTGCTGATTCCCATGGAGGGAAAGCTGGAGTCTTTAAATGCCTCCGTGGCAGCGGCGATTCTGATGTATGAGGCGAACCGTCAGAGAAGAAGACGGTAAGAAAGGTTTTTTATGGATCAGGTAGAATATGTAAAGTCATTAAGTGATGAAAGCGTGGATGCGTGGACATCCGTGATGCTTTTATATAAGGCGGCCCTTCGGGAGCTGGACACTAAAGTCGCCATCTTAAACGAAGAGTTTCAGCATACCCATCAGTATAATCCCATTGAGTATTCAAAGAGCAGAGTAAAATCTCCGGAGAGTATCGTTAAAAAATTAAAGCGGTACGGTTACGAAGAGAGCATTGAAAATATGGTGACCTACTGTAACGATATCGCCGGTATGCGGATCGTCTGCTCCTTTACTTCCGATATCTACCGCATGGCGGATATGATCGGCCGGCAGAACGATATCACCGTGATCTCCATTAAGGACTACATCCGAAATCCCAAGGAAAGCGGTTACAAGAGCTATCATATGCTGGTGACGCTTCCTATCTTTTTGTCGGATAAGGTGGTGAACACCCGGGTGGAGATCCAGATCCGGACCATAGCCATGGATTTTTGGGCTTCCTTGGAGCACAAGATCTACTACAAGTTCGAAGGAAACGCACCGGAGTATATCAGCCGGGATCTGCGGGAATGCTCCGGCATCGTATCCATGCTGGATGCAAAGATGCTTTCGTTAAATACCGCCATTATGGAAGCAAAAAAAGAAGATGAAAGTTAGAAAAAGAATATTCGACATCATCCAGATCGGCTCCCGGGGGGATCGGGTCAGCGCAGCCTGTGATTATGTCATTGTCATCGCCATCATCATAAATATCGCCATCCTGTTTGTCAGTACCTTTCCTCTTCATGAGGAGACGCGTATGGCTCTGGAGCGGATCGAGGCGGCAACGGTAGCCGTCTTTATCGCCGAGTATGTTCTTCGGGTTTGGACGGCGGACTATCTCTACCCCGAGGAGGGGAAGATCACTTCGCGGTTCCATTTTATCTTTTCCTTTTTCGGACTGGTGGATCTGTTTTCCATCCTGCCCTATTTCCTTTTGATGCTGCCTGCGGGTATGGTGGCCTTTCGGATCCTTCGTGTGATCCGGATCCTTCGCCTGTTCAAGATCAACGCCCAATATGATGCATTTAATGTGATCATCGATGTATTGGCAAAAAAACGGCAGCAGATCTATTCCTCGGTATGTCTCATCGCCATCATGATGCTGGCTTCTTCTCTGTTAATGTATTCCGTAGAGCATGAAGCACAGCCGGATGTTTTTGACAATGCCTTTTCCGGTATCTGGTGGTCGGTTTCTACCTTGCTTACCGTGGGTTACGGAGATATTTACCCCGTGACCTTATGGGGAAAGATCTTTGCCATTATCCTTTCCTTTTTGGGTGTGGGTATGGTGGCCATTCCCACCGGTATCATTTCCGCCGGATTTGTGGAACAGTATACAAAGATGAAACCTTTGGACCAGATCTCCGATTCCAAGGATATGAGTTTTATCATCATCAACCTGGACGAAGAGGAACATCCCTGGGAGAACCTAAAGATCAAGGAGCTTTCTCTGCCGCCGGAACTGGTGGTGGTGACGGTGATCCGAAACGGCAATATTATCATTCCACGGGGAGATACCCAGCTCATGCAGTCAGATGAGGTGGTGCTGGGAGCTTTGGAATATCAGAACGATCTGGACATCAACTTAAAGGAGTTTTCCATTACGGAGGATCATCCCTGGAGAGGGCATCATCTTTCCAACATATCCATTCCAAAGGATACGGTGCTGGTATCCGTGTTCCGTCACGGACGCAGCATCATACCGTCCGGTAACACCATGTTTCAAAAGGGAGACCTGGTAACGGTCTGTGAAAAGAGGATATAAAAAGAACCTGTCGGAAAAACCGACAGGTTCTTTTTGGACTGTTTTGCTTTATGACGTCTTTTCGGATGTGGTATCCTCACCGTTTTTCCAAGCCTCGAATTTTTCCAAGACGGCGTCATAGGTTCTCTTGGAAATGTCGGGTAATTCCTTTCCCCATGCTTTGGTGGCTTCCTCGAAGCCCTGCTTGAAGGCTTCTACCAGCTTTTCTGCTTTGGAAGTGTCGCCGCCGCTTAAGGCTTTTGCAAAATCCAAAATGCGGTCTGAGGTCTTTTCAACACCCCAGTACCCATCTTCTGCGATATCGGCCTGAGCCTGTTTCTTCGTAGCCGCATCCACGGTGAAGTCACCGTCGGCTAAGAAGCGCCACATCTCGTCCGCATTTCCGATGGCTTTTCCCTGACCGGAAATGGACTTTCGAACGATCTCTAAAAGCTGCTGGGTCTGAGACTCCATATCGGCTTTCATCTGGTTGACGATGGCGCTGCGGTCCGTACCTTTGCTTTCGGCAGCTTTAGCCTCATCAGATTTTACATAGGAATCGGTGCCGGAGGACTTGGGTGTTCCGGCGGGATCGGTTGCATCTGCCTTGTTCTTGGAAGCACCGGCAGATGTGGCAGACATAGTGGAATATGCCGTGGCAACATTATTGATGAAGTTAATGTTCATAAAAATACCCTCCTTGGCGTGAATCAGATCCTACATAGGTCTACAGTCCTTTATAGTATTATCGGTCGATGGTTTAAATATATTATAGTTGAATTATACAAAAAGAGGTATAATGAGTTTACTGACAAACGGAACAGATTTTTCGTAAAAGTATCATGCGAAAGGAAGCAGAGGATATATGAAAAAAAGAATCGTGATCGCTCTGGGACACAACGCCCTGGGGGAGACTCTCCCGAAACAGCAGGAAGCCATCCGTACCACCGCAAAAGTCATTGCTGATTTTGTACGACAGGATTATCAGGTGGCCATCACCCATTCCAACGGACCCCAGGTGAGTATGATCCATACCGCCATGTCGGAATATGCCCAGCGGCATCCGGAGTACACCGTGACACCCATGAGCGTTTGCTCTGCCATGAGTCAGGGCTTCATCGGATATGACTTGCAGAATGCCATCCGAAGTGAGCTTTTGGCGGAGGGGATCATAAAACCCGTATCCACGGTGATCACGCAGGTTATGGTAGACCCTTATGATGAGGCGTTTTATAAACCGGCTAAGCAGATCGGCAGGACTTTAAATCGAGAGGAAGCCGATGCAGAGGAAAAGCGTGGCAACCATGTGGCGGAAACGGAGGGCGGATACCGGAGAGTAGTAGCAACACCGAAGCCCATGGAGATCGTGGAACTGGACAGCATCCGTGCACTTTTGGATGCGGATCAGGTGGTCATCGCCTGTGGTGGCGGCGGCATTCCGGTGCTGGCACAGCAGAATATGTTAAAGGGTGCGGGAGCAGTGATCGAAAAAGATACAGCTGCGGGATTTTTGGCGGATTGCTTGGATGCCCAGATGCTGGTGATCTTAACCGGCGTGGAAAAGGTATGTTTAAATTACGGCACCACCGAGGAGCAGCCTCTGTCCTATCTTTCCGTCAGCGATGCGAAAAAGTATCTGGAGGAAGGGCAGTTTGAGAAGCAGTCCATGGCCCCGAAGATCCAGGCGGCCATCGACTATATCGGAGATTCTGACCGGCGAAAGGCACTGATCACAAAATTAAGTCCCGAGAATAAGATCGGGGAAGATACCGGTACCATGATCGGAAAATAAGAAATAACAAAGGCGACAGGTTTGCATCCCGGTCGCCTTTGTTTTATGAAAAATGATCTTTCATGGCCTGAAAGGTTTCTTTACTGACGTAGTGTTCTACGCGGCAGGCATCTTTTTTGGCGATCTCTTCCGGCACGCCGATCCGCATGAAAAGGTCTGTTAAAAATTCGTGGCGCTCATACATTTCTTCCGCGATTTCTCTGCCCGCGTCCGTTAGATAAATGTGGTTGTGCTCGGAAACGGTAACATAGCCGTTCTCCTTTAACTGCTTTAAGAAAACGGAAACCGTGGCCCGGGCGTAACCGAAATAATTACAGATATCCGTGGCTCGCACGTGGGATTGTTTCTGTGACAGTATCAAAATGGATTCCAGATAGTCCTGTGCTGATTCCTGTATTTTCATGAGTTGTTCTCTCCAAAGTTGTTATGATGTTCATTGCTGTTAGGGTTACCAAATATATTTTACACAATGTTTTTTGAAAAATCAAGATGATTTGCCATTTGAAATGGGCTTTGTTATAGTTAACGCGTTGGCGGGCCTTTCCCGGTTTGGATCTTAGTATCCGGCAACTGTAGACAGGAGATAAATTATGGAAGCAAAGGATCTTCGTTTTTCCATCGTGATCCCATTTTACAATGCAAGTGCATATCTGCCCCGATCCATCGGCGACGTGCTAAGCCAGACCTACAGCGACTGGGAACTTTTGCTCGTCGATGACTGTAGCACGGATGAGGGCAGCAGGGTGGCGGAAAACTGCGCCGCAAAAGATGAGAGGATCAAAGTAATCCGCCATGAACAAAATCTTGGTGTGTCCGCTGCGAGAAATACGGGGATCGGCAGGGCAGCAGGGGACTATCTTTTGATGCTGGATGCGGATGATCGTTATGAACCAACGCTTTTGGAAAAGCTCTCCGAGGCATTGAATGAATACGCCGCCGACGTGGCAGTCTACGGCTTTTGGGAAGAATACTTTGACGGGGACCAAAAGACCTACGAAAAGATATTCACGGCAAAGGATATATGCCTGACCGAGATAAAAGAGATCGCCCATAAGGTGTATGAACTTAATAAAATGACCATGTACGGCTATCCCTGGAACAAGGCTTACCGTCTGTCCTATCTGCGTGAAGGTGGATATCTCTTCGGCGAGGATTCCTTTGGCGAGGATATTTTATTTAACATATCTGTATTCCAGAACATCACATC
>JAIKZU010000135.1 GCA_024681985.1 Lachnospiraceae bacterium | reverse complement strand
GATATTTTAGGGAGATGCTTGTCTTCTGTGGCGGACCTCATGGATGAGATCATCATCGTGGACACCGGTTCCACCGATGAGACAAAGACCATTGCCGCCATGTTCACGGACAAGATCTATGACTTCCCTTGGGTGGATGATTTTTCCCTGGCCAGGAACTTTGCCTTCCACAAGGCCACCTGTGATTACATCTATTCCGCCGACGCGGACGAGGTGCTGGATGAGGAAAACCATCAGCGCTTTGCAAATCTGAAAGCTGCCCTGGTTTCCGATGTGGAGATCGTGCAGATGTGGTACGTGGAGCAGGGGACCCAGACTGTGTTAAATGCGAAGCGGGAATATCGACCGAAGCTTTATAAGCGGCTTCGCACCTTTACCTGGGTGGATCCCATTCATGAAACGGTGCGGACGGATCCGGTGGTGTTTGATTCCGATGTGGAGATTTTACACATGCCGGTGGGGAACCACAGCCAGCGGGATTTCCGGATCTTCGAGCTTTCCTATGAGACAGAAGGACGACTATCTAAGAAGCTTTATTCCATGTATGCGAGAGAACTGTATAAATGGGGAAAGACCGACGACCTGGCAAAGGGAAAGAAGATCTTTTTGGAGGTCATGGAAAACGAGACTTTAGACGACGAGCTGTTTTTGGATATCTGCACCGTTATCGCCCGGGCGGATCGTCTGCTTGGAAACTTAAGTGGGTTTATGAAGTATGCCATGAAGGTGGTGGTATCCAAGCCCAATGCGGAAATTTGCCGGGAAATGGGAGACTTCTACTTTGATAAACAGGACTTCGCGGAAGCGTCCCTTTGGTATTACAACGCCGTCACCGAAGCGGAAAGCACGTTGGACGTGATGGTAAAGGGAAAGGCCACCATGGTGGCCCTGTCCGACTGTTACGAAAAACTGGGCCAGGGAGATCTGGCCGCCCACTACCTGACAGAAGCCGGGAACTGGCAGATGCCGTAAAAAAAGCCCCGGTTGTCCGGGGCTTTTTTGAGCCCCTGACACCGTCCCGGGGGTCCATTGATTCACTTTTCCGCGATCTGCCTTGCGACATATACGCCGCTGGCAGACGCATGGGAAAGGGAATGGGTAATGCCGCTTCCGTCCCCTATGACATACAGGCCCTTGTGACAAGACATGAGATTTTTGTCCAATTCGACCTCCATGTTGTAGAATTTTACCTCCACGCCGTATAACAACGTGTCATCATTCGCCGTTCCGGGTGCTATCTTATCCAACGCATATATCATCTCAATGATCCCGTCCAGGATACGTTTGGGAAGTACAAGGCTCAGATCCCCCGCTGCCGCATTCAAAGTCGGCACCGTAAAGGACTCACTGATCCGTTCCTCGTTGCTCCTGCGGCCCCGGATCAGATCTCCAAAACGCTGCACGATCACCCCTCCACCCAACATGTTACTCAGTTTTGCGATGCTCTCGCCATATCCGTTGGAGTCCTTAAAGGGCTCGGAAAAATGCTTGGCGACCAGCAGGGCAAAGTTGGTGTTGTTGGTCTGCTTGGCCGGGTCCTCATAACTGTGGCCGTTTACCGTAACAATGCCGTTGGTATTCTCGTTTACCACCTCGCCTCTGGGATTCATGCAGAATGTCCGTACCAGATCCTCATATTTTGACGTGCGGAAGACGATCTTGCTCTCGTACAGTTCATCCGTCAGATGAGCAAAGATCTCCGCCGGTAGTTCCACACGAACACCGATATCCACACGATTGGATTTTGTTCCTATCCCCAGATCCTTGCATACTTTTTCCATCCACTTACTGCCGCTTCTGCCGACGGAAATGACGCAATTTTGGGTCTCGTAACTATCCTCACCGTTGTACACCCGAAATCCGTCCGCTATTTTTTCCACTTTTTGTATCGGACTGTTAAAATGAAACTCCACCTTATCTTTCAGATGGTCATAGAGACGTGAGAGGACGATGAAGTTTTTATCGGTACCCAAATGCCGCACGGATGCATCCAGAAGGTGCAGTCCGCTTTGCAGGCAGCGTTTTTTTATGTCCGAGCCGGTGGTGGAATATAGCTTCGTCCCCTCCCCGCCAAAGGCAAGGTTGATCTTGTCCACATATTCCATCAGCTCCAGGGCTGTTTTCTTCCCGATATAGGAATGCAGTGTCCCGCCAAAGTCATTTGTGATATTGTACTTGCCATCGGAAAAAGCTCCCGCCCCGCCAAAGCCGCTCATAATGGAGCAATTTGCACAGTGGATACAACTCTTTACTTTGTCTCCATCGATGGGACATTTGCGCTCATCGAGCTTGTTTCCCATTTCAAAAACGGCGATCTTAAGCTCGGGTCGCTTTTCGATCAGTTCATAGGCCGTAAATATGCCTCCGGGTCCCGCACCTATTATGATAAGATCATACATGGTTTTACCTCCCTGGGATGTCTCTTTATTCCATCGGAATATACCTTTTCCCAAATATGATTATATCGCAAGAACGCCTTTGGTAGAAGACACTCCTTTTCGCTTTTATAACTTGTAGCGGGTACCTTATTTTGTTATATTTATGAGGAAAAAGATGTTTCATGCAAAGGCATCATTTGAAATAAATCGGGAGGTAAGGAAATGGATTACAAAAGTGAGTATCAATCGAAGCTGAAAAGTGCCGATGAGGCCGTAAAGGTTGTGAAATCCGGTGACTGGGTAGACTATGCCTGGTGTGTAAATACCCCGGAGGCTTTGGACAAAGCCCTGGCAAAGCGCACGGATGAACTGAAGGACGTAAAGGTCCGGGGCGGGATCCTGTTCCATATACCGGCAATATTCGAACGTGAGGATGCGGGAGAGCATTTTTGCTGGAACTCCTGGCATATGAGCGGTGTGGAGCGCAAGCTCATCGACCGTGGTTGTGCCTACTACGCACCCATCCGTTATTCGGAGCTTCCGGTTTATTATCGGACCAGCATCGAACCCTCAGATGTGGTGATGATGCAAGTGGCCCCCATGGATCAGCACGGATACTTTAACTTCGGTCCTTCCGCTTCCCATTTGATGGCCGCCTGCGAGGGCGCCAAGCATATCATCGTGGAAGTAAATGAAAACATGCCCCGCTGCCTCGGCGGATATGAATCCGAGATCCATATCTCCAAGGTGGAGGCCATCGTGGAGGGAGATAATCCTCCTTTGGGAGAACTTCCCGCCGCCGTAGAACCCTCCGAAATTGATAAAAAGGTAGCTGAAATGATCGTAAAAGAGATTCCGGACGGTGCTTGTTTGCAGTTGGGGATCGGTGGAATGCCCAATGCAGTGGGATCACTGATCGCACAGTCGGATCTAAAGGATCTGGGCGTGCATACGGAAATGTACGTGGACGCCTTCGTAGATATCGCAAAGGCCGGAAAGATCACCGGGGCGAAAAAATCCACCGGACGCTTCCGCCAGACCTATGCCTTCGGTGCGGGAACGAAGAAACTCTACGATTATCTGGATGACAACCCGGGGTGCTTAAGTGCTCCCGTGGACTTCACCAATGATGTTCGCGTGATCTCTCAATTGGATAACTTCATCTCCATCAATAACGCCGTAGATGTGGACCTCTACGGACAGGTAAATGCGGAATCCGCAGGAACCCGTCATATCTCCGGCGCAGGCGGACAGATGGATTTCGTTATGGGTGCTTATCTGTCCAATGGCGGAAAGAGCTTTATCTGCCTTTCCTCCACCTTTACCAAAAAAGACGGTACGGTTTCCTCCCGGATCCGTCCCACCTTGGCAAACGGTTCTGTCGTAACGGACACCCGTCCTCAGGTACATTATCTGGTAACGGAGTACGGTATGGTGAACTTAAAGGGATCTTCCGCATGGGAGCGAGCAGAGAAGATCATCTCTGTGGCCCATCCGGATTTCCGAGACGAGCTCATCAAAGAAGCGGAAGCCATGCACATCTGGCGCAGAAGCAATAAATAACTGTAAAAAAGGAGTGTCCCGACGGGGCGCTCCTTTTTCGTAAACCATGTGATTCATCAATCTTTTGTTTTGGGGAACCGTACTTCTACAACGGTTCCTTTTTTATATTCACTTTCTACGGTAAGACCATAGGTCTCTCCGTAGTTCATACGCAATCGTTCCGCCACGTTTGCCATGCCAAAACCATTATCCTGCTCGGAGGGTCGGCCCTCCTCGGAGAGCGCCTGCCGCAATTCTTCTAAGTCTTTTTGCTCCATTCCGATGCCGTCATCCTCTACACGGATCAGGATGTGATCGTCCTCCTCCGTGGCCCGGACGGTGATCTTTCCCATGGAACGCTTGTATTTTATCCCGTGATACAGGGCATTTTCTACGATGGGCTGCAGTGCCATTTTGATGATGAGGTAGTCGTTTAGTTCTTCCGGCAGATCCAGTTCAAAGGAAAGGATATCCCGATAGCGGAAAGACTGGATCTTTAAATATG
>JAIKZU010000134.1 GCA_024681985.1 Lachnospiraceae bacterium | reverse complement strand
GGAGGCGGAAAAGACGGCACGGAAACCGGCTACAACGGCCTGGGGACCATAGGCGGCGGATTAAAGCAAAAGAAGGAACCCCAACTGTATCTTTCCGACGGAAATTCCTCCGGGCGGATCTACTTAAAGGGTGCCCAGTTTCTGACTTTTGAGGGAGATAAATGGACGAACCGGGCGGAAGAGGATATGGGTGAAAATCCCTGGCCCAAAGAGTTTTTAAAGGCCCTATACCAACAGGGCGTCACCGAAGAGGAGGTAGCCTGCTTTTCCGAATTAAAGAGTACACAGATCACGTATGGATATTTAAGGACAAAGGATATCATGCATCCCCTGGGGGTGTTGGAAGCAGATCCCGGGGCACAGGGGTGGCCGGAGGTCCTTAAAAAAGGGGACCGCTACCGGGTGCAGTATGTAAACGTGGATTTCGGAAGCCCCTATTTACAGGAGATTTTAAGAAAAGCCCCCGAGGGAAAAACGACCGATGTGTCGGATGAAGAGCTGGCTTCCTATGGGGAAGCGCTGTATCATAAGCCTATCCCCCTATCATCAAAAGAGGAGGAGATAGGGGCTGCCTATTTGAATAAAAAGGGGATAACGGACCCCATACGGACCCTTTCGGAGGAGATCACCGCCCAAGATCATACGGATTACGATAAAGTGCTTTCGGTGGAAAGTTATCTGCGGGACTTTTCCTACGGGACGGATGTAGATACGAAAGGCGATATGGAGGCCTTTTTGTTTGAAGAGAAAAGGGGCTACTGTTCGCACTTTGCCACGGCTACGGTGCTTTTGCTCCGGGCCCAGGGGATCCCGGCCCGGTATTGTGAAGGGTATCTTTGCAGGCTTTCTGACAAGGACAAAGAGCGAGGCTATGTGATAAGCGGAGGGGATGCCCATGCCTGGGCAGAGGCATACATAAAGGGATTCGGATGGTTGATCGTAGAATCCACACCCTGTTATCCTGCGGCGTCGGACTACAGCTGGCACCGATCTTTGGAAAAAGACATAACATCCTTCCAACGGCCGGAAACGGCAGCGCCTGTCGGGGCGGAAAGTGGGTCTAAAGACGAAGACCATCCCGCCAAGGATGTGGGCAGGATCCTAAAGAACCTACTGGAGATCCTCGGTGTTTTGGCAGCGTTTATGCTTCTGGCAGTGATCTTCTACCGGCTGGTCCTGTATCGAAACTATCGGAGGCTTTCCCCGGCGGAAAAGACAGTCTATGAGTTTCGAAAGCTTCGAAAAATGTATGTGGACATGCATAAGGCGGATCCTAACAGCCTGCAGATGGCGGATGCCCTAAAAGGGGTGTACCTGGATCTGGAGGAAGCGGAGGATCTTAAGGATGTCCCCGCGACGATTATCCTGCCATCGGAAGAGGGACTGTTACGGTTATGGTATGAGGTGCGGTTCGGTGATAAAAAGGAGGTGTCCCCGGAGGAGATCGCCCGGATCACGGGTCTACGAAAGGCCTTTATGAAGGGCAGGATCCACAGATGGCTGAAGGGGACCAAAAGAGGAACAGAAAAAGGAAACAGGAGTAGAAGAAGATGAAAAAAGGATCGGTTCTTTGGACCATACGGTATACGATATTAAACGCAGCCTATTTTTCAGCCTTTTGTGCCCTCCATGCCTATGCGGCGGTATATCTTTTGGCCTGTGGCTTTAATAATACGGAAGTGGGGATGCTTTTGGCAGTGGCAAATATCTTATCTGCCGTACTGCAGCCGGTGGTGGCTGCCGCCATTGACAAGGGCGGATTTCTTACGAACCGGCGGTATATCATGTGTTCCGTAGCCGTTATTTTATTGGGGGCTTTGGCGCTTTTATACATTCCCGAAAATAAGATCTTGATCTTCGTGATCTTTGCGCTGATCTACATGGTACAGTTTGTGTATCAACCGGTGCTGACCGCCCTTTGTTTTGAATATCAAAAGCGGGGATGTGATATCTTCTACGGCCTGGCCAGAGGTTTGGGTTCTGCGGGATTTGCCGTTACCTCCTTCTTTATCGGAAAGGCGGTTTCCCAACGGGGAGTTTTTGTGTTGCTTTGGGTGACCATCGTGATGATGGCGATCTCCTTTTTCTTTACCTTCACCTTTCGGGTGTCCGGGGAAGAAAAAGCCGTTACGGAAGAAAAAAAGCACGTGGGAGAGGCCCACAACAGCCTTTCCTCCTTTGCCTCCATCTATCCGGCCTTTATGCTGCTTTTGGTGGGTACCATCTGCTTCTTCTTTGCCCACAACATGATCAATGACTTTATGATCGTGATCATCCGGGATCTGGGAGGAGACGAGACCCAGCTGGGGTACGCAAACTCCCTGCAGGCCATTTTGGAGCTTCCCATGATGGCCTCCATTGGCATCATATTAAAGAAATTCTCAGCGGATAAGCTTTTGATCTTTTCCGGGGTGGCGTTTCTGGTAAAGATTCTGATTCTGGTGTTTGCCCAGGGTATGGGACATATGTATCTAAGCCAGTTTTTCCAGCTGTTTGCTTATGCGGTGTTCATTCCCGCAGGGGCATACTATGTCAGCAACACCATGGAGGAATATGACCAGGTAAAAGGGCAGGCCTTTATTACCAGTGCCATCACCGTAGGTGGCGTATTTTCCAATCTGGTCAGCGGCGTCATACTGGATCACCTGGGGATCAAGCCCATGCTGATCGTCGGAAGCGTAGTCTGCGCCGTAGGTGTGGTAGTCACTTATGTGGGATTTAAGAAACTCCCGCATTATAAGAAGGCATAAATATTGGAAGGGGGGAATATGATGGAACAGGTTAGGTTAAATAATGGGGTGATGATCCCCAAGATCGGCTACGGCACCTATAAGGCGACCATAGAAGACGGATATGGCATTGTATCCGAGGCTATAAAGGCTGGCTATCGGCATTTGGATACGGCGGCATTATACGAAAACGAAGAGGATGTGGGAAGGGCCGTAAAGGAAAGCGGTATCCCCAGAAGTGAGTTTTTCATCACGTCAAAGCTGGCCAGATATGCTTTGGGCTATGAAAATACCAAGCGGGAGTTTGAAAAGACCCTAAACAAACTGGAGATGGACTATCTGGATCTGTATCTTATCCATTGGCCCCGGCCGGATTATGGAGATGCGCAGTTTGAGGACTGGAAGGAGCTGGATGTGGAAAGCTGGCGGGCCATGGAAGAACTCTATGAAGAGGGGAAGATCAAGGCCATCGGCGTCAGTAACTTTTTGCCCCATCATTTAGAGCATCTGTTGGAACATGCAAAGATCAAGCCGGCAGTCAACCAGCTGGAGCTGCATCCCGGATATTTGCAGGAAGAGGCGGTGGAGTATTGTAAGGATAAGGATATCGCCATGGAAGCCTGGAGTCCCATCGGAAGGGCAAGGCTTTTAAAAGAGCCGCTTTTGGTGGAGCTGGCGGAGAAATACGGGATTTCCGTGGCTCTTTTATGCCTGGCATTTGATCTGCAAAACGGCTACATCATCCTGCCGAAATCCACCCATTTCGAGCGGATGGAAGAAAACCTAAATGCAGATGCGATCACTCTGGAGGAAGGGGATATGGAGCGGATTAGGTCCATGCCCCTGGCCGGTTGGAGCGGAGAGCACCCGGATCGGGAAACGGTCCGATAGTTTTTTAACACATTGAGAAAGGAAAAGGAGGAAAGTAACATGCAAAAGGTAGTTGATTTTTTAAAGAGTGCAGAGACCTATTATCTGGCAACCGTAGAGGGGGATCAGCCGAGAGTGCGGCCCTTTGGAACGGCCCATGTATTTGAAGGAAAGCTTTACATCCAGACCGGCAAGTCCAAGGATGTATCCAAGCAGATCCATGCAAATCCCAAGGTGGAGATCTGCGCATTTAAGGACGGACAGTGGCTCCGGGTAGCGGGAGAGTTGTGCGAAGATGAAAGAAGAGAGGCAAAGGTATCCATGTTAGAGGCCTATCCCTCCTTACAGCAGATGTATTCGCCCGACGACGGCAATACGGAAGTGTTCTATTTTAAGAACGCTACGGCGACCTTTTCATCCTTTACCAGTGCGCCGGAGACGGTGACGTTTTAAAGGGGATACAAAGGGGGCACCATGGCAACAGATTGTAATGTATGTTTCAGGCATTGCCGCATAGAAGAGGGAAAAACCGGGTTTTGCGGTGCCAGAGGATGTGTGGACGGCCGCATCGTCGCAAAAAACTACGGCCGTGCCACATCTTTGGCCCTGGATCCCATTGAAAAGAAGCCCTTAAACCGGTTTATGCCGAAAAGCATGATCCTTTCGGTGGGAAGCTATGGGTGCAATCTGCGCTGCCCCTATTGCCAAAACTATGAGATCTCCTGGGGAAAAGAAGTAAAAGAGGTAG
>JAIKZU010000089.1 GCA_024681985.1 Lachnospiraceae bacterium | reverse complement strand
TGTATCTGACGATCTATCTGTTCCCGGAAGTCTGCGGTTATATTTTTGACCAGATGTCCGTTATGATCCGAAACACAGTGGAAGGGCTCAGGTAATCCGATTGGAACTTCGATTACGATATGACCTACAATTCTTCGGCGACGATAAGACCGAAGAGCCTACCAGTAAAAAACTCTCCGATGCCAGAGATAAGGGCCGGGTGGGGAAGAGCCAGGAACTATCCCATGCCATCGAACTGGTGGGGCTCTTTATCATACTCCGTGTTGTGGTCTCCTTTGTGGGACAGCGGTTTTTGTATGTGTTTCATTGGGCTTATGGGACACTGATCCCTGAGGTGGTGGCTACGGATCGGGATCTTTTGGATGTCCAAACCGTGTTTGTTGTATTTTTGCAGATCATGCTGCAGATGCTGATACTGGTGGCTCCTTTTTTTGCCACCGGCTTTTTGGTAAGCGCTTTAGCTACCGGGCTGCAGTTTCAGTTTAAAGTGACGGCGGAACCTTTAAAGCCCAAACTTGACAAATTCAATCCCGTCAATGGGTTTAAGCGTATCATTTCCGTTCAGTCTTTGGTGAACCTGGGAATGTCCGTTGCAAAGATACTGATCATCTTTTTGGTGGCGTATTCCATGGTCAAAAGTCACCTAAATGATATCTATGTGCTCTACGAGATCCCACTGTATGCGGCAGTGGCGCATATCGGCACTTTGGTTCTGGATATCGGGCTTCGTATCAGTCTCGTTCTTTTGATTGTGGGATTTGTTGATTTTGCTTATCAAAAATATAAGCATAAGAAAAGCCTAAAGATGACCAAGCAGGAAGTGAAAGACGAGTGGAAGAACGCAGAAGGAGATCCTGCCATCAAGGGCAAGATCAAACAGAAGATGCGTGAAGTATCCCAGCGTCGTATGATGCAGTCCGTCCCCCAGGCGGATGTGGTCATCACAAACCCTACCCATCTGGCGGTGGCCATCAAATACGACAGAGAGGAAGCTCCGGCCCCCATTGTGGTGGCCAAGGGACAGGATCTCATCGCCCAGAGGATCAAAGACATGGCAAAGGAAAACAATGTCCGTATTGTGGAGAACAAGCCTTTGGCCAGGTCTTTATACACTACGGTGGAGATCGGACAGATGATCCCTCCGGAGATGTACCAGGCGGTGGCAGAGATCCTGGCGGTTGTCTGGCAGCAAAAGGGTAAAACCGTCTGATGATGAAAGCTTTATTTTTAGAATGAGAAAGGAGGCATGGACTTGAACGGAGTCGTAAAAAGAACCGACATCGGCGTAGCCGGTTATCTCTTGGCGGCCATTATGTTTTTGATCATTCCCATGCCGTCCTTTATGCTGGATATCATGCTGGCATTTAATATTTCCATTGCCCTTGTGATCCTGATGAACTGTCTGTTTTCTACGGAAGTTTTGCAGATGAGCAATTTCCCTACCATTTTGCTGTTTTCAACCATTTTTCGTATCTCCCTAAACGTATCCTCCACCCGATTGATACTGACTACCGGTAATCCCGGGAACGTGGTATCTACCTTCGGTCAGTTTGTTGGTGGAAACGATATCATCATCGGCGCCATCGTATTTATCATTTTGATCATCGTGCAGTTTGTGGTCATCAACAAAGGTACGGAGCGTGTGGCTGAGGTAACGGCCAGATTTACACTGGACGCCATGCCCGGTAAGCAGATGGCCATCGATGCGGACTTGAACACCGGAGCCATTACGGATAAGGAAGCCATCGCGGCTCGACAGAAGCTGCAGGATGAATCCAATTTCTTCGGTTCCATGGACGGTGCTACGAAGTACGTAAAAGGTGATGCCACGGCAGGTCTTATCATCACCTTTGTAAACCTTTTGGGAGGCACCACCATGGGCATACTCCGCCAGGGGATGGCTGCCGGGGATGCATTGAATCAGTACGGGATACTTACCATCGGTGACGGGTTGGCTTCGCAGATCCCGTCTCTTTCCATATCTCTGGCTACAGGTATCCTGATCACAAAGGGATCAAAGGAAGCGGACTTCTCCGGTACGCTGATCCGCCAGCTCTTCGGTGTGCCGAAGGTGCTCTTTATCGTAGGGGCGGCCTTGATGCTCTTAGGTGTCTCCACCCCTTTGAATACCCTTTTGTTCCTGGGCTTTGGCGGGATGTTCATTATCGCCGGCCTTTCCATGCAGCGTTCCATCGGAGAGGAGACCATCGAACAGGAAGTGGCGGAAGAAGAGGAAGCGGCAGAGGAGATCCGACGACCGGAAAATGTGGTCTCTCTTTTATCCGTAGATCCCATCGAATTGGAGTTTGGTTACGGTATCATTCCCTTGGCGGACGTCAACCAGGGCGGAGATCTGTTGGATCGTGTGGTTATGATCCGACGGCAGATCGCTTTGGAACTGGGTACTGTGGTACCCATCATACGACTGCGGGATAATATCCAGTTAAATCCCAATCAGTACATCATAAAGATCAAAGGAATTCAGGTGACGGAAGGCGAGATCATGTTCGATCACTACATGGCCATGAATCCGGGCTATGTGGAGGAAGAGATCACGGGAATCGAAACCTTTGAACCTTCCTTCCATCTACCGGCGCTGTGGATCACGGAATCCCAGCGGGAGCGGGCGGAAAGCTTGGGCTATACGGTGGTAGATCCACCCTCCATCATCGCCACCCACTTAACGGAAGTAATCCGAAGTCATATCTCGGAGCTTTTGACCAGACAGGATGTACAGAACCTGGTGGACAACCTAAAAGAAACCAATCCGGTACTGGTGGACGAACTGATTCCTTCCCAGTTGGGTCTCGGCGAAGTACAAAAGATTTTGCAGAACCTCTTAAAAGAGGGCATATCCATCCGGGATCTTTTGTCCATCTTCGAAATCTTGGCGGACCGGTCCTCCACCACCCGGGATACGGATGTTTTGACGGAGTATGTGCGACAGGGATTGAAGCGGGCCATTTCCGGCCGGTATTTTGCACCCAATGAGGAAAACGTCGTCATCACTGTGGATCCCAAGGTGGAGCAGGAGATCATGTCCTCCATCAAACAAACGGAGCAGGGGGCATATCTGACATTGGATCCCCAGCGGGTACGGGCCATCATGGATGCCACTGAGGAGCAGACGAAAAAGATGGAAGAGCAGGGGCGGACCCCCATTGTGGTATGTTCCCCCATTGTGCGTATGTACTTTAAGAAACTGGCAGATGATTATTTTGATGATCTGGTGGTAGTTTCGTATAATGAAGTTGAGTCAAACGTGGAATTAAAATCTTTGGGAATGGTAAGCGTATAAAATGACGATCAAAAAGTACACGGGGAAAACGAAAGAAGAGGCCATCGAAGCAGCCAAGGCGGAATTAGGCAGCCAGGTGGTGATCATGAACATCAAAGAGCAAAAGCAAAAAGGGCTTTTTGGTGTATTTAAGGCACCCTTTTATGAAGTGACCGCAGCCATTGAGGAAAATGATCAAAAGATCTTTCCATCCTCCGGGGCAAATGAGTTAAAATCCATTCCTCCGATTTCTGCCGGCAGGCACTATGATATGCGCGTCGACGATGAAGTGGTGATACCCAAAGTGCCGGAGAATTCTGCTATCTATCGAAACGCGCCCCAGCCTAATCCCATAAATCCGGCATCCAACAGCACTTCCGGTTTTGTGAATGAACAGGATTTAAAGAGTGCTTTTCGCGAGATCGGCGAGATGGTGGAAAAAGAGGAATTTAAGTCCCTTCGGGAGGATCCCAAGGCTTTTTTAAAGACGGCGCCTCAAAAGGAAGAGCCCAAGGAAGAAAAGATTACGGAACCGATAAAAGAAGAACGGCATATTTCTTCACAGGCCCTCACCCAAAGTCCCTTAAACGGCAAGGATCAAAAGGGATTCTTAAAGATGCTCTACAACATCCTCATGGACAACGAAGTGGATGAGCGGTATGTCAATCAGATCTTAGAGGACTTGGATCGGGTGATCTCCTCCGGCTCCAGCCTGGATTATCTGATCTCCAACGTCTATCAGAAACTGGTCTTGAAACTGGGAAAGCCCAATGTGATCACTTTGAGCGAGAACCGTCCGAAGGTAGTATTTATCATCGGACCTACGGGAGTGGGGAAGACCACTACCATTGCAAAGCTGGCGTCCAAGTTTAAGATCGATAAAAAGAAAAACGTATCCTTTATCACCACGGATACCTATCGGATCGCGGCAACAGACCAGCTGCGGGTATATGCGGATATTCTGTCCGCTCCGCTGTCCATCGTCTATGACGCATCAGATTTTAACGATGAACTGTCCAAGTACAGAGATATGGATCTGGTGCTGGTGGATACCGCCGGTTTTTCCCATAAGAACCAGACCCAAAAGGATGACTTAAAGAAACTTTTGTCCACCGTGGACGAAAGCTACGAAAAGGAGATCTTTTTGGTACTTTCCGCCACCACCAAATACCAGGATTTAAAAGAGATCGTGGATACTTACAGAGAGTTTACGGATTTCAAAGTGATCTTTACCAAACTGGATGAAACTGCCGCCTACGGAAATGTTTTAAACATGAAACTCTATACCCAGGCGGATCTGTCCTATGTGACCAACGGGCAGAATGTGCCGGATGATATCGAAGTCATTGATTCTCAAAAATTGGTGAAGCAGCTATTAGGAGGACATTGATGGATCAGGCACAGGGGTTACGCAATGTTGTAAAAGCCCAAAATGTGATAAACACCAAAGAAGCGCGGATCATCACCATTACCTCCGGAAAAGGTGGCGTGGGAAAGTCAAATTGCGCCGTTAATCTAGCTTTGCAATTCCGTAAAATGGGAAAACGTGTTATAATTTTAGATGCAGACTTTGGTTTAGCCAATGTGGAGGTTCTCTGCGGTACGGTTCCCAAGTATAATCTGTCGGATTATATCTTCGGAGAGTCGGAGCTGGAAGAGATCATCACTGCCGGTCCCGAGGGGATCGGTTTTATATCCGGCGGTTCCGGCATCGTGAAATTAAACAATTTAAATTCCGATCAGTTAAACGGTGTGATCTATGGCTTATCCAAGCTGAATCAGCTGTGTGATGTACTTCTCATCGATACCGGAGCAGGGGTTTCGGAAACGGTGATGAGTTTTGTTTTATCTTCTCCGGAGGTCATTGTTGTGACCACCCCGGAGCCCAGTTCCATCACCGATGCTTATTCGTTGATCAAAGCCGTATATAAAAGCGATGGTGCACGAAGGGGCACGCTTCCTACGCTGTTTATTTTGGCCAATCGGATCGTGGCTTCGGACGAGGGGGCAGCGGTTTATGAAAAGTTAAACTCCGTTGTGGGGAAGTTTTTGGGAGGCTCTCTTTCTTATCTGGGAGACATTCCCAGCGACGCGCTTTTGGAGACAGCGGTGCGTAACCAGCAGATCGTATCTTTGGTTTCTCCTGCGGCCAAGTCTTCACGGGCTTTCTATGAGGTAGCCAACCGGCTGTTGGGTAATGACAGCGGAGGACAAAAGAGTTTAGGGTTGTTCGGGTTTTTTAACAGCTTTATTAAAAAACAGGGGGATATCCGATAGGTATGCTTGTACAAGAGTTAAAACCCGGCGTAAATGTCAGTATACGGTTTTTACAGGAAGCCACACGGGCCGACATCACCGGCAACAAAGAGGACGTCAAAGTCTTTATGTCAAAGATCTATGACATCAAGAGTGACGACACTTTGGAGTTGGATATGCCGACACGTGGCGGTAAGTTATTGCTTCTTCCGCAGAATGTCCGCTACGAATTTGTATTTACCACTTCCGGCGGGATTTTTAAGGCGGAAGGTACGGTGGTGGATCGCTTTAAGCGGGGTAATTTTTATCTTTTAAAGGCAAAACTGACTTCGAAACTGGAAAAGCACCAGCGGCGGGAGTATTATCGTTTGAACTGCCTGATCCCCATCGTGTTTGACGGTTTGACGGATCCCTCCAATGAGATGGATTCCGATGAGGCCCAGGAGATCATAAAAGAAGGCACTTTTATGAAGCAGACCGCCGACGGTACCATTGTAGACATCAGTGGCGGCGGAATGCGTGTGGTATCCCCGACCCATATGTCGGATGTCAGCTTTTGTCTGTTACATTTTTCTTTGCATTTTGACACCGGAACCGAAGAGTTCAATCTCTTGGCGAAACTCATTGCCTGTACCCAGGTGAATGACAGCAGTAAATATGCATATCGATTTAAATTTATCTTCTCCGAAAGCAGGGTGCAGGAGAGGATCATTCGTTATATCTTCGAAGAGGAGAGACGTATCAGAAGGAAAGGACAAGGCTAGTGATGAAGCGGGTTTTTGTCGTCGATGACTCTGCACTCATGAGAAAGCTCATGTGTGATATAATCAATTCCATACAAGGGTACGAGGTTGTGGACGTTTGCGCTGACGGAGAGAGTGCTTTTCGACGGATCTCTGATTTCGGCAACTTCGATGTCATCACTATGAATGTCAATCTTCCACGGATGAGCGGGATTGACGTGATCAAAAAGCTTGTGGATTCCGGTTGCAGGATTCCCATCATTGCGATCTCCACCACAGTGAAGGAAGATCGCGACATGACCATGAAAGCTTGTGATGACGGAGCAGTTGAGTTTGTTGTCCGTCCATTCCATCTTTCTCCTGAAGAGAGGGAAACGTTTACAAAGGAACTGAAAAAGGCCCTTCAGGTTGCCGGCAGTTCCAAACTCGTGAAACCACAGACCTTACGACCCGCTGATGCGGTAAAGCCAATGGCTTCCGTCCCGCCTGTCGAAAGCCCGAAGCAGGAAAACATCAATCGAGCTGTTTCCTCCATGAAAGCCACCGACAAGTTCGACCTGGTCGCCATCGCTTCTTCCACCGGCGGACCACAGGCGCTTCGCACCTGTATCCCGATGCTTCCGAAGGGACTGAAAGTCCCGGTGATCATCACCCAGCATATGCCCAAAGGATTTACGGCTTCTTTGGCGGAACGCATCAATGAAACTGCGAACCTGGAGGTTTGTGAAGCTTCTGACAGAGAAGTGTTGCAAAATGACCATGTTTACATCGCTCCCGGCGGGAAACATTTGGAGATCAAGATGAATCCTTCCGGAAAGATGATGTGTTCATTGTCGGACGCACCTGCCATTGGAAACTTGAAACCTTGTGCGGATGTGATGTATCGCTCTTTGGGAAGTCTTCCCATCAAAAACATCCTGTGTGTCGTTTTGACGGGCATGGGAAGTGATGGGACAGAAGGGATCTCCTATCTGTCTTCCGTTAAGAACGTATATTGCATCACTCAATCAGCGGATACTTGCGTGGTTTACGGCATGCCGAAATCCGCCGATGTGGCGGGCCTGTCCAATGAATCCGCACCGATCAACGAAATGGCAAAGGCAATAGCAAAGAAACTGGGGGTATAAAAGATGGATGTAAGTCAGTATCTCGACATTTTTATCGAAGAATCTAGTGAACACATTCAAAGCCTTAGTGACAACATTATGGTTTTGGAAAATGAGCCGGAGAACAAAGATACCATCAATGAGATTTTCCGTGTAGCCCACTCTTTAAAGGGTATGGCCGGCACCATGGGCTTTAAGCGCATGCAGCATTTGACCCATGATATGGAGAATCTGTTTTCCGAAGTGCGTAATGACAATATCAAGGTCAACAGTGAGCTGATCGACATTCTTTTTAACTGTCTGGATGCCATTGAGGCATATGTAGACACAGTTAAATCTACTTCTGATGAGGGTACCGAAGATAATGAAGTCCTCATCAAAAAGTTAAATGATTTCCTGGAAGGCAGCGAAGGCGGAGATGTTTCCGACGGTGCCGGAGAGGAAAGCACGTCTGCCGATGCTGATAATCCCTCCGAAGATGGAGATAGCGCCGGCTCTGAAGATCCCAACGGCAAAGATCATTTCAAAGTGATGAAAGTGGATGAAAATACACTTTCCAAGTTGAACGATTCTGTAGAGAGCGGTTTGATCCTCTATGGTATGACGGTTCATGTACAAAAAGAGTGCCTGCTGAAGGCCGCCAGAGCGTTTTTGGTATTCAAGGCTTTGGAGGATTACGGTGAGATCATCGCTTACGAGCCTTCTTCCCAGGATATCGAGGATGAGAAGTTCGATCTGGCTTTTAGTTGCATCTTAGCATCTTCCTCCACAGACGTGGACGGTATGCGCGCCGCTGTTTCCGCCGTATCGGAGATCGAAGCCGTTGATCTGGATAAGGTTACTCCCGATATGTACGAAAAAACCGCTGCCGCACCTGCTGCAGCCGAAGATAAAGAAGAGGTTGCCGCACCCGCAGCCGCACCTGCAGCCGCGCCTGTCGCAAAAGCCAGCGAAAAGGCTGCACCTGCACCTGCAAAGAAAACGGCCAATAAACCCGTTACCGCTCGTACAGTACGTGTGGATATCGAAAAGCTGGATGCACTGATGAATCAGGTATCCGAACTGATCATCGCAAAGAACTCTCTGGTTTCCATTTCTTCTTCTGAATCCAATGGAGGAGGTGCCGGTTACGACAATCAGAGCTGGCAGGAACAGATCGAGTATCTGGAGCGTATCACCACGAACCTTCATGAATCCGTTATGAAAGTTCGAATGGTTCCTATCGAGAATACTGTTAACAAATTCCCTCGTATGATCCGCGACCTTTCCAGAAAGCTCGGAAAGCCCATGGATCTGATCATGACCGGTGAAGAGACCGAGTTGGATCGTACCGTGGTGGATCAGATCGGTGATCCTTTACAGCATTTGTTACGTAATTCCGCAGATCACGGAATCGAATCACCGGAAGAAAGAAAAGCCGCCGGCAAGCCGGAAGAAGGTACTATTTTCTTAAACGCTTTCCAGGAAGGCAATAACGTTATCATTCAGGTTGGTGATGACGGTGCCGGTATCAATACCGAAAAAGTGAAACAGAAGGCCATCGAACGTGGTATCGTTTCTCCGGAAGAGGCTGAGAGCCTGACCCAGAAGGAGATCATCGAATTCTTGTTCATGCCCAGCTTTTCCATGGCAAAGGAGATCACCGACATCTCCGGAAGAGGTGTTGGTCTGGATGTTGTAAAGTCCAACATCGAAGCTTTGGGTGGAGATGTGGAAGTAAAATCCACCCTCGGACAGGGCTCCACCTTTACCGTGCGGTTGCCTCTGACCCTTGCCATCATCCAGGCATTAATGGTTGAGATCCGGGACGAGAAATACGCCATCGCTCTTGGAAGCATCATGAATATCGAGGATATTTCCGTAAACGATATCAAGTATGTGGAAGCTAAGGAAGTGATCCACATCCGTGGCTTGGTTATCCCTATCATCCGTTTGGATCAGCTTTTGGATTCCGCTCCGAGAGACGAGGAGCCTGACAACCTCACCGTGGTGATCGTTAAGAAGGGTGACAGTTATGCAGGTCTTGTAGTTGACAACCTTATCGGACAGCAGGAGATCGTTATCAAGTCCTTAGGTAAGGTCATTGACAATAACAAGCTCATCAGCGGCGCTACTATCTTAGGCGACGGCGAAGTGGCATTGATCCTTGATGTAAACACTTTGATTTAGGAGGAGGTATCCCATGGCAAATGAAATTGATATGACGGAAGAGGAGAAGATCCAATATATCGTTGTTAAAATCGGATCCGAGCAGTATGGCATCGATATTTCCTACGTGGACAATATCGTTCGCATGCAAAAAATCACGAGAGTGCCCAAGGCGCCTTCTTATTATCCTGGTATCATCAACCTCCGTGGTGAGGTGGTTCCGGTTATGAGCGCACACTTAAAGATGGGCCTGGGTGATGATGTTGAAACCAACAAATCCCGTATCATCATCCTGAAATTGGAACAGCAGGGACTGGTAGGCATGGTAGTTGATGAAGTAAAAGAGGTCATTACCTTAGGTGAATCCGAGATCGATCGCTCTGCTCAGAATTCCAAGAACAGAGACAGTACTTACATCAATGGCATTGGCAAGAACGGTGATGATCTGATCTCCATCTTTGAGATCAACGCCATCGTTGATGAAGTTGCGGTTTCTTAAAAGAGGTAGGATATGGCTGAAAACATCAGTATTGAAGAAATAAATGACAAATATCTGGACGTCCTCAGAGAGATTGGTAATATCGGTGCCGGAAATGCTACCACCGCCATAGCGAATATGCTTTCTCTAAAGGTGGATATGAGTGTTCCTATGGTGGAGCTGACTCCCGTAGAGAAGATCGGCGGTATTATCGGATCCGAAGAGGAGATCATCGTAGGTATCATGTTGGGTGTTACAACAGATATTGAAGGCTCCATGATGTTTCTGATGAATACAGATTCCGCCCATCATTTGGTGAACCGTCTGATGATGCGTGATCCGGACTATATGGAAGATTTTGATGAAATGGATCTTTCTGCTATCAAAGAGATCGGGAATATCATCGCCGGTGCCTACTTAAATGCATTATCGGGTTTGACGAATCTTACGATTTCGCCTACGATTCCCTTTGTAGCCGTGGATATGGCGGCTGCCATACTTTCCGTTCCCGCGATCCAGTTCGGCATGGTGGGTGACAATGCTTTGATCATCAAGACCGAGATCGGCGGTGATCTGGGAGTGGAAGGTTACTTTATTCTAATGCCGGAGGGAGAATCCTATGCTAAGATTTTGACCTCACTTGGTGTACCGATCTAGGGAGGTAAAGCGCATGGGACAGATGATTAAGGTCGGTATGGCAGATCTTAACATTTGCAAACCACCGGACAATCTTACGACAATCGGACTGGGTTCCTGTATCGGGATCGCTTTATACGATCCGTCCACGAAAATAACCGGTTTGGCGCATATTATGCTGCCGGATTCCACTGCGATCCGTAACAACAGCAATATTGCGAAATTTGCCGATACCGGTATTCAAAAGCTTTTGGACGACATGATCAAAGCCGGAGCAAACAAAGCCCGTATTACCGCAAAGATAGCCGGTGGTGCAAAAATGTTTGAGATCAGTGGATCGAACACATCTAGCATCAATATCGGCGAAAAAAATGCAGCAGCATGCAGAGCAAAACTTAAAGAACTGGGTATACGTCTTGTTGCCGAGGATTGCGGTTTGAATTATGGACGTACCGTTGAGCTCTACAGTGAAGACGGCCGTTATCTGATCAAGGCTGTTGGCAAGAGTGAAAAATCTATTTAATCAGAGAGAGACATAGATGGAAGATGAGAAGCGGAGACTGATACCTCTTCTGGTCACTCTGATAGCGGCGGCTATCTGTGTGGCTATTAATTTAATCGCAAAAGTTGAATTCGGTGTTTTTGTATCCCGTTTGTTCATTACCGTAATTGTCTTTTATATCATAGGCTATATAGTTTATGTTGTTTTTTGTCTTGCATTAAAAAACGAGAAGGATACGGAGGAGACAGAAGAAAATGCCGAATCATCCGAAAAAGGGGGCGCACCCAAGGATGATGAGGATGAAGACGAAGATTAGTAGATCTTTGTTGTGTCTCTTTCAGGAGAATCTATGAATGACGTGAAGCGACAGAAAATGTGGGATGAATATCAGGCAAAGCCGACGCCGGAGCTGCGTGAGAAGATCATCGTAGAATACGCTCCACTGGTTAAGATCGTTGCCGGAAAGATGAATATGTATCTGGGCAGCAACGTGGAGTACGACGATCTGGTGGGATACGGTGTGTTTGGTCTAATCGATGCCATCGATAAATACGATCTGACGAAGGACGTTAAATTTGAGACCTATGCCAGCCTTCGGATCAAAGGCGCTATTTTGGATCAGATCCGTAAAATGGACTGGATCCCCCGCACCATCCGTCAAAAGCAGAAAAAGATCGACGAGGCGTCCCGCACTATAGAATCCAGGACCGGGAAATCTGCCACGGATGACGAGATCGCCGAAGAACTCGGCTTATCCTCAAAGGAATATGTGGATTGGCAGTCCCAGATGAAGGTGACGAATCTGGTTTCCTTAAACGAATTTATGGAAGCTGGAAACGAGCCGGCCATGGATGCCACTGCTTCCAATTCTCATTTTATCCAGCCGGAGGAATCCATCTCCAAGGACGAGCTTTCCAAGATGCTCGCGGAAGCACTGGATCTTCTGACGGAAAAAGAAAAATCAGTTATCGTTTTCTATTACTACGAGGACTTAAACCTTAAGGAAATCGCGAAAGTAATGGAAGTATCGGAGTCACGGGTGTCACAGCTTCATACGAAAGCGCTACTTAAGATGCGTAAGAAGCTGGGACCTTATATGAATATCTTAAACGAAGCATAGAGGATATGATTTGATATGGGACAGACAAATGCTTATATGCAAATTGAAATCGCAGATTCCAATGCCATTTGTCATTATTACCCTGCGGTAGACGGAGGCCGGCCCCTGCAAGTGAAAGAGGCCGAGTCCTATCTTGATGCCCATGATATTACCGGCTACGACAAGATGGAGTTTCATCGGCTGATCTCTAGCTCAGAGCCCGGTGAGCTGAATCTTGGCGTTTGTCCGAATATTGATTTTGCCGAGGTGATGTATTCCAAGATCAGCCTCGACAAGATGAAGATCACCTGCTGGTTTTATCCCCCGTCTTTGGAAGGACCCCACATGAATGCCAAAGACATTATGGCGGAATTGAACCGCAAGGGTGTGGTCTTCGGCATCGACCAGGAAAAGATCTTAGAGTTTCTCGATCAGCATTATTACAATACGGAATACGTCTTTGCCATGGGCAAGCAGCCTGTCATCGGTAAAGATGCGAAGATCGAGTACTTCTTTAACACGAATCCCTCGTTAAAGCCCAAGCATTTGGATGACGGATCCGTGGATTATCGTGATCTAAACACCATCTGTGAAGTGCAAAAGGGAGATCTTTTGGCTCGGCTGATCCCTGAGGAAAAGGGAGAAAACGGCAAAGATATCACCGGTAGAGAGATTCCTACCCGAACTGTTAAGTCCACTCGTCTTTCCTACGGAAAAAATATCACAGCCAACGAAACCAAGACGGAGATCTTTTCTGCGGTGACAGGGCATGTGACATTGGTAGGGGGACAGGTTTTCGTATCCGATGTATACGAAGTTCCTGCAGATGTGGACAATTCCACCGGGAATATCGACTATAACGGGAACGTACATATCGGCGGCTCCGTACGGGGTGGCTTTACCGTGCGTGCCACGGGAGATGTGATCGTAGACGGTGTGGTGGAAGATGCCTTCATCGAATGTGACGGGCAGGTCATCGTCAAGTGCGGTATTCATGGTATGAACAAAGGCGTCATCGATGCCAAAGGAAATGTCATCATTCAGTTTATCGAGAATGCAAAGGTGTTCTCCGGCGGATATATCGAAACCGGGTCCATCCTTTACAGCGAAGTGAATGCTTCCGAAGATATCCTGGTAACCGATAAAAAGGGATTTATCACCGGCGGTATGATCCGTGCAGGCGGCAAGGTGGAAAGTCGTATCATCGGTTCCTCCATGGGAGCCATGACAAAGATCGAAGTGGGTATGGCTCCGGACAAAAAGGAGCAGTATGCCACGTTACAGAAGTCCATCATGATGCTCTCCCAAAAGATCAATAAGATCAACCCCATCGTAAAGACCTATCAGGATTATCTAAAGGCCGGCAAGGCTTTGGATAAAAAGAACCTGATGTACTTAAATAATATGATGGTAGAACTTCGGGAGAACAAAAAGAAATTGGAAGATGACCGTATGATCTTTAACTCTCTGCATCAGGAACTGTTGAATTCCAAACATGCCAAGGTGGTGATCACCAGGGATATTTTCCCCGGCGTAAACATTACCATCTCTGATATTTCCATTACCACAAAGGATAAACGTTCTTACTGCATGTTTGAAAAGAAAAACGGAGAGATCTGTATCACAAATCTGTAGGAGAAACAAATGTCTGTCCGACCCATTGATTTTAACGGTATGGTGCAGAATACCGCCGAATTATCCCATACGAAGACTGCAGAGGATCAAAAACCTCTGGTACAGCAGAATTTCGTGACGGTGGAGATCCAGCAGGAAGCGGAAGTGTCCACCACCACCATACATGAACAGAGCAATATCGAGGAAGGAAACTCTGATGCCGAAGGCGGAGATGGCAGAGGTTATCAGGGGAACCGGGGACAAAAAAAGAAACCCCACCAAAAGGAAAAGATGGGGGACGGCACCGTGAAATTGAAAAGCGAGCATCCCCATTTTAATATGTCAGTCTAAACAGGAGAATATCCATATGAGTGCGTTGCAGATAGCACTTTTGATCATTGGAGTATTGTTTTTTGTTGGCAGCTTTTTCATTACGGAAAAGCTGTCTTCTTCTGATGTTGAAATGATCAAAAAACTCTCCCAAAAGGAAGTCCGTTCTCTGGTGGATAACGAACTTTCCGATGCAAAATCCCGGCTGGATATGGCATTTGACGAAAAAGTCAGTGAGTCCATTGATAAGATCGAAGCCGGCACGGATAAGGACTTTACAGAAAAGATCGTCAGTCTCGGAGAGTATTTTGATGAGGTGAAGGACCAGGCTAATCCCATATTAGAGGCCATGGAAAAGACCAATACGGAGAATAATTTCCTTTACAACATGCTGAATGAAAAGCAGGAGAACATTACCCAGATCGTAAAGGATATCCAGACCCAGGAGTCCGCTCTTCGGGGGATGAAAGAAGGAATAGAGAATAAGATCTTAGAATTAAAGGAAATGGAGATCAGCCTGCAGCAAAAAGAGGATGCTTTGGTGGCGGAAAATGAACTTCATTTCGAGGAAAGCGTCCAGAGCCTAAAGGATGCCTTCCAGCAGAAACTGGATGAAGGGGATCAAAAGGTCGTAGAAGAGACCGGAAACTCAGATAAGGCAGATCTTAAGAAAAAGATCATTTCCATGAACCAGGAGGGATATTCCGAAGTGGAGATCGCCAAAAAACTGGGCGTGGGCCTCGGGGAGATCAAACTGATCCTGGGATTGTTCGAGTAAGGAAGGCAGTTACCGATGAAAGGAAAGTATTTTTTGCGCGGCTTGGGCTTGGGGATATTTGTGACCGCATTGATCCTGGCCATTGCCTTTGCATTTTATGAGCCTGAGATTTCCAGGGCAGATATCGAAAAGCAGGCCCGAGCGTTGGGGATGGAATATACGGATCTTACCGCAAAGGCTGTGGATGAAAGAGATTCTCTAGAGGGATCCGAGGAAGAATCTGAGGAATCCGAAGAGGATGCTTCGAAATCCGGAGAGCAAAGCAGTAAAAAACAAGATTCAGACGACGATTCTGTAGATACCGGTGATACTGCAGAGACATCTGAAAGTGAAGCGGGATCCGAAGATGCCGAGATAATAAAGCCGGAGGATACAAAGAAGAATCCGGATCCTGTGCAAAAGCAGGAAGATACAACAGTCAAAACATCGGAGACACCTTCCACGGATTATAAATCCACAGAAAGTAAGACAGAGAGTAAGACGCCGGAGACGAAAACGGCTACGGATTCCACGGATCGTGCAGATGACAAATCCGGTGCAGAAAAACTCATTTCATTTACCATCTCTTCCGGGCAGTCCTCGGAGGTGGTATCCGCCAATCTGTATAAGGCAGGGATCATATCCGATCCCAATGAATTCAATCATTATCTGGAGCAAAACGGCTATGACGCGAAGATCCATACCGGCTCCTTCAATATCTCATCCGACAGTTCCTTTGAACAGATCGCAAATGCCATTGCTTATTAAAAGCAGTGGCATTTTCCGTTGTGGGATCGACTTTGATCAGGGAAATATCCGCATCTTCCGAAGAAACCGGCCGACAGGAAAAGGAAACGGTGGCGGCCACCTCCGCTCAATCCATGGAGGCGCTGGTTAGTTCGTATTTTATCAGTTATGCCATTGCCCAAAGTGATATCTCCGACAATTCCTTTTGGAATATGGCGGATTCTGTATATATGCTGGCACTGCAGGTGCAGCAGATCATGCTTTCTCCCGAAGATTATGTCCGCAGATCCGTGCTTCCGCCCACTGCAGAAAATGCCGGGGAGCATTCGGCGCAGCTTTTATTTTCCGATGTGACGGCTGCTTCGGATGCATCTCTTTTGGAAAAGACCGAGCGTCTGGGAAATCTGCAGGATCAGATGGTGGCAGTGATATCCACCAGTTCCGGCATGAAAGACTGTTTTATCGCCTTGCCGGACGGGGCCTGTATCTTATGTGACGCTTCTGCAGAAGAGCATGTGGACGAAAATGGCGCCCCTGTGTATTTCGATGCCACCCAAAGACCCTGGTATCGGATGGCTGTCAATCATGAGATGCTGACCTTTTCTTCCGTCAGTTCCGATTATTATACCGGGACCTACGAAGTAAACGTAGCGGTTCCCGTATATAACAGATTCGGAAAGCTCATGGCAGTATGCGGTGCATCCATGTCTTTGGACAATATCGAGGCACTGGTGGAAAATGCCCATGTAGGAGACAACGGTTTTTCCTGTATCGTAAATGACAGCGGAAAGATCCTGTTCTCCAACCGCCAGGAGGGTACCCTAGGACTTTCCAACAAAACGGATCTTAGAGATAACGAAAATAGTGAACTATCCGCGCTGATCACGGATGCGCTATCCGGCAACGTGGATTTTAAGATGATCACCGTGGACGACGAAGAGCTTTGTATCACCTATGCGCCTCTTGCCTCCGTTGGTTGGACACAGCTGATGGTGGTCCCGAAGAGTGTTTATCTCGATGGAGACAGTAGTTCCGGAAACAGTATAGTTGTAGATGGCGTTTGCGATGGTGTTGACAGCATTTTTGCTGCCAATACAAAATATAAGATCAGGGTGAAACTGGCAGATGCCCGACGAGGCAGTGCTATTACCACAGGCTATGCCACCTATAATACAGATGCCCCGAGTTTACATTTTGCATCGGATGATACCGCTTATCCGTATGTAGTAAGAAGTGCATCCAACGAAGCGATCCTTTCCAATGTAAATGAGGATCAGACACCTGCACCCACCCCGGAGCCGGCACCGGCAGCATCCTCCGAGGACTCTTCTTCGACGAACTGGTATCATCCCACACCGGCCACAGCAACTGCTACCAAAGGGGGAGAAACCAAGGTAACGGATGCCTCCGGAAATCCCGTTACCAACGCCATGGTGACGGTGGATGTGACGGATAAAAACTGAAAGACGGTTTCAAAGCAAGTGCTGACGGATGAGAAGGGTAATATCGCAAGCTGCGAAGTAGTGACGGTGAAAAAGACCGTCAGTGCCGACGGAAATACCACAACAGCGAAAGAGAAAACCTACCTTGCGAAAAAAGCCGGCGTCACCGCAAAAAGTATCAAATCCGGCGATTCCTACTTTGCCGGAACAGACGGAAAGATCATCACATCGGCTCTATTTACGGTAAATTCAACGAAAAAAGGACAGCTGAAGGTGACCATCAATGAAAAGGGCTTTCGCCCGGCCTTTACGGTTTTCATTGATGATCCGATGATCGTGTCATCGTTTAAGGGCGAGGCACTGCTAAACGGAAGCGGTGAACAGTACTATGCCAAAAAGTCCGGGAAGCTGGCAAAGGACAAGTGGGTGAAAGTGGGATTAAAGGAGTATTACTGCGGATCCGACGGAAAAGTAGCCAAAGTAAAGGATGCGAAGTGATTTTTTAAAGGATTTACCTTGCAAGCACAAGGGTGCTGTGCTATAATCTCAAAGGTTGCGTGGAAATAGGAACTGCGCGACGGCAAATAACCACACATGATATCCGTGCTGTGGTGCCCGTGTTTTCGGGTTTTAAGCACACAAAGGATCATGTGGCAGAATAACCAGGAGGTAGAAAAATGAGTGTTATTTCAATGAAGCAACTGTTAGAAGCCGGTGTTCATTTCGGACACCAGACCAGACGTTGGAACCCTAAAATGGCTCCCTACATTTACACGGAGCGTAACGGGATCCACATCATCGACCTGCAGAAGACTGTAGGCATGGTAGACGATGCGTACAATGCCATCTTCGACATCGTATCCCAGGGAGGAACCATTCTTTTCGTTGGTACAAAGAAGCAGGCCCAGGAGACGGTAGAGCAGGAAGCTACACGTTGCGGAATGTACTATGTAAATGAGAGATGGTTAGGTGGAATGCTGACCAACTTCAAGACCATCCAGACCAGAATCGATCGTTTAAAGAAGATCGAAAAGATGGAAGAGGACGGTACCTTTGATGTACTTCCCAAGAAGGAAGTAATGGCTCTTCGTAAGGAGCATGAGAAGCTGCAGAAGAACTTAGGCGGCATCAAGGAGATGAAGAAGCTTCCCGATGCCATCTTTGTTGTTGATCCCAAGAAGGAAAGGATCTGCATCCAGGAAGCACAGACCTTAGGCCTTACCATTTTTGGTATTTCCGATACAAACTGTGATCCTGATGAGCTGGATTACGTGATCCCCGGAAATGACGATGCCATCCGTGCCGTTAAACTCATCGTTGCAAAGATGGCGGATGCTGTCATCGAAGCAAACCAGGGTGAGGAGTTAACAGACATCGAAGCAGAAAGCGCTGCAGGGGATGCAGAACTGGACGCTGAAGAAGCAGAAGCATAAATCTTTTATATAGATTAGGAGGAAATTTAAATGGCAATTACAGCAGCTATGGTAAAAGAACTGCGTGAAATGACCGGCGCAGGTATGATGGACTGCAAAAAGGCATTGGGCGAGACCAACGGAGATATGGATGCGGCAGTTACCTATCTTCGTGAGAAGGGAATCTCCAAGGCTGAGAAGAAGGCAAGCCGTATCGCGGCAGAGGGCCTTTGCTGTGCAGTAGTAGATGGAAAGAACGCAGCAGTTGTAGAGGTAAACTCCGAGACTGACTTTGTCGCAAAGAACGATATCTTCAAAGAGTATGTGGGACAGGTTGCTGCCCAGGCTCTTTCTTCCAACGCTTCCGATATGGATGCATTCATGGCTGAAGCATGGAACGCTGATAGTTCCAAGACTGTTAAGGATGCTTTGACGGACAAGGTTGCCGTGATCGGTGAGAACTTAAAGATCCGTCGTTTCGAAAAGGTGACCGCTGAGGACGGATTCGTAGTTTCCTATATCCACGGCGGCGGACGTATCGCAGTTCTCCTTTCCATGAAGGGTGAAGAGAACGATGCCACCAAGGAAGCAGCTATGAACGTGGCGATGCAGATCGCAGCTATGAACCCTAAGTATGTATCTCAGGCGGATGTGGATCAGGATTACTTAAAGAGTGAAGAGAATATCATTCGCGAACAGATCGCCAATGATCCTGCGGAAGCAGCTAAGCCCGACAAAGTAAAAGAAGGCATGATCAAGGGACGTATCTCCAAGCTCATGAAGGAAGTATGCCTCTTAGATCAGGTTTATGTCAGAGCAGAGGACGGCAAACAGTCTGTTGCCAAGTATCTTGAATCTGTAGGAAATGCAACGGTTGCAAGCTTCGTTCGTTTCGAGACCGGTGAAGGCCTTGAAAAGAAAGAAGAGAACTTCGCAGAAGAAGTTGCAAAGCAGATGGGTCAATAATCAGTTTAAAGTGATGCAGGGGTGAGACAGGGAAGATTCCCCGTTTCACCCCTGTTTTTAAACATACGGAGTACGAAAACATGGACGTACAGAGTAAGGAAGATATTCAAAAGCAACGGGACAGAAGAAAACGTGTCAAGAGGATGAAAACGTTCATCGTGACGTTTTTGTTCACCTGGATCATCATTTCCATTGTTTCCATTGTTTTATTGGGTGTGACCGTCATTTCCTTAAAGAAGCAGTTGAATGAGGTTTCCAAGCGTCTGGATGAAAAGATCGTAGCACCCCAGAATCTTTATGATGACGGCGACCGGGATGCGGAGGCGCTTTTAAGCTATAACGCCACTGCAGAGGAAAACTTAGCCCAGGCCGGGGATACTTTAAAGGTGTATCTCACCTTTGACGACGGTCCCAGCGACAATTCCGACAAGATCCTGGATATCCTGGATGATTATAATGTGAAAGCCACGTTTTTTGTGGTGGGGAAGGAAGACGATGCCTCTAAAGCGGTTTATCAGCGCATCGTAAACGAAGGGCACACCTTGGCCATGCATTCCTATTCACATAAATATGCTTCGATCTATGCCTCTTTGGATGCTTTCGAAGAGGATTTTTATCGTATACAGAATCTGCTCTATGATGTGACCGGTGTGGACTGCGATCTCTATCGTTTTCCCGGCGGTTCCTCCAACCAGGTTTCCAATACGGATATGACGGATTACATACGTTTTTTGAATGAGGAAAACGTACGTTATCTGGACTGGAATGTGGCCAGCGGAGATGCCACTTCTGCGGCATATACATCGGATGACCTTGTTGAAAATGTCATGTCAGATGTGGTAAAATACAAAACGTCGGTAGTGCTGTTGCACGATGCGGATAATAAAGATCAGACCGTGGAAGCGTTACCGAAATTGATAGAGCAGTTACAGGAGGTGGGTGCCGTGATCCTGCCCGTCAGCGAGGACACGGAATTGATCCAGCATGTATCTCTTGCAGAAAAAAGTGAATAAACCGGAGGTAAATTATGGGATTCTTTAAAGAATTTAAAGAGGATTTTTCCGAAGCTGTGGATGAACTGATCCCCGGCGGAGAAGATTTGGCATCTGAGGAGAGCGCGCAGGCTTCTACCATGGATTCCAATGTGGATGTGGATTCCGAGCTTTCCAAACTGGATGGCCTTTTGGAAAAAGCTTCCAAGAAAGTGGAAGAGGAGCAGAGAGCCCCGAAGGTTACATCTTCTTCCGACTTTGTCAATGAAAGAAATAAAAAATCAGCTGTTAACAGACTGGAGGAGAACAGTATGGATACAAATGACAACTTAGAGATTGAAAAGGCGGCTTCCATTGTAAGCGGCATCGACAGCCAGCAGGTTTCCGATGAAAATGCTGTGATCACAAAGGGAATGCGCATTACAGGTGATGTGGAATCTGTCGGATCCATTGATGTAGAGGGTATCATCAACGGTAACGTGAAGTGTAACGGAAAGCTTACCGTTACCGGCAATCTCTTTGGAAACAGCATGTCTTCCGAGTTCTTTGCAGACAATGCAAAGGTGGAGGGTGAGGTTTCCACCACCGGCACGGTTAAGATCGGAGTAGGATCTGTAGTGGTTGGTAATATCTCCGCTACTTCCGCCGTGATCGCAGGTGCTGTAAAGGGTGATATCGATGTACAGGGACCGGTTGTAGTAGATACTTCCGCAGTTGTCATGGGTAATATCAAGTCACGTTCCGTTCAGATCAACAACGGTGCCGTGATCGAAGGTTTCTGCTCACAGGCTTATGCGGAAATCGACGTTGCAAGTGTATTTAATTAATTACTAAGTACTTTACGCCAGCCAAAATTCACAAAGGCAACTCGGCTTCGCTATCGCCCTGTCTCGCCTCCCGGCTCGGTCGGTGCTTCTGCTTTCGCAGAGGTGTCCACCGGACACCCGCACCCTCACGTAACGGTACTTCGCGCCGATTGCGGACATCGCAATCGTGTGCATAATTGCAAGTGCAATTGCACTTGCCGACGTTGCGGAGGGCCTCCGTTGCTCTTTGTGACATTTTGTCAGGCTGGTTGAAAGGAAGGCTTATGAGTCGTATATTATTAAAGCTCAGTGGTGAGGCGCTGGCCGGGGAGAATAAGCATGGATTTGATGAGGCTTCCTGCAAGCGGGTCGCACAGCAGGTGAAAAAAGTTGTGGACAGCGGTAATGAAGTGGGCATCGTCATCGGCGGCGGTAATTTCTGGAGAGGACGTACTTCCGAGAACATCGATCGTACCAAAGCAGATGCCATCGGTATGCTGGCCACGGTGATGAATTGCCTCTATGTCTCGGAGATCTTTCGTTCCGAAGGCATGGACACCGTCATCATGACACCTTTTGTATGTGGCTCCTTTACGGAATTGTTTTCCAAGGACAAGGCAAATGAGGCTTTTGCGAAAAAGAAGGTATGCTTCTTTGCCGGAGGAACCGGACATCCTTATTTTTCAACGGATACGGGTACTTCACTTCGGGCCATTGAGATCGAAGCGGATTACATCCTGTTGGCAAAGGCTGTTGATGGGATCTACGATTCGGATCCGAAGTTGAATCCCGATGCCAAGCGTTATGACAAGATCTCCATAGAGGATGTCATCGCGCAGAAGCTGCAGGCCATGGATCTGACGGCCTCCATTATGTGCATGGAAAACAAGATGCCTCTTTATGTATTTGCATTACAGGAAGAAGATAGTATCATAAAAGCGGTTTCCGGAGATTTTAACGGAACTGTAGTGACGGTATAAACTATTATTTACCAGGGGGATATGAGAATGGATGAGAGATTAAGTGCTTATGATCACAAGATGACAAAGACTTTGGAAAATTTGCAGAGTGAGTTTATGACCATTCGTGCAGGCAGAGCCAATCCGCATGTTCTGGACAATATCACGGTGGATTATTACGGTGCGCCTTCTTCGATCCAGCAGGTGGCAAACGTTTCCGTACCGGAACCCCGTATGATCCAGATCCAGCCCTGGGAAGGCTCCATGTTAAAGGAGATCGAAAAAGCCATACAGGTATCCGACATCGGCATCAATCCTACCAATGACGGGAAGCTGATCCGCCTGGTGTTCCCGGAGCTTACGGAAGAGCGTCGTAAGGAACTGGCAAAGGATATCAAAAAGCGTGGCGAAAATGCCAAGGTTGCCATTCGAAACATCCGCAGAGATGCCAATGACGCCTTTAAGAAATTATCCAAAGAAGACGTTTCCGAGGATGAGATTAAAGAATTGGAAGACGATGTACAAAAGCTGACGGATTCCTACATCAAGAAGATTGATGATGCGGTGGATGCAAAATCCAAGGAGATCATGACTGTTTAATTTGTAAACATCGAATAAGAGTTTTGCTTTTTGCAAAACTCTTGTTTCTTATAGGAGGAGAATATGGGAGACGCACCAAGACACGTAGCCGTCATACTGGATGGCAACGGACGCTGGGCCAAAGCCAAAGGCATGCCCCGGACTTACGGACATACCGTAGGGGCTAAAAATGTGGAGCCCATCTGCAGAGCCGCATATGAGCTGGGCATCAAGTATATGACTTTTTATGCTTTTTCCACTGAGAACTGGTCCCGGCCGGATGATGAAGTAAAAAAGCTGATGGAGATCTTAGAGGACTATATGACCAAATGCAAAAAACTCTCCAGAGATAACAATATGCGAGTCCGGGTCATCGGAGATGTAACGGGCTTTTCCGAGAGCATGCAAAAAAAGATCCGGGAACTGGAGGAGTTTTCCAAGGATTTTACAGGATTAAATCTGCAGATCGCTTTAAACTATGGCAGTCGGGATGAGATCGTGCGCGCCGTGCGAAAATATACGGCGGATGTGCTGTCTCATGCGGCATCCCCGGATCTTACGGAAGAGATGTTTTCCCGGTATCTGGATACGAAGGATATTCCGGATCCGGATCTTTTGATCCGTACCAGCGGTGAGCAGAGACTTTCCAATTATCTGCTCTGGCAGCTGGCTTATTCGGAGTTTTATTTTACGGAAGTTCCCTGGCCCGATTTTCATGAGAAGGAATTAAAAGAAGCCGTTTTGGCCTATCAGAATCGGGATCGCCGATATGGAAAGGTTAAGGAAGCATGAAAGAAAGAGTGATCTCCGGTATCATACTGGTTGTTTTGGCGCTGGCCTTTGTATTTGTCGGCGGTAATATGTTATTGGCGGTTATGTGCGCCCTGTCCCTGCGAGGGATGTTTGAACTGTACCGGGTGTTTTCCATACATTTAAAATGCGTGGGCATGGTTGGGTATGTGTTTTGCGTGCTCTATTATGTGAATCTGGGGTTTTTTGAAAATCAGTTTTTCATTCCCATTGCCATTTTGTTTTTGACAGCACTTTTGGCCTTTTATGTGTTTACCTTTCCCACGTTTCATGCAGATCAGATCTTGGTGACCTATTTTGCTTTCTTCTATGTGGCAGTGATGCTTTCTTATCTGTATCGTGCCCGGATGATGGACCACGGGATCTATATCGTTTGGCTGATCTTTTTGTGCTCCTGGATCTCCGACACCTGCGCTTATTTTGTGGGAGTGATGTTTGGAAAGCATAAGATGGCACCTCTTCTTTCTCCTAAAAAGTCGGTGGAAGGAGCCATCGGCGGTATCATGGGATCCGTGCTGTTAACTGCATTGTATGGGTATCTCATCCGAAATGCCATGGCCATCTCGGGACGGGAGATCCTGCTACTGGGACTGTTTGCGGGCATCGGTGCCTTTATCTCCATGATCGGAGATCTGGCGGCATCTGCCATCAAGAGGAACTATGACGTGAAGGATTACGGTCGACTGATCCCCGGACATGGCGGAGTATTGGACCGCTTTGACAGTGTGATCATCACCGCACCCATTATCTTTTATCTGGGAGGCTTATTGTGAAAAAGATTGCGATATTGGGATCCACGGGTTCCATTGGGACCCAGACTTTATCCATTGTGGATGAGAATCCGGATCTATGTGTGACGGCTTTATCCTGTGGAAAAAACATCGAGCTTTTAAAACAGCAGATCAAAAAATACAAACCCCATCTGGTGAGTGTATCGGATGAGGAGGATGCAAAAAAGCTTATCGATTCTCTTAAAGATACGGATGTTCGTGTGGTATATGGAATGGATGGGCTCATAGAAGTGGCCACGGATGAAGAGGCGGATATGGTTGTTACCGCCATTGTGGGCATGGTAGGGATCCGTCCCACCATTGCGGCCATCCAAGCCAAAAAAGATATCGCTTTGGCCAATAAAGAGACGCTGGTGACGGCCGGGCATCTTATCATGCCTATGGCAAAGGAATACGGCGTAAAGATCCTTCCGGTGGACTCGGAACACTCCGCTATTTTCCAGAGCCTCCAGGGTAACCCCCAAAAAGCAGTGGAAAAGATATTACTTACGGCTTCCGGCGGCCCCTTCCGTGGAAAGACCTATGAAGAATTAGAGCATGTGACGGTGGAAGATGCCTTAAAGCATCCCAACTGGTCCATGGGGAAAAAGATCACCATTGATTCCGCCACCATGGTCAACAAAGGCTTAGAGGTGATGGAGGCGAAGTGGCTGTTTGATATACCCATCTCCCGGATCCAGGTGACGGTACATCCCCAGAGCATATTGCATTCCGCCGTAGAGTATAAAGATGGTGCCATCATCGGACAGATGGGGACACCGGATATGCGGCTGCCGATTTTATATGCTCTTTTTTATCCCGAAAGAAGATCACTTTCCGGAGAGAAGCTGGATCTTTTCGATCTGGGACAGCTGACCTTTGAAAAGCCGGATTTCGAGACCTTTTTTGGCTTGCAGCTGGCTTTCGATGCCGCCAATGCCGGTGGGAATATGCCTACGGTATACAATGCGGCAAACGAAAGAGCAGTGGCTCTGTTTTTAGATAAAAAGATCCGGTTTTTGGAGATTCCGGAGCTTATTGCTTCCTCCATGTCGGAGGTGGACTATATCAAAGATCCGTCCTTAGAGGATATTTTGCAGACGGAACAGATGACCTATGACTTTATCAATCGATTAAAGTCCTGATATTTGGGAGAAAAGAATCATGTCGATCATTATAGCGATCCTTATATTTTCATTTATTATCATATTTCATGAACTTGGACATTTCCTTTTGGCTAAGGCCAATGATGTGCGGGTGAACGAATTTACCTTAGGCTTGGGGCCCACCCTTTTTTCCATTCAGGGAAAGGAGACGAAATTCTGCCTGAAGCTTTTGCCCTTCGGCGGCAGCTGTATCATGGAAGGAGAGGACGAAGAAAGCGACGACTCCAGAGCTTTTAATAAAAAAACCGTGCTGCAGAAGTTCGCCATCGTCTTTGCCGGGCCTTTCTTTAACTTTATCCTGGCCTTTATCCTGTCTATGATCCTCATCGGGTTTTTGGGTTATGATACGCCCTATGTGGAGGAAGTCATGCCTGGATATCCGGCGGAGGAGGCCGGCATACAAAAAGGGGATACCATCATTTCCTTAAACGGCTATAAGACCCATTTTTACAACGAAGTCCGGGTCTATATCTTTTTCCACCAGGGACAGGAACTGGATGTGGTTTACGACCGGGACGGAGCCAGATATACGGCCCACATTGTTCCCAAATATGACGAAGAAAACGATGCCTATCTCATTGGTATCCAGGGGAATACAGTACGGAACAAAGGATCCATATTTAAGACCATCGAATATGCTTTCTATGAGATCCGTTACCAGATCAACGTGACCTTACAGAGCTTAAAGATGCTTGTCACAGGACAGATCTCCATTCGGGAAATGTCCGGTCCCGTGGGTATCGTATCCACCATCGGAGAAAGCTATACCGAGGCCTCCGCATACGGTGTGTTTGCCACGGTGATGCAGATGATCAGTATCGCTATTTTGCTTTCCGCCAACTTAGGCGTGATGAACCTCTTGCCTTTACCGGCTTTGGACGGTGGTCGCCTTTTGATCTTTTTGATCGAAGGCATCAGCCGGCGGAAATTGGATGAGCGAGTGGAAGGCGGTATCAATTTCGTCGGATTTGTACTTTTGATGATGCTGATGGTGGCGGTCATGATCAGTGACATCGAAAAGCTGATATAAATGTGGAGAATAAAAATGGAACGTATGAAAACCAGAGAGATCAAGATCGGAGACAGTGCCATCGGCGGAGAAAACCCTATCCTGATCCAGTCCATGACAAATACAAAGACCCATGATGTGAAAAGCACCGTGGAGCAGATCCTTAAGCTGGAAAAGGCCGGCTGTGACATCATCCGTTGCGCTGTGCCGGACGAAAAAGCCGCAAAGGCCATTGCGGAGATCAAAAAGGAGATCCATATCCCGCTGGTGGCAGATATCCATTTCGACTACCGGCTGGCAATCAGTGCCATGGAAAACGGTGCAGATAAGATCCGTATCAATCCCGGGAATATCGGAGGATCTGATCGGATCAAGGCAGTGGTGGACCTGGCCAAAGAAAAGAATATCCCCATCCGTGTGGGGGTAAACTCCGGTTCTTTGGAAAAGGAACTGGTGGAAAAATATGGAGGCGTGACGGCGGAAGGACTGGTGGAATCCGCCCTGGATAAAGTCCGTATCATTGAGGACTTAGGATATGAAAACCTGGTGATCTCCATTAAATCCAGTGATGTTATGATGTGCGTAAAGGCCCATGAACTGATCTCTAAACTTACGGATTATCCCCTTCATGTGGGTATCACGGAAGCCGGCACTTTACGAAGCGGTACCATTAAATCCGCGGCGGGTCTGGCCATGATCCTGTCCCAGGGCATCGGCGATACCATTCGGGTGTCACTGACGGGAGATCCCTGTGAGGAGATCTATACGGCGAAAAAGATCCTAAAGACCTTAGGCCTTCGAAAAGGCGGTATCGAGGTGGTATCCTGTCCTACCTGCGGTCGTACCCAGATCGATCTGATCTCTCTGGCCAACCGGGTGGAGCAGATGGTGGAAGATATTCCCTTGGACGATGTAAAGGTGGCGGTCATGGGCTGTGTGGTTAACGGTCCGGGAGAGGCCAAAGAAGCGGATATCGGCATTGCCGGTGGTATCGGGGAAGGCCTTTTGATCAAACATGGGCAGGTGGTAAAGAAACTGCCGGAAGAGGAACTTTTGGAAGCCCTTCGCTTTGAACTATTAAACTGGGGGAAATGATCTGCATGGAAAAAAGTTTTTTTGATGTTTTTTCCGAAATTCATATCGATACGCATTTACAGTCCCTGCTTTCCGATGCAAGGGTCCTTCGGATCAGCACCAATCGGGACAAGAGTAAGATGCGTCTGTATATCCGGTTTCAGTCCCTCATCCCCAAGCGGAACATCCTGAAACTGGAAGAACTGATCGAAAACCAATACTTTCATGACAGATCCATGAAGGTTTGTATCATCGAGTCTTTTGCGCTTTCCGATGTCTATACACCGGAGAGCTTTTTTGCTGATTATAAGGACTCCATGTTGGAGGAGATCGGAAAGGTCAGCTCCATTACCTATAATCTGGTAAAAAAAGCGGATTTTGATTTTCGCGACAATGGATTTTGGATCACCATGGAGGACACTGCCGTGGCCAAAAGCAGGGAGGATGAGATTCTTTCCTATTTCCGTGACGTGTTCTACAAACGTTGTGATTTTCAGATCCCCATCGATATTGCTTATAAAACCGCTCAAAAGACCAAATACATCAAAGCCCAGGATGAAAAGATCGCCCGGGCCATCGATCATATTCTGGAAAATGCTGCGGCTGCTGCCCTGATGGAAGGCTCTGCCCAGGAGGCACCGGCTCCGGAGCAGGAGAACAAAAGCTTTAAAAAGAACGAACCCAAAAAGAAGGATTCAAAAGAGGAGGAGCCGGATGTAAAACTTCGTCCTTTTCGTAAGGAAGGGATCAAAAATCTCCTCTACGGATATAAGGAGATCACGGAAGATGCCATCCCTTTGGAGGAGGTCTTTGACGGCATCGGAGAAGTGGTGCTAAAAGGAGAGATCCTCTCGGTGGAATCCCGGGAGATCAAGAACAATAAGACTATCGTATCTTTTCACCTGTCGGATTATACGGATACTTTGACCGGCGATATCTTCATCCCCACACCCCAGGCAGAGGAGCTTTTAGGTCTTCTTAAGAAAAAGTCTTTTATCAAGCTTTTTGGCACCGTCAGTTACAATAACTATACCCGAGATATCTCCATTTCTCGGATCAAATCCATTGTATCCATCCCGGATTTTCGCGCGAAACGGATGGATCTGTCCACGGAAAAACGGGTGGAACTCCATTGCCACACGAAAATGAGCGATATGGATGGGGTTTCCGATGTGGGGGATATCATCAAGCAAGCCATATCTTTTGGTCACAAGGCCATCGCCATTACGGATCACGGTGTGGTACAGTCTTTTCCCACCGCAGCTCATTCCATCCCGCCGGATTCGGATTTTAAGGTGATCTACGGTTGTGAAGGGTATCTGGTGGATGATACCAAGCAGATCGTTACCGACGATGCGGGCCAGACCCTGTCGGATTCCTTTGTGGTGTTTGACTTGGAGACCACCGGACTAAATGCCAAAAAGTGCAAGATCATCGAGATCGGTGCCGTTCGCTTTGAAAACGGGCGGATCACGGAGCGCTTTTCGGAATTCGTAAACCCCAGGATCCCCATTCCCTTTGAGATCACAAAACTGACGGGGATCACCGACGACATGGTGCGGGATGCACAGGAGATCAGCGACGTGCTGCCTCGGTTTTTCGAGTTTTCCAAAGGGGCGGTAATGGTGGCCCACAATGCGGATTTTGACTGCAATGTGATCAAATCTCAGTGCCTGATGCTTTCTTTGGACTGGAAGTTTACCTATTTGGACACCGTATCCTTGTCCCAGTTTTTATTGCCCCATTTGAAAAAGTATAAGCTGGATGTGGTGGCCAAGGATCTGAACGTATCTCTGGAAAACCACCATCGGGCGGTGGATGATGCGGAATGTACGGCTTATATTTTCGAAAAACTTTTAAAGAAGCTGTCCGAGCGGGATATAAAAACCCTTCAGCAGTTGAATGAGGCCGGAAAGATGACGGTGGAGCGGATCAGGTCCGCCCATCCCAACCATATCATCCTTCTTGCAAAAAATGATATCGGCCGGATCAATCTGTATAAGCTGGTATCCTTATCCCATTTGGAGTATTTCCAGAGGGTACCGAAGCTGCCAAAGAGTCTCATCGAAGAAAACCGGGAGGGACTGATCATCGGTTCCGCCTGTGAGCAGGGCGAGTTGTACCAGGCTGTTTTATTGGGACGATCCGATGCGGAACTGGTGCGGATCGCATCCTTTTACGATTATCTGGAGATCCAGCCCAACGGTAACAATGCCTTTATGTTGCGGGAAGAAAAGTATAACATCCATTCCGAAGAGGATCTAAACGACATCAACCGAAAGATCATCGCCTTGGGAGAGACGCTGCATAAGCCGGTGGTAGCCACCTGTGACGTGCATTTTTTAAATCCCGAGGATGAGATCTATCGACGGATCATCATGGCGGGTAAAGGCTTTAAAGACGCGGATGAACAGGCGCCACTATATCTGCATACCACGGAAGAGATGTTGGAGGAATTCTCCTATCTGGGCAGAGAAAAAGCGGAAGAAGTGGTGATCCAAAACCCGAACCGCATCGCGGATATGTGTGACTATATCAAGCCCACCCGTCCGGATAAATGTCCGCCGGTCATTGAAAACTCTGATGAGATGCTTCGAAAGATCTGTTATACCAAGGCTCATGAGATGTATGGCGAGGATCTGCCTCCCATTGTTTCCGAACGGTTGGAGAGAGAGTTAAATTCCATAATCTCCAACGGGTATGCCGTGATGTACATCATTGCACAGAAATTGGTGTGGAAGTCCGTGGAGGACGGTTATCTGGTAGGCTCCCGTGGATCCGTCGGATCCTCCTTTGCAGCTACCATGGCGGGGATCACGGAAGTCAATCCCTTAAGCCCTCACTATCTGTGCCGCAGCTGCCATTATGTGGATTTTGATTCCGAGGAAGTAAAGGCCTATGCCGGCCGTGCCGGAGTGGATATGCCGGATAAGAACTGTCCGGTTTGCGGAAAACCTTTGTCCAAAGAGGGCTTTGACATTCCTTTTGAAACCTTCCTGGGATTTAAGGGGAACAAGGAACCGGATATCGACCTGAACTTCTCCGGAGAGTATCAGAATAAAGCCCATAAATATACGGAAGTGATCTTCGGCGAAGGCCAGACCTTTAAGGCCGGAACCGTAGGTACATTAGCTGACAAGACCGCCTTTGGTTATGCCAAGCATTATTTTGAAGAGCGGGGGATCAATAAGCATTCCGCGGAGATCGACCGGATCGTCACCGGCTGTGTGGGCGTCCGACGGACCACGGGACAGCATCCCGGAGGAATTATCGTGCTGCCGGTGGGAGAGGATATCTATTCCTTTACCCCCATCCAGCATCCCGCCAATGATATGACCACGGACATCATCACCACCCATTTTGATTATCACTCCATTGACGAGAACCTGTTAAAACTGGATATATTAGGACACGACGATCCCACCATGATCCGAAAACTGGAGGACTTAACGGGAGAGGATGCTACCAAGTTCCCGTTGGATGACAAGCAGGTGATGAGCCTGTTTCAGGACACTTCCGCTTTGGGGGTGACACCGGAGGAACTGTGGAACGTGGATCGGGGAACCCTAGGCATCCCGGAATTTGGTACGGATTTTGCCATGGGAATGCTACGAGACGCAAAACCCAAGGAGTTTACGGATCTGATCCGTATCGCCGGCTTGGCCCACGGCACCGATGTGTGGCTGGGAAATGCCCAGACCCTTTTGGAAGAAGGAAAGGCCACCATTTCCACAGCTATCTGTACCAGAGATGATATCATGACCTACCTCATCCAGATGGGACTGGATTCCGAAGAATCCTTTAAGATCATGGAGATGGTGCGAAAGGGGAAAGTTGCTGCCAAAAAGGCAGAGAAATGGCCCCAGTGGAAAGAGGACATGATCGCCCATGGGGTGCCTGACTGGTATATCTGGTCCTGCGAAAAGATCAAGTATATGTTCCCCAAGGCTCATGCCGCAGCTTATGTGATGATGGCCTGGCGGGTGGCTTACTGCAAGATCTATTTCCCCCTGGCTTATTATGCCGCATTTTTCTCCATCCGTGCCACCGCCTTTGACTACGAGAAGATGTGTCGGGGCAAAGCGACAGTGGAAGCACATCTGACGGAATTGGACAGACAGTCCAAAGAAAGAAAGCTTTCCGCCAAGGAAAACGATCTCTATCGGGACCTTCGGATCGTGCACGAGATGTATGCCCGAGGCTTTGCGTTTTTGCCCATGGATCTGTATGAATCCGATGCGAAGAACTTTAAGATCGTGGACGGAAAACTGTTACCGCCTTTTAAGACCATAGAAGGCATGGGAGATACTGCAGCGGAATCACTGGCTATCGCCGCCTCCCAAAAGAAGTTTACATCCGTGGATGACATTAAAAACCGGGGAAAGATCACCCAGACCACCATCGATAAGATGAAGGAATTGGGGATTATCAGCGGACTTCCCCAGTCGGCGCAGCTTTCAATTTTTGATATAATGTAAGGAAAAAAGAGCATGAGAGAATTAACGGAGATCAGAAAAGAGATTGACGACATCGACAAAGAGATCGTATCGTTATTCCAAAGACGGATGGAAGCATCCGAAGATGTAGCGATCTATAAGATACATAACGGCAAAGAGATCTATGACCCCAAGCGGGAACAGGAAAAACTTGATTCCTTAAGTGCTTATGGACGAGATGAGCAGGAAAAGCTTGAGATCACGGAACTCTTCGAATGCATCATGTCCATCAGTCGAAAAAAGCAGTATCGCATCCGTGATCAAAAAGATATAAAGGAGTAATGCCATGATAGCCGATCAGCTGATCTTGTATCGTTTACCGAAGCAGGGACTCTGTTACCGCCTGGCAAGTGTATTTGAAGAAGCCAAGGAGATCAAATCCGACAAGGAAGCTTTAAAAGAGGAACTGTTGGATTGCATCCACGACTTAATGGAGATCTCATCCGCCCACGGGTTCTACGGGAATCTTTGGCACTGTTATCTAACCTATCTTTTGGTCACCAGAGAAAACGCCTATTCCTTAGGTTGTGAGATCCGAAGTGACCGGGGTGGCAGCATCAGTGAAATGGCGGAAAGAGACTTTGGGATCTTTTTAAAGCTTTTTACGCTGGATTTTAATGAGCTGGAAAAATGCTTTGGTATGGACTTTTCCGTATTGTCTTCTTTTGATGACAAAAACTCCGACGGAACCGTCTTTAATCAGCGGATCCGGGACTGTATCTTGGATCTGTGCCAGACTTTGGAACATGCCCAAAATGCAGCGGAGTTTAAAGCCGGGGTGGCGGAGTTTTACCGGCATTACGGTGTGGGGGATTTCGGCCTCCACAAGGCGTTTCGGGTGGATGAAAAAGGAAATATCCTTCCCATCTCCAAGGTATCCCATGTGTGCTTTGAGGATCTCATCGGATACGAGTCCCAAAAGAAACGGTTGATGGAGAATACGGAAGCCTTTGTCAGAGGTTCTACTTCCAACAACTGCCTTTTATACGGAGATGCCGGCACCGGAAAGTCCTCCAGTATCAAGGCAGTGATGAATCAGTACTATGATGAGGGCCTTCGGATCATCGAGATCTATAAGCATCAGTTTCAACTGTTAAATACCGTGATCGCTCAGATCAAAAACAGGAATTATAAGTTCATCATTTACATGGATGATCTTTCTTTTGAGGAATTCGAAACAGATTACAAATATTTAAAGGCCGTTATCGAGGGCGGATTGGAGAAAAAGCCGGACAATGTGCTGATCTATGCCACCTCCAACCGGCGGCATCTCATACGTGAAAGTTATGCGGACAAGTTGGATGCCCATGACATTCATAAAAACGATACGGTGCAGGAGAAGCTTTCTCTCTATCACCGTTTCGGGGTGACCATCTACTTCGGCTCTCCGGATAAGAACGAATATATGGATATCGTCATGGGGCTTAAGAACCGGACGGATCTTTCCATTTCCGATGAGGAACTTATGCTTTTGGCAAACCGCTGGGAATTAAGTCATGGGGGATATTCCGGAAGAGCAGCCCGGCAACTGATAGATGATCTTTTGGGGAAGGAAAAAATATGAAAACATTTGCATCGGTTTACATCGGAACCTATGAAATCGTTTTAAAGGTCTTTGAGATCACCAAGAGCAAAGGGGTCAAGGAGATCGACTGCATGCGGTCTTTTTGCGAGATCTCCAGGGATATCACACATTTGGGACAGGTCTCTTTTTCCACTTTGGACAATATGATCTCTGTCTTAAAAGACATGAAGACAAGCATCAAGACCTATCGATGTGATGCCTACAGAGTCTGCGCCGGTTACACCCTGCAAAAAGCCTCCAATCTGTATTTTGTGCTGGACCAGATCCGACTGGAGGCGGGACTGCATGTGGAGATTTTGACCAATTCCGAGCAGCGGTTTATTACCTATATTGCCTTGGCGGCGCAGCCGAATTTTGAGGAGATCGTATCCGAAAGTGCCTTACTGGTGGATATCGGGGGATCCTCCCTGCAGCTTACTTTGTTTGAAGAGGGGGAGATCATCACCACGGAGCATATCCTTTTGGGTGCCAACAGTGTCAGAGAGAGTCTCCTTCGCATCAAGGATAAAAAAGACGCCAATACCCAGGTGACAGAGATGATCAAAAAAGAAGTGGGGACCTTTTCCAATATCTATTTAAAGGATATGAAGCCCAAGTATCTGATCCTCATCAATAATCAGATCCATAACGTGGCTTCCCGTATGCCTTTGGCGGGAAAGGACCATATCATTTCCACGGAAGCCTATGCAAAGACCATCAATAAGATCAAAAAGAAACAGATCTATTCCGTTATTTCCGAAAGTCTGGAATTTGAGACGGATGATGAGATGTTGATGCCTTTTATCCTGCTATATCAGTCCATCATCGAGTCGATCCCTTCCGGGAATATCATGATCCCGGGGGTTTCCATCTCCGACGGCTTTGCCTATGAATATGCCTATCAGACCAAGATGTTGAAGGCATCCCATGATTTTGACAGGGATATCCTTTCCGCAGCCTGGGCCATGGCTCGACGCTATGGCAGTTATATGCCCCATTTAAAGGCCCTGGATGCCTTTTCCATGCAGATCTTTGATACCTTAAAAAAGCCCCATAAATTGACGGGCAGAGACCGGCTTCTATTACAGGTCATCTGCATCCTTCATGACTGCGGAAAGTATATCAGTCTTTCTTCCGCCTCTGAATGTGCCTATGCCATCATCATGTCTTCGGAGATCTTAGGCCTTTCCCACAGCGAGCGGTTGTTGATCGCCAATGTCTGTGCCTGTCATCGCCGGGAGGAACCCTATACCTTTGAGCAGATGAAGGATGAGTTTTCCGAAGAGGAGTATGTGCGCTATCTGAAGTTTTTGGCCATCCTTCGCATATCCAACGCTATGGATAACTCCCATAAGCAAAAATTAAAAAAGATCACCACTTCCTTACGGGACAACCAGTTGATCATATCGGTTCTGGCGACGGATTCCGTGACATTGGAAAAGGGAACCTTTGCCCAAAAGGCAGATTTTTTCGAAAGTGTATTTCATATCAGACCCATTATCCGGGAAAAGAGAAAGTAGGTGTCTTATATGGCTTTGGATTTTAATCATGTATCCTATTATGAGAATCGGGAACTGTCCTGGCTGAAGTTTAACCAGCGTGTATTAAACGAAGCAAAGGATAACAACCTCCCCTTATTGGAGCGCATCAAGTTTTTAGCTATTACCGCCTCCAATCTGGATGAATTCTTTATGGTGCGGGTGGCTTCCCTAAAGGACATGGAGCATGCGGGGTATACCAAGTGCGATCTGGCGGGGATGGATCCCTCCATGCAGTTGGAGGCCATTCATTCCGCTGCCAAGAGCTTTATGGAGCAGCAGAACAACACCTATAACCGCTCCATCAAACCCCGTCTGGAAAAGATCGGTGTACAGATCATCGATGCCTATGAGAACCTAAGTCCGAAGCAGGAGGCCTATGCGGATTCCTACTTTACGGAAACCATATATCCTGTGCTGACGCCCCTGGCTGTGGATGCTTCCCGGCCGTTTCCTTTGATCGCCAACAAATCCTTAAACATCGCGGCACTGGTTACCGCCAAAAACGATTCCAAACTGCAAAAGGTAAAGGCAAAAAAAGGAGAAAACGAGTTTGTAACGGTGCAGGTACCTTCCGTTCTGCCTCGTTTTGTGGAGATCCCGGCGGAAGAGGGCTACAACGAAAGCTATGTGCTTTTGGAACAGATCATCGAAAAGAATCTGGATAAACTGTTTTTAAACTATAATGTGATCTGTGCTTATCCTTACCGGATCATGCGAAATGCGGATCTTTCCTTTGATGAGGACGAAGCTGCCGATCTCTTAAAGGAGATCCAAAAGTCTCTGAAAAAACGGCAGTGGGGTGAGGTCATCCGTCTGGAAGTGGATTCCGGTATCGACAAGCGGATCCTTAAGTTTTTGGAAAAGAACCTGTCGGTTTCCAAGGAGGCCATCTATCAGATGAATGCCCCCATCGATTTGACATTTTTGATGAAGTTAAACGGGGCATTGGATTATAAAGAGCATCGCTATCCGGCCTATACGCCCCAGCATCATGACAGGATAAAACCCGGGGATAATCTTTTTGATTGCATTTCAAAGGGAGATATCTTCTTACACCATCCCTATGAAACCTTTCAGCCGGTGGTGGATTTTATTTCCCAGGCCTCCGTGGATCCGGATGTACTGGCCATTAAGCAGACACTGTATCGTGTCAGCGGAAATTCTCCCATCATCGCTTCTTTGGCCAGGGCGGCAGAAAATGGCAAGCAGGTGACGGTTTTGGTGGAATTAAAGGCCAGATTTGATGAGGAGAACAACATCAACTGGGCAAAACGCCTGGAAAAAGCGGGCTGCCACGTGATCTACGGTCTGGTGGGTTTAAAGACCCATTGTAAGATCGCCCTGGTGGTCCGGAAGGAAGAAGAGGGCATTAAGCGGTACGTTCACTTGGGAACCGGTAATTATAACGATTCCACTGCCAAGCTTTACACCGATTGCGGACTGTTCACCTGTTCGGAGCTCATCGGCGAAGACGCTACGGCGGTATTTAACATGCTGTCCGGTTATTCGGAGCCGGCCCAATGGAATAAATTGGTGGTGGCCCCCATCTGGCTGCGTAAAAAGTTTTATGAGCTCATCGACCGGGAGATCAGTCATGCGAAAATGGGGAAGGAAGCCCTCATCGTAGCAAAGATGAACTCCCTTTGTGATCAGCAGATGATCGCTAAGTTATATGAAGCAAGCTCCTGCGGCGTAAAGATCCATCTCATCGTTCGGGGGATCTGCTGCCTTCGGGTGGGCATCCCCGGTGTCAGCGAGAATATCACCGTTTGCTCTATCGTTGGGAATTTCTTAGAACACAGCCGGATCTTTTACTTTTATAACAATGGGCTGGAAGAGATCTATATGGGATCCGCCGACTGGATGCCCCGCAACTTAGATCGCCGGGTGGAGATCATCTTCCCGGTGGAGGATGAGGAGGCCATGGCAAAGGCCAAGCATATCCTGGATGTACAGTTAAAGGATAATAAAAATGCCTATTACATGAACAGTGAAGGAGAGTATTTGCGACTGGATAAACGTGGCAAGACACTGATCTCCTCCCAGGAGGAATTCGCCAGAGAAGCCTTACGTAAAGATAAACGGGAAGAAAAGAGTTATTTCGGTCGACGTTTCATCCCCCGGCTGGCAATGGAAGAGGAATCATGAAAAAACTGCTTTGTTTTGACTTGGATGATACGGTCTTAAATACGGATAAAAGTGTAAATATAGATAGTAAATCCGCCATTGGACGGGCTTTAGAAGCGGGGCATTTTGTCTCCATCGTCACAGGCCGTTCCATTAAAGGTTCTTCCTTTATCGCCGAGGAGATCGGCATGATGGGGAAAAAGAACTGCTTTTTGGTGACATTTCAAGGGAATCTTATCTATGATCTGTATGAAAAAAAGATCATTTTTAAGGACGGCATCCCGCGGGATCTGGCCATTGCCCTGTTAAATGATATATCTCATCACGGATTCCATGCCCAGACCTTTAATGAGAATGAGCTGATGGTGAGGGAAAAAAGCCCTGAGTTTGAGACCTATCGTTCCATCGTGGATGAAAAATATAGCTTATATCCCACATGGGAGTATATGACGGAGGAGATCTACCCGAAGGTCATGGCAGTGGATTATGAGGATTATGATCGATTACTGGATTACCAAAAGCATTTTTACACCCTGCCGTATGCTTCGGAGTTTGATAGTTTCTTTTCTGCCAGATGCTATCTGGAGTTCTGTAAAAAGGATTCCAATAAAGGAAGTGGTATCCTGCATTTAGCGGAGCACCTGGGGCTTTCCGCCGAGGATGTGGTAGCAGTGGGAGATGAGCGAAATGACATTTCCATGCTGGAGAGCGCCGGTGTCGGTGTGGCCATGCAAAATTCCCATCCCGATGTACTGCCTCACGCGGATTATGTGACAAAACGGGACAATAACCACGGTGGTGTGGCGGAGGCCATCGAAAAGTTTATTTTGTGATCGTAATTAGGCTTTCGTATTTTCACATAGGTTGGGTTCACATCGGCATTTATCCACAATGATCGAAGGAATTCCACTATATATTGTGGAAAAGACTTGCAATCCACACAAAATGATGTTAATATACAGTTAGGTACATGGAATGTACCGAGGGAACTTTTCAATTATTGTACCAAGGAGGGATTCGAATTGGATGAGTATTTGAAAGTTTCAGCTGTTTTTCATCTTTCGGATTCCGGCGATTTCTCCAAAAGCGGCGCCTTCGTTAACAAGGTACAGCGAAAGGTCATGACCCAGGAATTCGGAAACATATTCAAAAATGCCTGTGATGAATTAAAACAAAATTCAGGCACACACACCAAGACGGGGGTTATTACCCTAAGCTGATGCAAATCAGTAAGCAGCCTTAAAAAAAGGTAACAGAAAAAGGGAATGCAGCTCGCATCTCCCTTTTTCATTTTTTACGTGTAATATCTTGTCTGAAACCGGCAAAACTCTTATAATTTTATCGTATTATTTATCGAGGAAATCCAGTTTATGTTTCGCTTTATTTATGTGATCGTCGTCAATGCATTTCGTGGCCCTTACATGATCCCGAAAATGCGAAAGATGGCCAAAAACAAAAAGAAATATTCTTTTGAAGTGCGTTATCGTTATGTAAAGCGCATGATCCATTATATGATGTCCTCCGGGAATATCGAAACTGAGATCCACGGAAAGGAAAATCTCCCCAAAGAGGGTGGATATGTGATGTTTCCCAATCACCAGGGGAAATTTGATGCCCTTGCGGTGATCAATGGACACGACGCTCCCTGTACCTTTGTCATGGACAAAGCCAAATCCAAAACATTTCTGGTAAACGAGATGTGTAATCTCATCGATGCAAAGCGTCTGGACTTAGATGATATCCGCCAGAATTTCCAGATCATCAACGAGATCACGGAAGAGGTAAAGGAAGGAAAGAAGTTCATCCTGTTTTCCGAGGGCGGGTATTCCATGAACCACAATCATGTCCGTCATTTCAAACCCGGCAGCTTTAAGAGTGCCATGCGGGCCAAAGCACCTTTGGTACCGGTTTGTCTCATTGATTCCTATATTCCCTTTAACAGTCCGAAACTGGGGCATTGCGTGACAAAGGTGATTTTTCTGCCGCCGATCTATCCTGACGAATATGAGGGGATGAAGACCGTGGAAGTGGCAGAAGAAGTTCGTCGCCGTATTATTGCCAAAATGGCTGAATTCGGTGTGGAGGGAGAAGAAAAATGAGATTTTTGATACAAAGAGTAAATTCCGCTTCCGTCCTTGTGGATGGGGAAGCTACCGGATCCATAGAAAAAGGCCTTTTGGTCTTTATCGGGATCTGTGAATCTGATGATGAAGCCATCGCAGATAAACTATTAGATAAGCTTTTAAAACTCCGAATATTTGATGATGCAGACGGAAAGACCAATCTTTCCGTTTTTGATGTGTCCGGCGAACTCCTTTTGGTGTCCCAGTTTACATTGTATGCCAATTGTAAAAAGGGCAATCGTCCGTCTTTTACAGATGCGGCCGGTCCGGAGAAAGCCAACGGTTTATATGAATACATCATCAAAGAAGCGGAAAAAAAGATCCGGGTGGGGACCGGGATCTTTGGTGCGGATATGAAGGTGACGTTGGAAAATGACGGACCCTTTACGGTGATGCTGGACTCGGACGAAATCTGTCCCGCCAAGTGATTATGAAAATGTGAGGTTAGAAAAAATGGACTATCATATGCCGCAGATCCAGGGCATCGATTGGGAAAAAGCCCATCGGTATATTCCCTCAAAGGATCTGCTTTTGGATGTTTTAAAAGAGATCATTAAACAGGCTCCAAAGGACACAAAGCTTTTGAGGGATTATAAAGAGCAGGTCACACAGGATCCTTCCGAGGAAAACTATACCGCTTATCGGATCCAGGCCCATGCCATGAAAGCTTCCCTTCGCTCCATCGGATCCGATCTGTTTGATGAAGCATATGCGCTGGAGATCGCAGGCCGACAGATGCAGATGGATCCCATCCTAAAGGATACGGAGGCGTTTATCCGGGACTATCTGTCTCTGGCTGAAATTCTTAAGGGATTGGTGGATACGGATGCAGATGACCTGGGATTTGATGAGGCCTTATTTTTTGAAAAGATCAAATGTGTGAAAACTGCAATGGAAGCCTTTGATGTGCCCACCTTGCAGGAGGCATTTCATATCGTATCCGATATGGAGATCCCGGTGCAGTATGCGGATCATATCAATGCCTTAAAACCGGCTGTCAGGGATTTAGACTATGATACGGTGATGAAACTGTGTGATGAGATCGAGGAAATGAGAAACTGAGCGCTAATTTTTACATACGAAAGGATGCACCATGAGATTTGTTGCGGTAGATGAATTAAAGCCCGGTATGAAACTGGGCAGAAAGATCATCAATCAAAAAAGGACTTCCATGCTGGAAAAAGGCGTGGAGTTAACGGAAATCAATATTTCCCGGCTGAAGACCAACGGTTATCTGGGCGCTTATATTGCTGACCCTTTTTCCGAGGATATCGAGATCCAGGAAACGATCAAAGAAAAGACCATCGAAGCCGGTCTGGATGCCATCGCCGAAGCCAATGTAGGCAGTATCGTGGATGTGGCCTCCATGCTGGTCAAAGATATTTCCGAGCTGGATCAGATCAGTGTGGATATGCTGGATCTGCGTTCCTATGACGATTATACCTATCATCACAGTGTCAATGTGGCGGTGTATGCTTGCGCCGTGGCCACCCGCATGGGACTTCCGGAGGAACAGATCCAGGAATTGGCGGTGGCGGCCCTTTGTCACGATTTGGGCAAATCAAAAATCGATGCGGAGATCATCAATAAAAAAGAACGTTTAACGGACGAGGAGTTTGAAGAGATCAAAAAGCATCCCCAGTACGGATATGATATGCTTTACGACAATTCCATGATCTCTGCCCTGGTACGACAGGCGGTGATCTGTCATCACGAAAACGAAAACGGCTCCGGTTATCCCAATCAAAAGACGGGAGACGAGATACCTTTATATGCAAAGATCATCCATGCTGTGGACGTATATGACGCTTTAACCAGTCGCAGACCCTATAAGGAACCCTACGCACCTGTGGATGCTTTGGAGTATATGATCGGTGGTGTGGACATCCTGTTTGACCGTCAGGTGGTGGAAGTGATGCAGACCGTGATCCCGGCCTATCCCCCGGGAATGGATGTGGGGCTTTCCAACGGAGAACGGGCAGTTGTTATTGCGCATACATCCCAGGCGCTTCGTCCTCGGATCAAGATCTACGAGACCGGAAAAGAAGTGGATCTAAGCACGGATCTGTATTATCGGATGGTTTTTATCACCCAGTCCGGCATTTTGATGCAGGAGTCAACAGAGGGTGTGGAGGTATTAAACGAGGATCGGACCGAAGCCAAGGAAGCTCCAAAGACCATTTTGGTGGTAGACGACAGTTCCGTTTCTTTAAGTCAGACAAAAGCTGCTTTACAGGACGATTATGAGGTGATCACTTTAGAAAGCGGCCTGGCCTGCTTGAATTACATCCAATCTAAAGGAGAACCGGATCTTTTGATCATGGATATCGATATGCCGGTGATGGATGGAGTGACAGCGGTTGAAAACCTGCGAAAAGAAGATCATGAAGATCTAAAGATCATATTCCTTACCGCCATTGCCAATAAAGATGTTGTGATGCGTTGTAATAAGACAAATGCGAAGGATTATATCTTAAAGCCTGTCAATCCCATTTATTTAAGAGAACGTGTGCGATTTGCTTTGGATAAGAATCTGGATCGTTAAGCAAAGGATCGAATTATGGGGATTATTTTAAGTATTCTTTTGATCATCGTGGGTACCATTTCCGTAGTATACGGCATCCATTTTTTCACGCATGAGGTTAATTCCGGATATTTTCGTACCACCATACTGATCCTGGGGCTATCATCAGGTCTTTGGCAGTTGAGTTACGGTATATTTGGTCTGTGTGATGATTTCCGGATCTGTGCCGTGATCCGGGTGTTCGGCATTTTCGGTATAATATTATATCCCTTGACCCAGGCAATCCTGGTCTATCGAAAGATCGGTATTTCCGCAAAAACACAGTATTTGATCCGTACGATATTGACAGTATATGCGTTGTCTGACTGGATCTTGTTTTCTAATCCGAAGGTTAATCAATTTATAAGGATTGGAAACTGGACCACCTTTACCGGTCCAAAGACTTTTGCCAGATCCTTTCATACATCTTATGTCATTTTTATGTTTCTGGTATCTCTTCTGGCCTGGATTTTGTGGTATAGAAGAGTGACCGTGAAACGTGAACGACGCTTGTTACATGGCATTTTTGCTGCTAATATGGCCCTTATGGTATGCGCAATACCGGATACGTTTTTGGTTCTTGTACTGGATTACGGTGTACCCACCTCCGGTTTGGGAGCAGGTGTTTCCCTGTTTTTATGGTATCTGACAGCGGAAAAATACAATATGTTCAACGTTTCCTCCAAAACCATGGGAAGTCTGGTGCAGAACGTCATCGAAGAGGGCATCGTGATCTTTGACGAAAACTTTCTGGCTATGGATGTAAACCGTTTTGCCAAAGAGAATCTTTTCATTGTCGAAAAGAGTGACTTAGGCGAGATCCTGAAACTGGAAAAAAGCCAGGAAGAGATCTTTGCTGAACTGAAGGAGAAATCCCATCTACGCTTCAAAAGTGGGATCCAGGGAAATGACCGGATCTTTATGGTCAATATGAACGTGGCCTGGGATGACTATCGGGAGCCCTTTGGTTATATCATGACGCTAACGGATATTACCAAAGAGGAACAACTGGTGATCGCAGCGGAAAGCGCCAACCAGGCGAAGAGTAATTTCCTGGCCAATATGTCCCATGAGATCCGTACCCCTATGAATGCCATCGGTGGTATGGCGGAGATGATCCTTCGGGACAGCAAGGATGAGGAAGCAAAAAAGAATGCTTCCATGATCTCTGTGGCTTCCAAGACTCTTTTGACCATCATTAATGACATCTTGGATTTCTCCAAGATCGAGTCCGGAAAGATGGATCTGAATAATGAACCCTATCAGATCGCTTCCCTCATCAATGATGTGGGGACCATGATCCGTCTTCGCTTAAAGAATAAAAATGTGAAACTGGTGGTACGTTTAAAACAGGATTTTCCTGCCGAACTCATCGGAGACAAGGTCCGTATCAAGCAGATTTTGATCAATCTTCTAAACAATGCGGTGAAATACACGGAAGAGGGTACCATTACTTTAAATATGGATCATGAGAAACTGGATGATCGTAAGGTTCGGATCAAAGCCTATGTGAAGGATACGGGAATGGGGATCCGAGACGAAGATAAAAAGCAGATCTTTGACAGCTTTACCCAGATCGATACAAAGAAAAGCCGTTCCGAGGAAGGTACCGGTTTGGGGCTTGCCATTACCATGCGCTTGATCCGGATGATGGGCGGAAAGATCACGGTAGACAGCACCTATGGTCTGGGAAGCACGTTTTCCTTTGATATTATCAATGAAGTGGTCTCCTGGCAGCCCATCGGGGATCTGAAGCTTACCCCGAGAGATGTGGATGTAGATTATTTTAAAGTCAAGATCCATGCCAAAGATGCAAAGATTTTGATCGTAGACGACAACCGGACCAATTTAAAAGTCGTAGAAGGTCTTTTAAAACCTTATGAGATACGTCCGGTATGTGTGGAAAGCGGCATTGCAGCTATTCGTTTTTTTGAGCATAACAATGACTTTGATATCATATTTATGGATCATATGATGCCGCAAATGGACGGTGTGGAAGCCATGGAAGCCATCCGTGCCCTGGAAAAGGGCAACGAAACCGTTATCATCGCACTGACGGCCAATGCCTTAAGTGGCGCAAAGAAAATGTACGAAGAATACGGTTTTGACGATTTCTTGGCCAAACCCATCGAACCCAAGGAACTGGATCAGATTTTACGGAAATACTTAAATAAAGAGCTGATCACCGAGATCGAGTGATCTATCCGACAAGAATACTTACAAAATGAGAGTTTTTGACATCACAAAAAAATATGCCCCGGCCTTTGCGGATTTTATTCCGGCCTATGTTTTAGCACAGTCCATGCCTATCAGAAGGAACAGAAAAGATTAAAGGAGAATAAAGCTTAAAGCGCCTTATGGATGCTCTGAAATGTAAAAATATTTCAACTTAATCAATAAAACCTCATAATCCCTTATTTATCAAGGAATATATGGATTAAGTCTATAATTCAAAAAATCGACTTAATCGATACTTAGACTTTATTTCCCCACTTAATAAAGTCGAAAACTATCCGTTTATTCAAACCGATTTATTTGGAATAATTAAGTCGAAAATTAGTAGCATGTTTCTCCGAATATCCCATTGAATTAAGTCTAAAATTGCAAAGCACTCTAACAAAACATTTCATTCGGTGAACTATAGAAAAACTTCAGTCAAAAATATAACGTGCATACAAATCGTCATAAATATACTAAAATGTAGTTATTATACATCAATCCTGAATATACAACACTACGACAAAACCATGCTTCATCAGTGAGAAACTGTCTAAATTCCCGATGATTATGTGTGATTTCTAGAACGATGAGATTCCTACTGAGGCTGATTTTGAGAAGGCCATCG
>JAIKZU010000077.1 GCA_024681985.1 Lachnospiraceae bacterium | reverse complement strand
GGAAAAGATCCACGAGATGTTAAAACAGCCCCATGACAAGGAGCGGCTGTCTTCCGATATTTCCTTTGTGGGTTCGCTCTATCACGAACAGCATAATTTTTATGACCGGATCGACTGGACAAAGAACCCCTATGCCGAGGGCTATGTGAAAGGCCTGATGGATGCCCAGAAGCGGGTGAACGGATACAACTTTATCGAGGAGTGCCTGACACCGGATATACTAAAGCAACTCCAGGATCTCTACCCTTTGGTGAGGGAAGAAAAAAGCGTGGAGACGGAGGGCTTTCGGTTTGCAGATTATGTGATCAACCGGAAACTGACCTCCCTGGAACGAAATGAGTTTTTAAAAGCCTTTGGAGAGCGCTTTGGGCAAAACTATGCGGTGAAGCTTTTTACCATAGACAGGGACGTGACCTATGACGGGGTTTCCAATATGGGGATCGCCGAATACGAGACGGAAATGCCCTATGTGTTTTATTACAGCAAGATCAATCTGAACATATCTCTTCGCAGCATAAAGACGGGGATCCCCCTTCGCTGCATGGATATCATGGCGAGCAGGGGATTCTTGCTGACGAATTACCAGAGTGACTTTTTCATCGATTTCATACCGGATGAAGACTTTGTGTATTACGAAAGTATGGAAGACGCTTTGGAGAAGGCAGAGTATTATCTAAGCCATGAAAAGGAAAGGGAAGCAATTGCGGAAAACGGCTATCGCAAAGTAAAAGAGTTTTTCGCGTTAAAAGATGTATTAAACAGAATGCTTGCGATCGCAGCAAAACAAAACGGAGGGGAATGATATGTTTTTACCGGAAGCACCATTTGAAACCATGGAGACGGCGCCCACAGAGTACTTGAGAAAATTAAAGAACCAAATGATCGAATTTGAGTCTTTGGGATTTGCGTCCTCTTTAAATGACGATCCCGTAGTATATGCCGGACGCCAGTTAAACCTGCTGCAGAGTCTCTTGGACAATCATGAGATCGGCATGGCTTATGAAAACGAACTGGTGGGTCTGTTCATCAAAGAATACTATCTGCGGACACTTTTGATGGCATCGGATCTGTTTATGAGAGGCGCCCTGAATATGTCCGTGTTTTTTGCCGAGTTTAAAAACATGCAAAAGATCCTCCGGGAAGTTTTCCCCTATTGGATCGACAATGACTATATCTATAGCCTTGGGAAAAACAAATTGAACATCATTAAATCCATTAATATCGACATCCCCGATGAGAAGAGCCTGGAAGCGCTTCTTTCCGACGTGGCTGTTTTAGGTATGCCTCCGGCGGTCAGCATCATTCTTCCTACATATAATCGGGGAGAAAAGCTTTTAGAAGTCCTGCCTCGGATCCTAAACCAGTCCTATAAAAACTTCGAACTGATCATCGTGGATGACGGATCCGATGACAATACGGAGGAAGTGATCAATGCCTTTGGCAATCCGAAGGTGAAATATATCAAACTGGAGCAAAACGGCGGACAGTCCAAGGCTCGTAACGCAGGTGTTTCCAACGCATCCTATAACTTTATCGCTTTTGCGGACAGTGACGATATCTGGGAAGAGAAAAAGCTGGAGATCCAGATGGAAAAACTGTTGGAGAATCATGACGCCGGATTCTGCTATTGCGCATATACCTATTATGATGAAAACGAGAAAAAGCATACGGTACCCAGAAAGACCATCGCAAAGGTACGTAAGACCGGTTATATCTATCCGGAACTCCTTCGGAGGAATCTGGTGGGCACGCCGGCACTTGTGGTCAGAAAGGAATGCATCGATAACGTAGGCGGATTCAATGAGAACCTGGAATGCCTGGAAGACTGGGAATTTGCCCTTCGGCTGGCAAAGAGTTACCAGGCGGTATTTTGCCCGGAAACCTTATTTGAAGTATATGAGAATGCGGACAAGGTTTCTTCCAAAACCGCAGAAGACGGTGAAAAAGCCATGAAGAGTTTCTACGACGGATTCGAAAGAGACCGGGAAGTCTTTGGGATGGTAGACGATGTATTTTAAAGTCAGCACCATAACTCCCTGCCACAATGGGGTTAAGTATCTGCAGGACTGCTGGGGCTCTCTGAAGCGGCAGACCCTGGGTATAGAGAACATGGAGTGTATCTTTGTAGATGATTGCTCTACGGATGATACCTGGGAGATGCTTGAGGAAATGGAGAGAGAATATCCCGAGCATGTGACCATTATTCGGCTTCCGGAAAACCGCCGACAGGGTGGAGCCAGAAATGAAGCTTTAAAGTACGTCCACGGAGAGTATGTACAGTTTTTGGACCAGGATGACTGGCTGGAAGACAATGCCTTGTCAGATCTTTTAGAGATGGCAGAGGAGTTCGAAACGGACATTATTCAGTACGATTATGTGCATCCACAGGGGAAGAGTGTGGATGACATGTTCTGCATTGAGGATCGCCTCTTTGAATTAGAGGATCCGGAAGATCGGAAGCAGATGCTGGTATCGGGTGTAGTTGCCTGTTCCCACCATAACCACTTCTATCGCAGGGATCTTTTGGAAAAAACCGGTTCGCGATTCCCGGAGGGGCGCTTATATGAGGAACCTCTCTTTGTGTACCCCCTGCTCTTTAATGCCGAACGGATCTGGATATCCACCCGCGAATTCTATAATATGCGTTCCCATGCCGAGAGTTCCACGGAGACGCTTCTGGCCGATCATTTGGAGGATCATCCCATTGTACAGAAAATGACTTTGGACTTTTTAAAGAAAATGCCACAGGTCATGGAGATCTATTCTGATGAGATCGGCTTTTATTTTATTTTGACCTATTACATTGAGACCATGATAAACGCCGGAAGAGGAGGAAAACTTTCTTCGGAGATGATCACTCTGATGCAGAAAACTCTGCGGGAGGAATTTCCGGATTATATGGAAAATCCATATATCAAAACTCTGGATGACAGATCTCTGAAAGTATTGGAAACTGTTGAAAAACCTTTTCCGCCGGAAGGGAAGCTGACGTTCTTTTTTTGATCGGAGGAGAAATGGGAAAAGATTTTATGGCGTATGCCGAGGAATATAATCGGGTGTTGAACGCAGGAGAAGGCCTCTATCAGCAGCTTTTATCCCTGCGGGAAGACGACACGGATTATCTGATCTGTCCGGAGCACATCGGAGACAGTATTTGGATCTGCGCTCTGGCTACAGACTATAAGAATACCCACGATTGCAAACAGGTGTATATTGTGGGCAAGGATTCCCAGTTGGAGATTCTGGAACGATTTCCGGATGTGGACGGGACGGTGTCCGTTACAGCAGAAGAGATGCTCTGTCTGAGGAGTTATATTTACTATACAGAGTGTTATCAGGCAAATCATATTGTATTTGCACATTTTCATTCCCGGATCCTTTTGAACAACCGGGGTTATTATGCGGTGAACCTGGCACAGGAGTGGGTCTTTGGAACCATGGCGGACAGCCGAAAGAAAATACTGGATATCGATATGTCCTATTCTGTGGCACCTCGACGTATGAGATTATTTGACGATGGAGCGGATGCAGAACTGACACAGATGTTTTCGAATGCCATTTTCTTTCTTCCCACTATGCAGACCCAAGAGGGCTATATCCCGGATGAGATCTTTGATGCCCTGGTAGAGGCGTATACGAAAAAGGGGTATACCTGCTATACCAACTATAATGATTTCCCCTACGAGAGAATGATCAAAAACACCACGCCGCTGGCAAGTTCTTTAAAGGAACTGTCGGTGATCGCCCCCTATTTTAAACAGGTGATCTCTGTGCGGAGCGGGGCTTGCGATCTGATCGCCCAGACCGATGCCAATCTATCCGTGCTCTACCATCCGACAGATGTGGCGGACGCGAGTGATGTGCGGGCGACTCCGGAACAGATTGGCTGGATGAGTATTTTTGGCCTGGTAAAACGGGAGCGGATGGCAGAATATGTTTATGCGGCAGAAAGAGAAGAAGAGTTTATCGACGCGTTAATGGAACAGGCAGATTGGGATTAGAGACATAGGTAAAAAGGAATGGATGGACAAAGCAAAGAACAAGTATTTGAACGTGCCCAAAATATCATAAGAGACAAAGCATGTAGAGAAGATACCCTATATGTGTTTTCGCTATATCACAGCGGAGATACCATGAAACTGGCGGCTTACGCCCATCATTTAAAGGAGTTTTATTCACAACCCCGGATCGCATTTGTTTCTTTGCAAAAGAATTCCGTTGTAAAAGATATGTTTGATGCGGTGGATGAGATCATCACCATCAGTGAGGAGGAACGGGAGATCCTGGAACTGACCTCCCAGCAGCATGTCTGTATGTATGGAGAAAACTGGATCGTCGGAAGCAGCAAAAACATGCTGTTGTCCCATTTCCCGGGACCGGAGGGGGTTTACGGTACGGATGTTTCCAAAGTGTTTCCAAACGCCTGTGAAGCCTATAAATCCATGATCCTGCAGATTCCTTATTTTTATGATGCGGCAGATGTATCTTCAGATTTTGTAGATGCCTATGACGAGATACTTGCCGAGAGATATAAAAACAGTATATTGTTGGCGCCCTTCGCTTATTCCATTCCGTCCCCTGAACCCTATTTTTGGGAAGATCTGGCTCGCTGGCTAAAGGAAGAAGGCTACGATGTCTATACCAATGTAAGTCAAAGTGAACAGGAGATCGATGGGACGATGCGTCTTTGTGAGGACCTTCGTACTACCTTTAATCTGTGTCGGTATTTTTCTGCTATCATCTCCACTCGAAGCGGGTTTTCGGATTTTATGGCGTTTCAGCCGGAGGTTTTGCATATCGTGTTTTCCCCGGAAGAGAATATGATGCGGTTCCATGATATCGCTGCCTATGGCAGATCTGAAAAAATCTATAATATCAATTGGAACATGAGAGATCCCATGCCTGAGCAGGAGATGTTGGAGCGGGTGGAAGATATCCTGGAAGAGTATGCATAAGTGTTGTTTAAATAACCGATGAGGAGTTTTAAATGAACTATTTGGAAGCATATATGCAGCGTATGATCTCCTATATGGATTTTCGCCCTGAAACTTTTATAAGACCCGATATGCCCGTTTGCCATATCACAAAGGGCTATTTTGCATATAAAAATCTGAATATGTGTTTTGTAAACGATATGGTTGCCCGTATGGCAGAGGCCTTATATCAGGGATATCTGCCGGTGGTAGAGGTGCCCGGTGGGGAAGGGCTCCCGAATCTTTGGTCTGCTTTTTTTAAGCAACCGGCGGAGTTTCTTGGAGTAGATATAGATTCTGTCAACTGGGAGCATATCTATGAGGTGGAGCCGGTATGGGGCCCCGGATATAAGGCGAATCTGATCCCCAGGGAACTGGTATGTGCAACCAACCTGTACCGTGGACTGGTGCATTTAAACGATACCGCAGCCGCCTATATTGATAATGAGGCAGAATCCATTCTAGGGAATAAACAGGTGCTGGGCATTTTGGTGAGGGGGACAGATCTGGGTAGGGA
>JAIKZU010000009.1 GCA_024681985.1 Lachnospiraceae bacterium | reverse complement strand
GAGATCGAAGAGGGCAGCGGGACTCACTATGCGCCCTTCCTGCCCGAGCTGTTGAATGATCCCGGGGTCAAACGGGATATCGAATATCTTCTTTCGGAGCGGCGGATGAAGCTCTACACAGATACCTTCCTGCTCCTGAAGAACAATCGCATCGAAAGCATCAAGGCTTCCAGAAACACCACCTAATACAGATTTTGCGCCCATTCCAAACTGCTTTCAAGCATTTCGACATAGGCGATCAGTCCCTTTTTATCCTCCTCGGAAAAACGGTCCAACACGGGGCTGTCGATATCCAAGACCGCCACTACCTCCCCATCCTTATGAATGGGAATGACGATCTCCGATCGGGAGGCAGAGTCACAGGCAATATGACCCGGGAACTGCTCCACATCCGGCACCAGCATCGCTTCATCTTTTTCCCAGGCTGTGCCGCACACTCCTTTTCCTTTTGCGATGTGGATGCAGGCGGTCTTTCCCTGAAAGGGCCCCAGCACCAGCTGTCCACCGCGTACGATATAAAACCCTGCCCAACTGATATCGCTTAAGCTCTCCCATAAAAGAGCGGAAGCATTGGATAAGGCTGGCACATAATAGGGGTCGGCTTCCAAAAAACCCTTTAACTGCGCCGATATAAGTTTATAATCCGGCATTGTATCTCTCCTCTATCGATCCTCACAGTCAGTGGGCCTCGGGATGAGATCAACCCCGCCCACAGTAATATGTTCTATTATAACATATCCGCGATCTCAAATATGAGTTTTTCCGTGGCCTCCCAACCCAGGCAGGGGTCGGTGATGGACTTGCCGTAGCAGCCTCCGCCCGGTTCCTGTGCGCCGTCCTCGATATAGCTTTCGATCATGAAGCCCTTTAAGATATCGGCGATGCGCTTATCATGCCGGGCAGAGTGCAAAACTTCCTTTGCGATGCGCCTCTGTTCAAAGGGGTTTTTGTTGGAATTGCAGTGGTTGGTGTCCACAATGAGCCCGGGATTCTTTAACTCCATTTTGTCGTAGAAATTGCACAGCCGGATCAGGTCCTCATAGTGATAATTGGGCCGCATGGCACCGTGCTGATCCGTATATCCCCGCAAAATGGCATGGGCATGGAGATTCCCGTCGGAATGCACCTGCCATCCCCGGTAAATAAAGGTATGACCGTTTTGGGCGGCGCTGATGGCATTCAGCATCACCCGGTAATCTCCGGAGGTGGGATTCTTCATCCCTACGGGCACGCTGATCCCACTGGACGTCAGCCGGTGCTGCTGGTCCTCCACGGAACGGGCCCCCACGGATACATAGACCAAAAGGTCATCCAGGTATCCGTAATTTTCCGTGTAGAGCATCTCATCGGCACAGGCAAATCCGGTCTCCATCACCGCCCGCATGTGCATATGCCGGGTGGCCTCGATCCCCTTTAGCATATTGGGTTTCTCCGTGGGATCCGGCTGGTGGAGCATCCCCTTATAGCCCTCCCCATTAGTGCGAGGCTTGTTGGTAAATACCCGGGGTACGATAAAGATCTTGTCCTGCACCTTCTCCTGCACCGGCATGAGCCGGGTGAGATAATCCATGACGGAGTCCTCGTTGTCTGCGGAACAGGGACCGATGATGAGGATCAGCTTGTCGTTTCTCCCTTCAAAGATAGAGATCAGTTCTGCCTTTCTCTCCTGTATGGTCTCGTTCATCTTTGCCGTCAGCGGATACATATCCTTCAGTTCCGCCGGTATCGCCAATTGTCTTTCGTATGCCATTCCCATTTTTTGTTCTCCTTCCTTTCCTCTATGGATTCTTTAGTACGTTGTTTCTCTATATCTGCGGCATCGTCGCCATCACTCGATGGGATCTTTTTGCAGGGATACCGCCACAAATTCTGTTTGGTTATCGTCTCTTACATTGATATGCTCCTCTAAGACTTTCAGTCCGTAGATGGCCGCCACCTCCAGACTGGCAATGGCGCCCACGGACATTTTTTGCATTTCCGTGACTTCCTTGGCAGCCATGGCGGTATTTACCCGCTCCTCCGTATAAAAGCCCATTTTTTGTATATATTCGTCACACTGTTCCAGCGCCTTTTTCTGGCTTAGGACCTTTTTGATATCTTCCTTCCTGCTGCCCCGTACCCCCAACAGATTTTGGATGATGGGAAGGGTGTACCTGGCATTGATAAAGACACGGCCTTCGGATAACAGTGCTTCCACATCCGCAACCTTTCCCGCATAGCTGTTTTCCACCGGCAGCACCGCCAGATCACATTCCTTTTTTAATACAGCCTCATACGCTTCACGAAAGCTTTTGTATGAAACATGCATTGCCTCCGGAAACATGCGTCTCGCCGCCACGTGGGCAAATGCCCCCTCGATACCGCTATATGCTACTTTTTTCATAACCTGTCCTTCTCCATTTTTCTCGCTCTGTCTGTGGTATAAAAAAAGCGGTCCGGAGTTTGTTTTCCGAACCGCCTGTAAAGCTGTTTATGATCGAATCGCATCACAAATCACCCTTACATCGGTTCGACGTAAAGGCAAAGAAAAATGCAAATGAAGTTGTCATCATGTTCGATCTGTTCATAACTGTAACCTTTTTTAAGTTTTCTCAATGATAAACTTACCCGGGGGTTCTGTCAACAACTTTTTAAAGGGTCTCATCCACCAAAGCTCTGGCACCGTCTTCGCCCAGTTCCTTTGCGGCGATCTCGTTTCCGTCCTTGTCCACCAGATAACCCTCTGTGGCATCATCATTTGTAAAGTAATATCCGTAAGTCTCGCCAAGCTTTACCGTGGTATATTCATGGCCCTGATTCGTGGTGGCTGTTCCGGTGCTTTCCGTAGGAATGCCGTAATCCAGAGAACCGTCAAACTTAAAGAGATATACCAGATCTCCGTCTTCGTTTCTAAATACCGCGAAACAGTCTTCGGAATCCGTAGCCTTTAAGCTGCCAAAGTAAGTAATGGTGGGCTGTACGTCTGCAGAGGTTGCTGCCTGATCGTTCTTCTGTCCGCATCCGACCACAAAAGCCAAAGCCAAAACCGCTACCATAAGTATCGCACTAGTCTTTTTCATTTCATTTGTCCTCCAAGAGTCTCATTTTTTCTACGAGACAGATGATAACACCCCTTGTCCCACAAAAAGTCTACTTTGCCAAAAGTACCCGAAGCGGGGTTTTTTTCAGGAGTTCGTTCAGCAAAAACATGGCTCCGCAGGTAAAAAGCACCTTGGTGGTCACGATCAGCACAAAATGCACCGGCGAGGCATAATAATCATTTACTCCCAACATGGTATATACCGCATCCAAAACAGGATAGATAATGGCCTGGTGCCACAGAAAATAAAGCATGGAGTTTTTTCCGATGTAGGAAATGGCTGTCCACTCGGTAACATGGGACAAAAAAAACACGAAAAAGATGCCACAGACAGCGGAAAGCACCACAAAGGGCACGAAACCGTAACTGCACCAGTACATCTCCAACCCCTCACCTGTAAGGATAAGAGACAGAACGTTAAATAGGATATTTAAAAAGAGAGCCAAAAACAAAAGCTTCACGGTTTTTTCCTTGGAAAGCTCCTCCACCGTAAACCGATCCTGCTGCCGGAACCGATAACCCAGCCAAAAGAACAAGACCGCGGGACATACCGCATCCACATCCCAGGGAAGGGGGCCTCCTCCGAAAGCATAATAGGCCATGGCGGCGCAAAATAAGAGAAGCACCGTCACAAGCTGTGCCGGCCGGCTTTTAATGGCGACTATGAAAAACATGACGAGGTTACAGAAAAACAGCACCGCCAGATACCAGAGAGTGGCATAACGGTTCTGTATCAGAAACGCAAGAAAGTTATCCCATAAGGCATAGGAAAAAGTACGCAGCGAAAACCATCGTCCGGAAAACAAAAGGGGAAAGTAGGCCGCGAAGAATACCACCGGCAATCCCAATACAAAATAGGGTAACAAAATGGACTTCGCCTTGTGCTTTAAGAAGCTGCCAAAGCTTGCCTCCGGGCGGAACAAAAAACCGGAGATAAAGAAAAACAGAGGGAGATGAAAGGAATATACAAAGGTACCCAAAACACTGCTCTGTACCAGATGTCCGATCAGTACAGCCAGAATGCCGTAACCCTTTGCCATATCTATATAGTTGATCCGTCTTTCCACTTCATCTTCCTCTCTGGTCAGGTCCTAATTCTCCGCCGTCTCGTACTTTTTGAACAGCCGGTTCAGGCCGAACTTATAACATAAAAGTAAAGACCCCGCTACACCCAAAAGTCCCTGGGCGATCTCGTAGGGCAACTTTATCATGGCATACTCAAAGGTACTGTAGATAAAGGTCTTTCCTAAGGTGTATCCCACCACCATGATCACTGCTCCCAAAAGGGTGGCCAACAGAGATTTCAAAAAATGCTTTTTGTGATCCTCCGTCACCTTGGAGTGAACGATCAATGAGATCACCACTGCCTGGATCCCGTGGGTAAAAAGGGACACAAACATCGGCGGCGGATAAAACAGCATATCTCCTATGAAGGAGCCAATGCCTCCTACCACAAATGCCGCAAAGGGATCCAACAGAAGTGCTGCTGTACAGATGACCACATCGCACAGGTACAGATGCCCTCCCGGAACCGTGATCCCGAAGGAGGATACTGCGATATTCATGGCCAAAAACAGCGCCGTAATGGTGATCCATTTGGTTTTGTTGACTTCACGTAATGTCTTTCCGGTTGCTTCCATATTCTTCCTCTCCTTTCTAAACTTGCTGCTTTTTCATAAAGTCAGCTGTCTATGTCGTCAGGAAATTCCGGAGCATCCCCATTCCGTCCTTTGTCAAAACGGATTCGGGATGGAATTGTAATCCGAAGATGGGATATTTTTCATGCTCCACAGCCATGATCTCCCCGCTCTTTGTCTCGCCGATCACTCTAAGTTCCATCGGCAGTGATCCCTTCTCTGCGATCAGCGAATGATACCGGGCCACTTCCATGGACTCCTTTAGCCCGCTAAAGATCAGGGATGCAGTATCCACCTTGATCTGCGAGGTCTTTCCGTGCATCAGCTTCGGTGCATGGACGATCTTTCCTCCAAAGGCTTCACAGATGGCCTGGTGTCCCAGACAGACGCCTAAGATCGGGTATTTCCCTTTCAGCTTTTGGATCAGTTCCTCACAAATACCTGCATCCTTCGGCTGTCCGGGGCCCGGTGACAAAATTATGTGGGTGGGAGTCAGCGCATCAATCTCCTCCACAGTCAAGGCGTCGTTCCGGATCACTTTTATCTCCGGGTTTATCGCTCCGACATATTGATAAAGATTATAAGAAAAACTGTCGTAATTATCAATAAGAATTATCATATTTGACTCCTTTATAATTCCTCCGCTTCCCTAATGGCCGTCATCACCGCCTTTGCTTTGTTTAAGCACTCCTCGTACTCCTTTTCCGGAACGGAGTCCGCCACGATGCCGGCACCGGAACGGACAAAAACCTTCCCGTTTTTGTGATAGGCGATGCGGATGGCGATACAGGTATCCAGATTTCCGGTAAAATCCAGATAACCGATGGCGCCGCCGTAGATCCCCCGCTTGTTATTCTCCAGTTCGTTGATGATCTCACAGGCCCGGATCTTTGGAGCTCCCGACAGGGTTCCCGCCGGCAGGATGGCATCCACTGCGTCCACCGCGTCCTTATCTTTCCGCAGACTGCCACGTACCGTGGAACTTAAGTGCATCACATGGGAGTATTTTTCCACCTTCATAAACCGCTCCACTTCCACAGTGCCGAAATCGCTGATCTTTCCGATATCGTTCCGTCCCAGATCCACCAGCATGGTATGTTCCGCCCGCTCCTTCTCATCCGCCAGAAGTTCCTCCTCCAATGCGGTATCTTCCGCCGGCGTTTTCCCCCGGGGACGGGTACCTGCCAGAGGAAAGGTCTGCAAAGAACCATGCTCGCATTTTACCAGGGTCTCCGGGGAAGCCCCTGCCACCTCGATGTCATCTCCGGAAAAATAAAACATATAAGGCGAAGGATTGATGGTGCGAAGAAGCCGGTATGTATCCAAGAGGCTTCCTTCAAAATCCGCCGTCAGTCGGTTGGAAAGCACCACCTGGAAGATATCTCCGTCATAGATGTACTGCTTTGCCTTTTCCACCATGGCGGCGTATTCCTCTTTGGAAAAAAGGGCCCGATAGTCGGATAACAACCGTCCCTTGTTCTTCCCTGCGCCGGTATCCGTCACTCCTTTTTCGATCCGGGAGATGATGGCATCAATAGTCTCTTGTGCCTTTTTATAACTGCGGTCGATGTCCTTTAAGTCCACCTGGGCCATGACGATGATCTTTTGCCGCAGATGATCGAAGCAGATCACCTCTTCAAACAGCATCAGATCCATGTCCTGAAAGAATTCCTCGTCCTTCGCGTCCAAAGAAAGGGAAGGTTCCGCATACTTGATGTAGTCATAGGCAAAGTATCCCACCAGGCCTCCCGTAAACGTGGGAAAGTCCGGAAGCGATGGACTTTTTCTATCCTTTATGATCTGCCTTAATACATCTCCGGGGTGCGGGGTGTGTTCCTCTATGATCACGTTGTCCTTTTCATCGCGGACAGTGACGGTGCCGTTTAGGCAGGTAATGCACTGCCGGGGCCGAAAGCCCAAAAAAGTGTATCTGCCCCATCGCACCTGATCCTCCACGCTTTCCAGCAGAAACACATGGTCGCTTTCTTCCTTCAGGATCCGGAGCACCTCAATGGGGGTACGGCTGTCCGAAAGGATCTCCTTTTTCACCGGTGCAAAATGATAGTCTTTTTGATATTTTTTTAATTCTTCTACTGTGGGTGTCATCATACGCCACCTCACCGAACAGATGCTTCCACGAACTTTTTCATGGCCGCCAGCGCTTTTTTGCTGTCGATCAAGTCTTTTGCCATCTCCACGCCTTCTTCCAAAGTAGCTGCCTTGTTTGCCACCAAAAGGGCAGCACCGGCATTCATCAGCACCGTGGCACGCTTCGGGCCCTGCTCGCTTCCGTCCAGAATGGCAGTGGTAATGGCGGCATTTTCAGCCGGGGTGCCTCCCACCAGATCCTCCTTGTTGCAATGTGCGAACCCGAACTGCTCCGGGGTGATCTCATAGGTGGTGTAACGGCCTTTTTCAAATTCGCAGATGGCCGTCTCTCCCACTGCGGAGATCTCGTCCAGTTTTTCCCTGCCGTAGACCACCATGCCCTTTTCCACACCCAGGCCGTAAAGCACCCGGGCCAAAGGCTCGATCAGGTACTCGTCATAGACTCCCAAAAGGATCCGCTTGGGCCGTGCCGGGTTCGTCAGAGGTCCCAAAATATTAAACACCGTCCGGAATCCCAGTTCCTTTCGGATGGCTCCCACATACTTCATGGACGTATGGTATTTCTGGGCAAAAAAGAAACAGAAGTTGGTCTCATCCAGAAGCTCGATGCATCTCTGGGGCTCCAGGTCGATCTTTGCTCCCAGGGCTTCTAGGCAATCTGCCGTACCGGACTTGGAAGAGGCGGCCCGGTTTCCGTGCTTTGCCACCTTTACTCCTGCTGCCGCTGCCACAAATGCCGTGGTGGTGGAGATATTAAAGCTGCCGGCTCTGTCTCCGCCGGTTCCCACGATCTCTAGGGTATCGCGATCTCCCATATCACAGGGCAGCGCATGTTCCCGCATGGCAACGGCACAGCCCCGGATCTCGTCAATGGTCTCTGCCCGTGCACTTTTTGTAGACAGTGCAGCCAGAAATGCCGCATTCTGCGTGGGTGTGGAGACGCCGTCCATGATCTCATTCATCACGGCATAGGCTTCATCATATGTTAAGTCCTCTCTTAAAACGATCTTTTCGATTGCTTCCTTTATCATTTCCTATTCCTCCTTTAGCTATTTGTACATTCTTTCCTACAACGCTTTTAATTCCTTCTTAAAGGTATCCGTATACGCTCTCGCCGCAGACGCATGAAAGTCATTTTCTCTTAAGAGATTGATAAAGTGACTTCCCACAATGGCTCCGTCGATGACGTCCTTCATTGGTTCCACATCCTTTGCACCTCTGATGCCGAAGCCCATCATCACGGGAACTTTTGCCACAGACTTTACCTGCTTTAAATAGTTTAAGACATCCCGGTGGAAGCTTCCTGCCTGTCCCGTCACACCCATGGAAGAAACGCAGTAGATAAACCCTCTGGCATCTTCTGTGATTTTAGGGATGCGATCTTTGGAGATCGGAGATACCAGCTGGATCAAAATGGTCTCATCCGATGAAGCAAGTGCCTTCTGCAACGCATCCTGTTCTTCCAGAGGAAGATCCGGAACGATGAGTCCGTCCACACCACATGCATGGCACGCCTTTACAAACGCTTCGATGCCCATGTGCAAAAGGCTGTTGTAATACATCATGAAAACGATGGGCTTTTCACAGCCTTCCTGCCGCAGAGATCGCATCAGGGCAAAAGTCTTTTTTAACGTCGCTCCCTTTTGGATCGCTTCATAACTCGCCTGCTGGATCACCGGCCCGTCCGCCGTAGGATCGGAGAATGGGATCCCCAGTTCGATGATATCCGTATTTTCCTGGGCGCGGATCAGCTCCTTTGTTTTTTCCATATCCGGTAGTCCCGCCGTAATATAGGTGATCAGTGCCTTTTCATTTTTACTTTTTAATTCCGAAAGTGTTTTTTCG
>JAIKZU010000199.1 GCA_024681985.1 Lachnospiraceae bacterium | reverse complement strand
GAAGCTCTTTACGGAGGAGGGCAGGAGTTATGTGCTGATCTATTTCCCACTGATCCTGGGTAGCATCTGCACTTTTGCGCTTCCTCTTTCCTACGAGAAGTACGAAGGCTTTAACCATGTTACCGGTTGGGTTTTGAACGTCTGCTACGGCGTATTGGTCTTCTATGTTTTCTTATGTATTTTTCTCTTATTCCGTCATCGAAATGACAGGAACATCGGAAAAGGACTTGCCATTACCATGGCCCTTGTGGTAGCACTGATCATTGCCGTGGTGGAGAATTTCTATCCACTGTCGAGAATGATGTGTCTGGCAACCACCATCATGGATTTGGCTATCTTTTTCACCATTGTTAATCCCGATATCCGATTGATGGAGAAAATGCGGGATGAGAAGGAACGTGCAAATGATGCCAACCGTGCAAAGGATGACTTTTTATCCCAGATGTCCCAGGAGATTCGTACCCCCATCAATGCGGTTTTGGGTCTCGATGAGATGATCCTTCGGGAAAGCAGAGAAGATAAGACCCGTTATTATGCATCGGATATCAAGAGTGCCGGTCAGGCGCTTTTGTCCGCCATCAATGACATTCTGGATTATTCAAAGATCTCCGATGGAAAGATTGAACTGATGGATGCCGGTTATGACCTGATGAAGATGCTTTCGAATCTGTCTCTTTTGACGGAATCCAGGGCGACGGAAAAGGGGCTGGACTTTGTGATGGATATCAACCCCGAGATCCCGCGCTATCTGGTGGGTGATGAGCTTCGGATCCGACAGGTGGTCATCAACCTTTTGACCAATGCGGTGAAGTACACCGAAAAAGGCAGAGTGGAGCTGCGGATGGATTATGAAGAGGCCGGCAGTGATCACATATACTTAAAGATCGAAGTCAACGATACAGGCATCGGTTTTTCCGAAGAGGATAAAGAAAAGGTACTGGCTCCCTTCGAACACGTAGCCGGCAAAGAGGATCAAAATGCCGAGGGCATAGGACTTGGCATGAGTATTGTGGTAAATCTCTTAAAACTCATGGGCAGTCAGCTTCGGATCGAGAGTGCACCCGGAATGGGAAGCGCATTTTCCTTTACGGTGCTCCAGGAGATCCGGAAACGGACCCCCATCGGCAAAGTGCATTTTGAACACTTTAAATCAAAGATCCAAAATGAAGAATATCATGTATCCTTTACGGCGCCTAATGCCAGGATCCTGGTGGTGGACGATGTGCCTACCAATAATCTGATCATCAAGGGCCTTTTAGAGCCTACCCAGATCGTCATCGACGCAGTCACCTCCGGAAAGGAGGCACTGGCGCTTTTGGAGCAAAGGAAGTATGACCTTTGTCTGTTTGATCATTTGATGCCGGAGATGGACGGCGTGACATTATATAAGAACATGGAAAAGCTTGGCAATGATCTGAATCGCACCACGCCGGTGGTGATCGTAACTGCTAATGCCATGGCCGGCTCCCGTGCCCACTATGTGGAACTCGGATTTACGGATTATCTGGACAAACCCATTGATGGAACGGAACTGGAGAGAACCGTCAGAGACTATTTGCCCAGAGAAAAGGTGATCGACGCGCAGATATAATTGCGAAATCATAATAGAAGGAGAATACATAAAAAATGAAAGACAAACTTCTGGAAATTCAAAAGAAGGCTTTTTCGGAGATTGAAAATGCTGCGGAATTATCCGTGCTAAATGATGTCCGTGTAGCTATCCTCGGTAAGAAAGGCGAGATGACAGCCATATTAAAGGGCATGAAAGACGTTTCTCCGGAGGAGCGGCCGAAGGTGGGAGCCATGGTCAATGAAGCCAGAGAGGCCATCGAGGCAAAACTTGCTGAAGCAAAGCAAAAACTGGAAGCCAAAGAGATGGAACTGAAACTGGCTACGGAGACCATTGATGTGACCCTGCCGGCGAAAAAGAACAAGATCGGCCACCGCCATCCCAACACCATTGCATTGGAAGAAGTGGAAAAGATCTTCGTAGGTATGGGCTACGAGGTAGTGGAAGGTCCGGAAGTGGAACTGGATTATTATAACTTTGAAGCACTGAACATTCCTGCAAATCATCCTGCTAAGGATGAACAGGATACCTTCTATATCACAAAGGACATCCTCCTTCGTACCCAGACATCTCCCGTACAGGTACGTCAGATGGAACGGGGAAAGCTCCCCATCCGTATGATCGCGCCGGGCAGAGTGTTCCGTTCGGATGAAGTGGATGCCACCCATTCTCCCTCCTTCCACCAGATCGAGGGCATGGTGATCGATAAAGATATCACCTTTGCGGACTTAAAGGGTACGCTACAGGAATTTGCTAAAGAGATGTTTGGAGAGGA
>JAIKZU010000195.1 GCA_024681985.1 Lachnospiraceae bacterium | reverse complement strand
CTACAAGGATTATCCGGATATGCATACTTACTACATGGACGAGGTGTTTTACTATGACCACAGCACCGTCCGGGTGCGGAAAGAAGAGATCCGGAATCGGAACTTCTTTTATTACGGTCTGACGAAGATCGCCCCTGTTTTTATGCAAAGTCCTCTGTATAATGAGGGCTTGTACAACGAGATCTACGATACGGAAAAAGACTCCGCCACCCAGCGGGTCACAAGTCCCTCCACAGCGGAAGGACTGGACGAAGGCTTTATGAAGGGCTATACGGTGATGGAAAAACTGCCGGAGATCTCAAAGATCGAAGATGATGAAGAGGGAACCTTCCTTTTGCTCTCCTCCAACATGACCCATGAAACCGTGCTTTTGCAAAAACCGGATTATGTGCCGGCGGAGAAGGTGGACAACACCGAATACGACGCTGCCATGGCGGGACAGTATGTGATCGACGGCGTGGAAATGAAGATGGAGACCGAGGACCAGCAGGAGCAGTATTCCACAAATATGGCGGCCTATCTGGAATTGGCCAAGTGGTTCCGCTATATGAAGGAGCAGGGGGTCTATGACAACACCAGGATCATTTTGGTATCCGATCACGGCTGGCCGGTGGGACAGTTTGGACTGACCCTTCCCGACGGAACGGATACGGAAAAATTCCGGGCACTCCTTATGGTAAAAGATTTCGACGCCACGGGCTTTACCACGGATGATACCTTTATGACCAATGCGGATGTGCCGGTGCTTACCTTAAATGGGCTGGTGGAGGATCCGGTAAATCCCTTTACGAAGAAGAAACTGACCATGGAACCCAAGAAGGAAGGCATCCTGATCTCCGATCCGGATACTTGGGTGGTGAGCATGGACAAAAAACCCCAGCCCGGAAAGTGGTACTCCTTTGTGGGAGACAACGCTTCGGATATGAGTCAGTGGGAGTATGTGGGAGAACACTGAATGAAAGAAAGAACGGCGCTTTTTGACAATGCAAAAGCCATTCTGATCTGGCTGGTGGTTTTCGGACACTTGATCGATCTCGTCTGCGCTTCGGACAGCGGAGACGGGATCCGGTATCTTTTTTTGGTGATCTGGTCCTTTCATATGCCGGCGTTTATCTTTCTGGCGGGGCTTTTTGATCATCGAAGAGATGCTTTTCCCAAGGGGCGGGTGCTGTATTTTGTGATCGTGGGGCTCGTGCTGAAGATCGTAAATATGCTGGTGCTTCTGGTATTTCCCGATGTGGAGGCAGATCCTTTTCTGTTTGGAGACAAAAACTTCCCCTGGTTCATGTTCGTGCTGGCGGCCTTCGTGGCTATGGCTTATGGGTTGGAGAAGGTTGGAAGTGAACTTCGACAACGGGGACTTCTGGGGGATAGTGTGACGTCGGGTTATTCACCTGCTTCGGGTTCAAAGAGCGGGGCGAACGGATCTGAGATGACTGTAAATGGGACACCTGCGGCGGACAGGGTGTACTGGGGCTGGGTGTTTGCCATCGTATTGGCGGTTTCTCTGGCTGTGGGATTTTTGCCCTGGGTGGGGGATGTGCTGTATTTGAGCCGGATCTTTGTGCTCTTTCCCGTGTATGTGATGGGGTATATGCTGCAGCCTGCGGATGTAGTTCGTGTGGTGGAGCGCCCGGCGGTACGGTTCGCTGGAGCTTTTGGCTTCGTGGGTATGCTGGCTATCTTCTGGGTGAAGCTGGATCTCATGTATCACCTGCGGCCTCTATTTACCGGACGTAACGCCTACTCCGCATGGGGTCTGGCCCACGGTGGTCCCTGGCTACGCCTTGCAGCTTATGCTGTCAGTGCTTTGATGGTTTTTGGATTCCTATGTCTGGTGCCCCGGAAGGAAAGCTATTTGTCCCGCATCGGGCAGGGAAGCCTGTCCGTCTATGTCTTCCACTACTATGTGATCTTTCTTCTGGATGGCTTGGATATCATTGACGCACTCGCCACCCAGCGCCTACGTACCATGCTCCCGACATTTGCACTGATTGCCACGGTGGAAGTGCTGGTGTTTTCGGGAAAGTGGCTTTCGGACCGTTTGACAAAACCTATCACCAGTTATAAGTAGTTATTCGATCACCGCCAAAAGGAAACCATCGGCTTGCGCCGATGCTCTTAAACGAAAGGCGTCCCGAAAGGGACGCTATTATTATCATCCGCCCGTATGTCAGTCAAGGGTGCTTCGCACCGCTGCGCGGCAAGCCCTTGACAGACACTCGGTCGGCTGATATGGGTAGCCAAGCAGAAATCAGCGGCAGACCGCAGATTTCTGCCACATAATACTGGTTTTTTGGTAGATTTATTCAATCAAGCAATTTATAATGATATATAGAAGGAGACAGAAGTGGAGATTGCACTATGACCAGAGTATTTGAATTAAAGAAGGATCAGAAACTGACGGAAGAGCAGGTAAAGGAAATTGAAGACGCGGCGAAGATGGAGATTGTTTTTGATGAGGACAGTCCGGAACTGACGCCCGCCATGGAGAAAGCGTTTCGGTTGGCGGCGAAGAGCAGAAATCGCCAGAGAAATTCGGTAGTTTCATAATATGAACATATTTGGCATTATATTATTTTTCATATTAACATTTGCCGTGCCGTTTGTGATCGGCACGGCTTTCGTGCGTGAAGAGAGCCGTTTTGCTACGGATGGATACAGATCCTATGTGTTTGGCATGCTTTTAATGCTGGCTGTATTTGAGGTGTTGAGTGTTCTCTTTACTTTTGCACATTGGCGGTTTTCGATGCTGTGCGTGCTATACTCTGCCGTACTGGTGTTGCTTTGCGGAAGCCAGATGTGGAGTGGGAGATTCTTTCGGATATGGAAGCGGACGCCGGCCGGACGTGGATCCATCGGAAAATCGGAAGAGGCGGTTTTGAACAACGGAAACACGGACAGAGCAGGATTGCTCGCAGGGATGACTGTGGAGCGGCGGATCGTGGTAGCTGTTGTTCTGGTCTTGATGCTGGTGGAGATCTCCCTTTTGGTGTTCTTCCAGTCCACCCATTTTGGTGATAATTACTTCCATACGGCAGCCATGACGGATGCCATTGAGAAGGACTATATGTGGAGCGTAGATCCTGCCAACGGCTGGAATACCTATGTGAATGTCCGGTATAAGTTGGGAGGATGGGATATGTTCCTGGCCTACCTGGCAAAGCTGTGTGGCATGAAGGCCCCTATGCTTTGCTACACCTTTTTGCCCATATTTGCCTATCCCTGGTTTTATATGACGGCAGCGCTTTTAGCCCATGGGATCTTCGATCGAGCAGAAAATGTGCTGTCCCCGAAGCTGCAGGAGCGTGGCGTGAAATATGACGGCCCATTGTATGCGGATTATTTCATGCTGTTTTTCGCCGTACTGATGCTCTTTGGCTATCATAACATGGTAGAGGCCCAGACCTACTTTTCCAGCATGCCCTGGACTGGACGTTCCATCGTCTACGGACCTTGTGCATTTTTGATGTTTTATCTGGTGATCACCAAATTCCCCGGGGAGAAGTTTCCTTCACAGAAAGAAAAAGCAGTGACGGTCGATGGCATGACGACAGTACCTGCCGGGATTTCGTGGACAGACGCAGGCGAGATATTTCTGTTGAATTTTGCCAGCCTCTCCATGAGCCTGACCAGCATGCTGACCCTCCTTCCTATCGAGGTAGGCATCTATATCCTGTTTTGCATCAAACGCCGCAAACTCTTCTCCTTTTGGAAGATCGCCTTCACCCTCATCCCCTTCGCCCTCGGCGCAGGATTTTATGCGGGGGAATATGTGATAACGTTGTTGTATTATATCAGTATATGGTTGTAATTATGTAAATTAACGTTGACGAAGCTGTGCAAAAGGCAGCGAGGACCTGATTTTTCGTCGGCACTTAACGAACGAAGTGAGTTTAGTGTCCGCTACGGAAAATCAAGAGTGCGAACGTGCCGAGCGGTTTTGCACAGTTCGGAAACGTGGTTAGTAGAAAACTATGTTAGAAAAACTAATAAAATATGCAAAATATCCCATAAAGTTTTTGATAAACAACGAGTGGAAATACTCGTACCATTGGATTTTTGTAGTCTTGTGTCTAGTGCTTGTGTTCCTCTGGCTCCGCAAAAAAGACATCGCCCTTCCAATGTTCTGGTACCCCCTCTGCGGCATCGCGGCCTTACTTCTCCCGGTGTGGGGCTACATCGTAAAGCATCACCCGAA
>JAIKZU010000181.1 GCA_024681985.1 Lachnospiraceae bacterium | reverse complement strand
TGGGAATGCTCACTCTGTTTTCCTTTATGATCTCCGGGTTCATCATGTCGGGACTCATCAAAAATACTTTGTTCGTGGAAGTAATGGAATGTAATATCTTCTGCCTCGGGCCTTCCTTCTTTGGATATTTTTTGCTGTTGGATTTTTTAATGAACATCAGCGATGTGTATTCCAAACGGCAGGAGTACGATTCCCTGGAATGGCTGGCTTACAGTGACGGTCTGACGGGCATAGCCAATCGCGCGAAGTACACCCAGTATCTTTCCGAACTGGAAAAGAAAAAGACGGATTACTGTATCATCAGCATGGACCTGGATGGGCTGAAAAAAGTGAACGATACATACGGTCATGAGAGTGGCGACAGACTGCTCATTCATTTCTCCGAGATTTTAAAAGACGTGTTTGCAGACGACTTTGTCGCCCGGATCGGTGGAGATGAGTTTGCGGCAATCCTGGAAAATGACGAAGAATTCCAGGTGGAGGCGATCCTCCGGGAAATGCGGGAGAAACTGGACCGGTTGAACGAAACCGGAAGAGACCCCTGGTCCTATTCTGTTTCCGCAGGATATGCCTACCGGCATGAGAGCGAAGAGGAGCATATGCATCGTACGTATCTTTTGGCTGACCAGCGGATGTACGAGGAAAAGAAGATGCGAAAAGAAATGAATGAAATGAAAGTAGGAGCGTATCAAAATGTATGAGACTGTTTCACGGGTGGCCATCAGTGATGTGGATGCAGACGGATATATGAGTATCGGGGCATTGATCCACAGGATGCAGGATTGTTGTTCTCTGCACTGTGAGGATGCGGGTTACGGCCTTAAGTGGCTGCAGGAACATCACGCAGGTTGGTATATCGTTTCCTGGCAGGTACATATCCTAAAAAAACTTCCCTTTATGGGAGAAGAGATCACGACCCGAACCATTCCCTATTATTTAAAGGGCTATCTCGGCAATCGTAATTTTGTGGTGTTTAACAGTGCAAAAGAACGTATCGTGGAAGCTAATTCCAACTGGGTGCTGATGGACTTGAAAAATGGCAGACCCTACCGGCTGCCTCAGGAGATGATCGATGCTTTCACAGTGGACGAGGAACTGGCTATCGACTGGCCCGGCAGAAAGATCGCAGCGTTGGAAGACAGAAAAAAAATATATGATTTTACAGTGTCTCTCATGCATGTGGACACCAATAACCATATGAACAATTCCCACTATGTGGAGGCGGCAAGAGCCTGTCTGCCATCGGGATTTGACATAAAAGAGATGTATGTGGACTATAAAGCGCAGGCTCGACTGGGGGATAAGGTGACGGCTTCGGCTTCGGAACATGATAATGATATGCAGATCACCCTGGAAGACGGAAGCGACGAGATCTATGCATGCGTGAATTTTGTAAGGAGAACCACAGAGTAGGATCTGTGGTCGGATGGAGGAAAAATGATACAACCCGGCAGTTTTTACAGCCTTATATGTATAAAAAAAGTTGAATTCGGCGTCTATCTGGCTACGGAAAGGGGCAGTGAGGAAAAAGTACTGCTTCCGAAGAAGCAGGTTCCGGAAGGCTTATCCATAGGGGATGAGGTCCGGGTGTTTATCTATCGTGATTCAAAGGATCGGCTCATCGCTACAGTAAACGAGCCCCGCATCACGCTGGATGAAGTAAAGCCTCTTACGGTAAAAGAAATCACGAAGATCGGTGCCTTTTTGGATTGGGGACTGGAAAAAGACCTGTTTTTGCCTTATAAGGAGATGCTGGGAAAACTCCGTGCCGAAGAAGAAATCCTGGTGCGGCTCTATATCGACAAGAGCGGGCGCTTGTGTGCCAGCATGCGACACCTCTATGACCGGCTGAAGCAGAACTCTCCCTATACCATCGGGGATGAAGTCAGCGGGCGGATCTATGAATTCGGACATGATTTCGGTACTTTTGTGGCGGTGGATGATATGTATTCCGCCATGATCCCTGCCCATGAGGATGTCTCCAACTATCATATTGGTGATGTGGTGTCCCTTCGGGTGACCAATGTCAAAGAAGACGGAAAACTGGATGTGTCCCTTCGGGAAAAGGCATATGTGCAGATGGATACGGATGCAGAGGCTCTGATGCAGCTCATCGAAGCTTACGCCGGGGTGCTTCCCTTTACGGAAAAAGCCACACCGGAAGTCATAAAAAGGGAGACGGGGCTGTCAAAGGCTGCGTTTAAGCGGGCCATCGGCCATCTCTACAAGGAACGGCGGATCGATCTTTCAGACGGAAAGATCCGAAAAATATAAAAGGAAAGGACTAAAAAATGAAGAACATTATTTCCACAGACAAGGCACCTGCCGCCATCGGCCCTTATTCACAGGCCGTTGAGGTAAACGGTATTGTTTATACCTCCGGAGTCATTCCGGTGGATCCCGCTACGGGAAATATCCCCGAGGGCAGCGTGGCCCAGGCAAAGCAGGCTTTTACAAACATGAAGCATCTGTTGGAGGCGGCAGGGACTTCCATGGACAAGGTCTTAAAGACCACGGTATTCATAAAGGAGATGAATGACTTCGGAGCCATCAACGAAGTATATGCAGATTTTTTCCCGGAACCCTATCCTGCCAGAAGCTGTGTAGAAGTCGCACGCTTGCCAAAGGATGTGATGTTGGAGATCGAGGTCATCGCAACCAAATAAGGACAACAAAAAGCAGCCGCGTAAGCGACTGCTTTTATGATGCATACTTGTCGAACCGTCTAAACCGACATGTCGAAATTTCCGCCAACGGAGGGATTAACGGATAGTTCCATGGCCGGAGCGGAGTTGATCATCTGCGCAACACCGGCGCCCTCCATCTTCATGGCATCCATAGACATGCCTAGCACGGCATAGCCGACATCATTGTATGTCTGGGCTCTGGATAAGTATGTAGCCAATGCGGCAACACTTGTCACATCCATGGGCATGCCCTCCTTTCAAAAGGTATTACGTGCTGATATTATCGCACGGTTTTACGGAAAAAACAAGTATTCTCTCATTTTCTGTATCGGCAGATTCTTATAAAAAAATAAGGCAAAATGTCTGTACTTTTTTGCGGAAATCCTTATAATAAAAAGTGTGTTAAAAAAAACACAATCTCGGAGAAGGCATCACAATGAACCATAACCACCAAAAGAGGGTGGATGAGAAAAGGAGGATGACATGAGCGAATTCAAAAACCTGAAACTGGAAGTGGAAGAGGAGATCGCATTACTTACGATCTCGAGACCTGCAGCTTTAAATGCTTTAAACAGCGAGACCTTAGAGGAGCTGGATGTGGCTCTGACAGAGATCGAGGCCAGAGATGATGTAAAGGTTGTGATCTTAACCGGTGGTCCGGATAAAAAGGACAATCAGTTCAAATCCTTTGTGGCCGGCGCAGACATCAGTGAGATGGTGAACTTCACCGCACCGGAAGCCAGAGCCTTTGGTATCAAAGCTTCCGTTCCTTTCTTTAAGCTGATGAACATGCGGCAGGTGACCATCGCCGCAGTAAACGGTTTTGCTTTAGGCGGCGGATGTGAGATAGCCATGGCATGCGATATCCGTATCGCTTCCGACAATGCGATCTTCGGACAGCCTGAGACAGGACTGGGTATCATCCCCGGATTCGGTGGCACACAGCGCCTGGCTCGTCTCGTTGGTATGGGCCGCGCTAAGGAAATGATCTTTACCTGCGACAATATCGACGCCCAGGAAGCATATCGGATCGGCCTGGTAAATAAAGTGGTTTCCACAGAGGAGCTCTATGACACCGCAAAGGCCATGGCAAAGAAGATCGCCAGCAAGGGAAGCTACGCAAATTCAGTTGCAAAGGCTGCCATCAACAACGGCTATGACATGGATATCAAAAATGCGGTTGAGATGGAAGCAAACCTCTTCGGTGTGGTAAACGATACCTACGATAAGAAAGAGGGAATGGGCGCATTTTTGGAGAAGAGAAAAGCC
>JAIKZU010000170.1 GCA_024681985.1 Lachnospiraceae bacterium | reverse complement strand
GGTTCTTTACGACTGCATCCCGTAAGGAGCAGTGAGAGCATGGCACAGAATAATAGGAATCTACTTTTCATCGTCTATAGTCCTTCCTGTGATCGAAACCTACTGCAGGGCAACTTTTAACACCTCGAGATTGTCTTCCATCACGGACAGATACGTCACGCCGTTTTTTACGTCCTGTGACGTCGTGGATTGCATGGAGTCCATGCTTAAGATCTGCTGATCTTTGGATGTTGTATTATCCCGAATCGTTTCGGCGATTTTATGGTCGGCGTTCTCGATGGTCAGGATGGAGTGGAGAGAGAGCTCGTCCACCTTATTTGCCAGGAATAAAATGGTTTCGAAGCTGGCTTCCGTTTCGGCGGAGCAACCCACGAAAGCGGCGTAGTAGGAAAGGTCGTAATCGTCAACCAGATAGCGGAAGGGGAAACGGTCGCCAAAAAGAACCGTCTTTACGCTTCCGGAAGAAACCGTGTCTGCATAAGCTTTGTCCAGGGTGCTTAGTTTTTCCTGATAGGCGGTCGCATTTTTCTTGTACATTTCCGCATTCGTCTCATCGATGGAAGCGAGGGAATCTGCGACATGCCCCACCAGGACAGAGGCATTCTTTAAGGAAAGCCACACGTGTTCATCGTATTCAGGACCCTCTTCCTCTTCGCCTTCGCCTTCTTCCTCTTCTTCGGCCTCCATACCTTCGACCACTTCTTCTTCCTTAATGTTGTCGCCCAGAACTTCCAACAGGTTGATAACGATCATATTTTTATTTGTAGCCTCTTTTAAAGCATCTTCCACCCACTCGTCCGATTCTCCGCCCACGTAGATGAACATATCGCAGGTAGAGATCTTTAGGATGTCGTCTGCAGTGGGCTGGTAGCTGTGCAGATCCACGCCGTTGTCCAAAAGCATGGTTACCTCTGCGTTACCCGGATTGTCGCCCAGAATGTTTTGTACCCAGTCATATTCCGGGAAGATGGTGGTTACGATCTGCAGGGATCCGGTTTCTTTTGCGGTGGCTGAGCCTTGGGATCCGCAAGCGGTAAGTGAGCTGACCATCAGTATGGCCGCCAGAATAAGCGCAATATATTTTTTCATAATTGTTCCTCCCTTGATTTGCTGAAGTAAATTCTACACATCGACCGGATGGAAGTCAAGGAAAATGAAAATGATTTTCATTTTCATTTTCAAAAATGAGCCCCGGGAACAGTCCCGGGGGATCATTATGCCACATGATTTACGCCCGAAATATGGTAAGATAAGAACATCTTTTGGAGCGCACAACATGTATGGAGAAGCGCAAATGGATGATGGTTTAAAACTGGAAAAACAATCCGAGCAGCTCGTATATTATCCGAAGTCGAATGAGTTCTTGCAGGAGTTAAATGACAAATCGACTATGCGCGGGTTCGAAGCATACGTGGAAGGCGAGAAGAGAAGCCGACTTGAGCGTTCCATCGAAAGGCTTTCCAAGCATACGACGCTTTCCGAGGAGGAACTGCAGCGGTTAAAGGACTCTGTCACGGAAGAGCCCCAGTTCAATACCGAAGAGGGGGCAGAGTTTACCACGCTTTTGACCAAGGCACAAAAGAAGAAACTGGGTCATTTTAAGAAAAAACGCTATAACAAAAAGGAGGCCGCTTACAAAGCGCGGCTTGGCACCTGGGAGTTTGAAAACCTGCCCAAGCTTTATGAGCAGGAAAAGAGTGTCTATCGACGGTTCTATGACGAAGAAGTGGTGGATGTCAATCTCGAAGATCAGATCAATGAATGCCGACCAGGCTTTGAATTTTCGAGGATTTATAAGACCGGACATTTTGGAGGATGAGAATTTTTCGGACTATCTTTTCTACACTGCCGATGATGAAAGAGGACTTTTGGGTATGGCTGTGGTGGATCCGCAGATAAACGGACCGGAATTAGTGTCCATTGCCGTGATCCCTTCTGTTTTAAGGACCGGCGTGGGAAGCGGCCTTTTAGATTATGTCAGAGATGATCTGGAACAGATGCTGGGGAGCTTGGAGGGCGCACATGATACCTATGCATTAAGTGTGCTCATCACGCCTGCCATTGGAAAAGAAAAAGGATCTGATGGGATTCTTGGAGGCCAACGGATTCTTTAAGGCAGAGGAGAGAAATGTATACCGGGTGCGCATACATCATTTTTTGAACAGCGGTCTTTTGGCAGAAGCAAAAGTGCCTCGCGACCAAAGGGTGGTGCCCTTAAAGGATATCACGGCCAAGCAGCTGGGGATCTTTGTGGGAGAACTAAACGAGCTGGGCAGGTTCAGTGATTACGACTTTGAGAATATGGACCAAGACATCAGCATGTTCGCCTTGGATGGAAACCGGATCATCGGATGCGCGCTGTTTACCCGTGTGGAGGAGAACCTTTTGGATAATGAGTGGATCTATCTGGAGAACGCATCGTCCAGATCCGGACTGCTTTTGTCCATGTTAAAAGCAAGTTTTGACGAGGCGGAGGATAACATGCCGGATAAATCCGACGTGACCTTCGTCATGGAAAACGATAAGGGAGAAAAACTCCTTCGGTCATTGCTGCCCATAGCCGAGCCCATGGATCGTATCATCAGTATGACCTTGCCTTTGTACCCGGTGGATCCCAATTATGTGGAGAGAATGACGGGGGATCTGGGGCTTCGCCCCCTTACGGAAGAGAGCATGTCCTGCCAATACTGCAAATACCGCGAAGGAAATGCCTTAAGTTGTGGTATTTATGAAAACAAGCCCTCCGACGTGTTAGACGGCGGAGACTGCCCCTACTTTGAAGCATCTGTGGATTGATGAGAGCCCATGGGAGGAAACGCCAGGATCTCTTCCCAGTCAATGGCTTCTTCTTTATAGAAAAACTCCTTGTCCCGTTGACCGATCTCGCGGATGACCTTGCAGGGATTGCCCACCGCCACTACATTGGCGGGGATATCCTTTGTCACGATGCTGCCGGCACCAATGACGGAATTGTCACCGATGGTCACACCGGGTACGATGACGGCACCTGCCCCGATCCAGACACACCTGCCGATATGGACGTCCTTGTTGTACTGCAGCATGTCTTCCCGTAGGGAGGGGTGGATGGGATGGTTGGCTGTGGCGATGACCACGTTGGGGCCGAACATGACCTTATCCCCTACGTAGACATTGCCATCGTCCACGATGGTCAGGTTAAAATTCGCATATACATAATCTCCGAAGAACACATTCTTTCCGGCCCAATTGGCATGAAAAGGCGGCTCGATATAGCATCCTTTTCCTATGGAACCGAACATTTTTTGCATCAGTTCCTGCCGCTTTTTTTGCTCCGAAGGACGGGTGTGATTAAAATCGTACAGGTTTTCCAACAGGGGAAACTGTTCTTCCTCGATCTGGGGAGCTGCGGGGTTGTAGATCAGTCCCGCTTTCATTCTATCGTACTGTGTCATGAGGACTCCTTTGGCTTTATTTTTGTATCACTGTCGGGGTTTTAATAAACCCCGTCTTTTTTGTTTACCAACAGGATTATAACACGAGATGTCCCAAACCCCTACCACAAAATAGGGAATCCGGAGGCAAATACTGCGTGCGTTTACGGGCTTGTCATGCTAAAATTTTACACGAGTTGAAAAGGACGATCGAAGAAAAAATGATCGGGATCGAACCGTAAGAGGGAGAGGAAAGATGAGCGAAAAAAAAGAAAAGAGTTTGTGGGAAAAGATAAAGCATGTGGCCGTTATTGCCCTGGCCACCTTGGGTGTGCTTTTTATCATCATTATGCTTCTGCCGGAGGACGAAGAGCCGGTGGCGGAGGATTATCAGCAGGATGAATATTATGAAGAAGATGCGGATTATGAAGAAGCCGATGCAGAGGATGCATTAACGGCGGATGCGACGGAAGGTGATGAAAGCGCCGCAGTAGCGGATGCCCCCTCGGCGGAAGACACAGCGGAGGGATCGGCGGATACCCAGGAAAGCGCCCCTTCCGGAAATCTGGTGGCATTAAATATTCCCGCATCGGAGATTTCCGACCGCACCTTGACTTTTAAGACAGTGACCCTGGATAACGAGACCGTATCTCAGGACATCTTTAAGGATTATGACCTTACCATCGTTCATCTCTGGGGGACGTTCTGTCAGCCCTGTGTTGCGGAGATGGGAGAGTATGCAAAGCTTTATCAGGCACTTCCTGACAACATCAATCTCATCGGTATCGTCAATGA
>JAIKZU010000152.1 GCA_024681985.1 Lachnospiraceae bacterium | reverse complement strand
CAGTTCATCCGTCAGTTTGGTGTGCAGCATGTTCACCAGGTCACCGCCGTCATCGATCATGATGTTGCAGTGGTTCTTTAAAACGGTCTCTATATAGGAAAAGTATTCCGTTTCATTGCAGTCGTATTTTGCAAATACGTTCAGCCCTGCCTTTGCCAGAGCCGCAGCCACGTCATCCTGTGTGGAGAGGGGATTGGATCCGGTAATGTACATTTCGGCGCCGCCGGCGGCAAGTACCTTGCAAAGATAGGCGGTCTTGGCTTCCAGGTGAATGGAAAGGGCTACCCGGATGCCTTTAAAGGGCTTATCTTTTGTAAAGTCCTCCTCCAAAGAGCGGAGCAGAGGGCAGTTCTTTCTCACCCAGTCGATCTTGTGCTCGCCGGATTCCGCCAGCGCAATGTCTTTTATTTCATAACTCATGTGATAAACCTCCGTAACAGATAATGTAAATTAATAGGACGACCATCACGTCGACCCGATTTGACAATAAGAGATTATAACATAAATAAATCTTCACTGCCACAGTCCCATATGCTATACTACGCTTATGAAAAAAACGAGAAAACATACCTTTATACGGCTTCTTTTGCCTGCATTTGTTGCTTCCATGATACTTAGCGGATGTAATAAAGAAGCCATAGAACAGCAGAACAATCTAAAGGAAACGGCCATCGAGGAAATGGGAAGCGGCGCTTATGAGGATGCACTGACCCATATTAATGAAGCCCTTCGCCTGGCCAACGGACGGGTGAGCCGGCGGGAGATCGACCTTTGCTATTACAAGGGAGCGGATCAGTACCTGCTGGGGGATGCCGCCGGTGCCATCGAGACCTACGGAAATGTCATCGCCTACGACGGAAAGGACAAGAATGCTTACTTTCTGCGGGGCAGCTTATATCTAAAGGAAAAGGATACGGAAAAAGCCCTTTCCGATTATAAGAATGCAGTTGCGGTCTCCGGTGACGATTATGAGATGTACATCCAGATCTATGAGAATCTGGCAGCCTCCGGCCTGCGGGAAGAGGCCATGGAGTTTTTAAACCTGGCTCTGGAGATCGAAGGGGATTCCGCCAACAATCTCTTTTGGAGGGGTCGGATCTATCTGATCCTGGAGCAGAATGATGCCGCCATCAAGGTGCTTACCTCCTCCACGGAAAAGGGGAACAAAGAAGCAAATATCTATCTGGCAAAGGCTTATCGTGCCGCCGGCAACGAAGAAAAGGCCAATGAGATCCTTATCAATTTCGCCAATAGTGAGGAAGTGTCGGCGGAGACTTATGGGGTCATGGCGGATATCTTAGCGGAGCAGGGGAATTACCCCGAAGCCTTAAATGCCATTGAAAACGGTCTTGCCATCGAGAATGCGAAAAACAAAAAGCAGCTGATGAAGAACAAGATCGGCGTTTTGGAGAATATGTGTGATTACACGGGAGCCTTTGACGCGGCCAATGACTATCTGTTGGATTATCCGGCGGATGCGGATGTTTTGGATGAGGTGATTTTCTTAAACAGCAGGATATAGATACATCATATATGGTGATCTTTTTTGACGCACCACAATATGTTGTTAAAAATGACGAATTTTTTTGCGAAAATCGGATCATAGATCGGACCCAATATGGGAAAAGCCTTGATTTTAAAGGCTTTTCCCATTTTTATTTTTTACCATATATGGAAATGGGCTGACGGGTCGACCACAAGATATTGTGGTTTTGCTCTTGACCACACCCATAAACAGGTGATAGAATGAGTTCAATCGCGGCGATTGTCGCAATGAAGAGAGATTTTATTGAGGGTTTTATTGACAAAAACTACAGAAAGAGACAGTTAAGCACACAAAAGAAAAGGGTGGAGAGAAATGTTTGAAGTAGTAAAACGAGACGGAAAAGTAACGGAGTTTAATCTGAAAAAGATCAACGACGCCATTGAGAAGGCTTTTGTTGCCTGCGAGATGAAGTATGACGATGATATCTTAAGCCTGTTGGCCCTTCGGGTATCCGCAGACTTCCAGAAAAAGGTAAAGTCCGACAAGATCTATGTTGAGGATATCCAGGACAGCGTGGAAAATGTTCTGGAGCAGACCGGTTATACGGAAGTGGCAAAGGCCTACATCCTCTATCGTAAGCAGAGAGAGAAGATGCGTAACATGAAGTCCACGATCTTAGATTACAAGGACGTGGTGAACAGTTACGTGAAGGTAGAGGACTGGCGTGTGAAGGAGAATTCCACCGTGACCTATTCCGTTGGCGGACTCATCCTTTCCAACTCCGGCGCCATTACCGCAAATTACTGGTTGTCCGAGATCTATGACAACGAGATCGCCAGTGCGCACAGAAATGCGGATATCCATATCCACGATCTGTCCATGCTCACCGGATATTGTGCCGGTTGGTCCTTAAAGCAGTTGATCAAAGAAGGCTTGGGCGGCATCTCCGGAAAGATCACCTCTGCTCCGGCAAAGCACCTCTCCGTACTTTGTAATCAAATGGTGAACTTTTTGGGGATCATGCAGAACGAATGGGCAGGCGCCCAGGCCTTTTCCTCCTTCGATACCTACCTTGCTCCATTTGTAAAGGTAGACAATCTGACCTATCGGGAGGTGAGAAAAGCCATCGAGTCCTTTATCTACGGCGTCAACACCCCCAGCCGTTGGGGTTCCCAGTCACCTTTTACCAACATCACTTTAGACTGGACGGTGCCGGATGATCTGGCGATGCTTCCTGCCATCGTAGGAGGCAAGGAAATGGACTTCACCTACGGCGACTGCAAGCAGGAGATGGACATGGTCAATAAAGCCTTCCTGGAGATCATGATCGAAGGCGATGCCAACGGCAGAGGATTCCAGTATCCCATCCCTACCTATTCCATCACAAAGGACTTTGACTGGTCCGATACGGAGAACAACCGTCTCTTGTTTGAGATGACCGCAAAATACGGTACACCTTATTTTTCAAATTATATCAATTCCGACATGGAGCCTTCCGATGTCCGCAGTATGTGCTGCAGACTGCGTCTGGATCTTCGTGAATTAAGAAAGAAGTCCGGCGGATTCTTCGGAAGCGGTGAGAGCACCGGATCCGTAGGTGTGGTGACCATCAACATGCCCCGTATCGCTTATCAGGCTACGGATGAAGCAGATTTCTACAAACGTCTGGATCACATGATGGATGTGGCAGCCCGCTCCTTAAAGATCAAGCGTGACGTGATCTCCAAGCTGTTGGATGAGGGACTTTATCCTTATACAAAGAGATATCTGGGCACCTTTAATAATCATTTCTCCACCATCGGCCTCATTGGTATGAACGAGGTGGGATTAAATGCAAATTGGTTAAAGAAGGATCTGACCCATGCCGAGACCGTGGAGTTTACAAAGGATGTGTTAAATCACATGAGAGAGCGTCTCTCCGATTACCAGGAGAAGTACGGTGACCTCTACAACCTAGAGGCGACTCCCGCAGAGTCCACCACCTACCGCCTGGCAAAGCATGACAAGGAGCGCTTCCCGGAGATCATCACCGCCGGAAAGGAAGGAGACACTCCTTATTACACCAACTCCAGTCATCTGCCGGTGGATTACACCTCGGACATCTTTGATGCACTGGATGTACAGGACGAATTGCAGACTTTGTATACTTCCGGTACCGTATTCCATGCCTTTTTGGGAGAAAAGCTTCCCGGCTGGCAGTCAGCGGCAAAGCTGGTGCGTACCATTGCAGAGAACTATCGCCTGCCTTACTACACCATGTCTCCCACATACTCCATCTGCAAGGAGCACGGGTATCTCACTGGTGAGCAGTATACGTGTCCTACCTGCGGAGAAAAGACTGAGGTATACTCCCGGATTACCGGTTACTATCGTCCGGTTCAGAACTGGAACGAAGGAAAGGTACAGGAGTACAAGAACCGTCGGATCTACGATATGAAGCATGCACGGATCAATGTGCTCAAGGATAAGGAAGTGGTATCTCAGGCCCTTTCCAATATCGAGGAGGCCAAGAGCAGCGAGATCTTTCACAGCCAGCACCAAGAGATGACGGAGCTTTCCGCACCGGAAGTGGAAGTGACCTTACACGAAGGGGAGCTGGAGCTTTCTTCCGATCACACCGTGCGGTATCTGTTCACCACAAAGACCTGCCCCAACTGTGCAAAGGCAAAGGAGATCCTCTCTGATGAGGAATTCGTCATCATCGATGCGGAGGAGGAGCCGGAGCTGACAGCTAAGTATGGCGTGATGCAGGCCCCTACATTGGTTGTGGTAGATGGGGAAAAGAGTGAGAAGTTCGTTAATGCTTCCAACATCCAGAAATACGTCAACACGACAAAATAAATTTACCGGATAATTGACGGGAGATAGTAAATGAGATATAAGGAAAAGGCATCCGTTTTTACGGGTGCCTTTTCCACAAAAAAGGAGATAAGATGAATC
>JAIKZU010000108.1 GCA_024681985.1 Lachnospiraceae bacterium | reverse complement strand
ACCGAGCAGCCGGGGTGGTAGCGGTACCCTGAACCAGCAATCCGCTATAGCTGGGGTGATATCCTGCAGAGGGTTTTTAGGGGGCGGTGCTGGCAGAGACGTGTGGCGTTGAGACTTGGGTCTTACGCGATGGGAATCTGTGAACCGTGTCAGGTCAGGAATGAAGCAGCACTAAGCGGAAGCTCTCATGTGCCGTGAGGGTGCCTGAGTTGAGTTTACTGTTTTTGTAACGGCCGTTCCTTTCGACTCGAAGCAGGATGCTTGGTTTTTTGATGATAAAAACAAAACAGAAAAAAAGCGACTGTGGAGAATTACAGTGATCATATCTAGTTACTTCATACGATTTATCATATTCAGCTTCATGGGTTGGATCTACGAGTGCACCTATTGCACCGTAAAGACCGGACACTGGGAGAACCGGGGATTCCTCTTTGGCCCCATCTGTCCCATTTACGGCGTGGGCGCCACCATCACTATGATCATCTTCAATGAACTTCCCTTTTTTACCGGAGGAGAAACCATCTGGTGGAAGATCTTTTTGGTATGCGCCATCGGATCCGCCATTTTGGAATACAGCGTCTCTTATGTTTTGGAAAAAAGGTTCCATGCCATGTGGTGGGACTATTCCCAAGTACCCCTAAATGTAAACGGCCGGATCTGCCTCCCCGCGACCCTTTCCTTTGGTGTGGCGGGCGTGGTGATCGTCAAGTGGTTCTTTCCCTGGATCCTGCAGTATTTTGCTATGGGAGATGCGCATCCTGTCATAAATGAGATCATCTCTCTCGCACTGATGATGGTTCTGGGAATGGATCTGGCCCTTACGGTAGCTTCCCTTACTTCCCTGCTTAGAGTGCTGGATGAGGCCCAGGATAAATTCGATGAGCGGATGGAGGCTTCCGTGGAAAAAGTGGCCTCGGCACCTGCCATGATCAAGGAAAAGGTGTCGGAAGCGCCGGAAGCCATCATGGCGAAGGTATCGGAGGCTCCGGAGGCCATTATGGCAAAAGTATCGGAAGCTCCGGGCATGCTCCGGGCAAAGGCGGCAGATATGATGAAGCTTACACGCCGGCAGAAGCGGCACTTGCATACCATCACTACCTTTAAGGACGTAAAGCATGCCAAGCTGGTAGAGAGACTGCGGAGGGAAGAGCATGACAGCTGAGGATATCGAATTTGCGCACCTGTTGCGCGGAGTGGCAGATCATCCCAAAGCGCAGGAAATGAAAAATTATATTCAGCACAGCGATGTTTCCACCTACAACCATTGTCTGAAGGTGGCTCGTTTGAGTTTTCGGACCGCCCGGAAACTCCGTCTGAAGGTGGATGAAAGAGCACTGGTCATCGGTGCTTTTTTGCATGATTATTACCTGTATGACTGGCATACCTACGGGGATCATCTCCATGGGTATCATCACGCGGATCGGGCGCTGTTTAACGCGCTTCGGGACTTTTCCATCGGGGAAAAGGAGGGAGAGATCATCCGGACCCATATGTGGCCCTTGAACCTGACCCGTTTTCCCGGCTCGAAAGAGGCCCTCATCGTTTGTCTGGTGGATAAGTTCGTTTCCGCAAAAGAGACAATAAACCGCCCGAAATAGCGGTTGTCACGAAAATCGTCTTATGATAAATTTAAATGTGAATAAATAGTGGAAAACCATAGGCTTTTTTTAGAAATACGTTCATAGAGCACGGGTGAAATATGGGAGCAGCAGATCGCACAGAGGATGTGCTAAAAAGGATACACGTCTTGTTTTCCAAGGCGGAGCCGTACAACGGCAGCAAGAAGCGGGTGATCGTTGAAAAAAGTGAGATGATGGATCTCTTAAAGGAACTCAACGATTGCATGTACGATATGATGGATGAGCACGAGCTCACGGTGCAGAGCCGAGACAAAGCCGCCAGGCGGCTGGAGAGACAGGGAGACGACATTATCTTCGAGGCCAGGAAAAAGGCGGAAGATGTGTATGCGGCTTCCGTTTTGTATTCGGATCAGGCTTTAGCCGAGATCCAGGACATCATGAAGAGCGCCGAAAACCAGATCAATGCGGTGCACGAAAATCTCGTAGCCCAGATGAAGGAAAAGCGCTACGAGGTAAAGACCAATCAATACGAATTAAAATCCCAGTTACAGGATTTCATCGATACGCAGAAGTATATCCGGTTGATCGACGAGGAAAATCTCCGACGGATAAAAGAAAAGGAAAGCGCTTCGGAGCTTCCGCCTCAGACATCTTCCTATGCGGATGTCAAGCCGGAGATCATCGTCAATACGGATCTGATCCATAAGGCGGGATTGTCCGCCGTAGAGGAGGAAAACTCAAAGTCGGAGACGGATCTGGATGAGGCGGCCCTGTCCGCGGATCTGGATGCGGAGTACTTTAACTGGAAGGATGGAGGAGAGAAGGCGCCGGAAACCAAATCTGAAAAGAAGATATTCTCCATTTTTTCTAAAAAAGAGAACGAATGACAACCGTGTCGTCGAAATGCATAAAACTGCGAGGCACGTTCGCAATTTGATTATTGAAAAATGAATAACGTATTATGTGGTTTGAATAATCCATTCGGGACGCTTTCGTCTCGTCTCCGACTCGGTCCACGCTTCTGCTACGCAGAGGTGTCCACCGGACACCCGCGCCTGAGAAAAAACGTAGCGGTACTAAATTCACTTCGTTCATTAAGTACCGACGTTTTTTACAGCCCTCATCGGATTATCAAACACATAATACTGGATGTACATAGTTAGAATAATAAGATAAGAGGTATAAGGATGAGATTATCAGAAAAAGGAATGTATCTGGTTAACGGAGAGACGTTGGTGGAGGACGTCGCCGCAGTTGAGAAAGCTACCGGAAAGAGCGTTTCCGAGGCGGAGGCCAAGCAGGGCACTATTGCTTACGGGATCTTGAAAGCCCACAACACCTCCGGCAATATGGAGCAGTTGCAGATTAAATTCGATAAGCTGACCAGCCACGACATCACTTATGTGGGCATCATCCAGACAGCCCGGGCTTCGGGACTGGAGAAGTTTCCCATTCCTTATGTGCTGACAAACTGCCACAATTCTCTTTGTGCGGTGGGCGGTACCATCAATGAAGATGATCACATGTTCGGACTTTCCTGCGCGAAGCGTTACGGCGGGATCTATGTACCTCCTCACCAGGCGGTGATCCACCAGTTTGCCAGAGAGATGCTGGCCGGCGGCGGAAAGATGATCTTAGGTTCCGACTCTCATACCCGATACGGTGCTTTGGGTACCATGGCGATGGGAGAGGGCGGACCGGAGCTTGTGAAGCAGCTTTTGAACCGTACCTATGACATCTCCATGCCCGAGGTGGTGGCTGTATATCTGACAGGTACGCCTCGTAAGGGCGTCGGACCCCAGGATGTGGCGTTGGCCATCATTGGTGAGGTCTTTGAAAAGGGATATGTGAAGAATAAAGTCATGGAATTCGTAGGCCCCGGTGTGGCCAACTTAAGTGTGGACTTCCGCATCGGTGTTGACGTGATGACAACGGAGACCACCTGCTTATCCTCTATTTGGAAAACGGACGATAAGGTGAGGGAATACTACGATATCCACGGTCGTGTGGAGGAATATGCCGAGCTTATGCCTCGGGATGTGGCATTCTACGACGGAGTCATTGAGATCGATCTTTCCGAGATCCGTCCCATGATCGCCATGCCTTTCCATCCCAGCAATACCTACACCATCGAAGAATTAAAACAGAATCTTTATGATATTTTGGATGACTGCGAAAAGAGAGCGGCAGTCAGCCTGGACGGCCAGGTGGAGTTTACGCTAAAGGACAAGGTCCGCGACGGAAAGCTCTATGTGGACCAGGGCATCATCGCCGGTTGTGCCGGAGGCGGATTTGAAAACATCACGGACGCGGCGGACATTCTCCGGGGCGCCAGCATCGGACCGGATGAGTTTACCCTTTCCGTTTATCCGGCCAGCACCCCCATTTATATGGAACTGGTGAGAAACGGTTGCGTGGCAGACCTTATGGCCACGGGCGCCATTGTAAAGACCGCCTTCTGTGGACCCTGCTTCGGAGCCGGAGACACCCCCGGAAACAACGGATTTTCTATCCGCCACTCCACCAGAAACTTCCCCAACAGAGAGGGAAGCAAGCTGCAGAGCGGACAGATCGCATCCGTGGCACTGATGGATGCCCGTTCCATTGCAGCGACTGCAGCCAATAAAGGATTCCTCACCGGTGCGGACGAGATCGATGCAAACTTTACGAAGCCGAAATACTTCTTTGACAAGACGATATATGCAAACCGCGTCTTTGACTCCAAGGGCGTGGCGGACGAAAGCCAGGAGATCAAATTCGGTCCCAACATCAAGGATTGGCCGGCCATGAGTCCTTTGCCGAAGCATATGTTCCTGAAAGTAGTTTCCGAGATCCACGATCCCGTTACTACCACGGATGAGTTGATCCCTTCCGGAGAGACTTCCTCCTATCGTTCCAATCCCTTGGGACTGGCAGAGTTTACCCTCTCCCGTAAGGATCCCGGATATGTGGGACGCGCAAAGGAAGTGCAAAAGATCCAAAAAGCCATTGAAGCGGACAACTGTCCCGGGGAGATCAGTGAGGAGTTCCATCAGGCGATCCATAAAGTAAAAGAGACCTATCCGGACGTAAGCCGCGAAAATATCGGTGTGGGAAGCACCATTTTTGCTGTAAAGCCCGGTGACGGTTCCGCCCGGGAGCAGGCCGCATCCTGTCAGAAGGTTTTGGGAGGATGGGCAAATATCGCAAACGAATATGCGACGAAGCGTTACCGCTCCAACCTGATCAACTGGGGTATGCTTCCCTTCTTGATCCCCGAGGGAGATCTGCCTTTTACACTGGGAGATTACCTGTTCATCCCCGATGTCTATGACGCAGTGGCAGAGAAAAAGGAACAGATCCCGGCGTATGTGGTTAAAGAAGACGGGCTAAAGGAATTTACGCTTCGCATGGGAGACCTGACGGATGATGAGCGTGAGATCATAGAGCGGGGATGCCTGATCAACTACTATAAAAATCAAGGTTAACAGCGTTAAGTAACGTATAGAAAAGCAGGGAAAAGT
>JAIKZU010000058.1 GCA_024681985.1 Lachnospiraceae bacterium | reverse complement strand
GGCCTTGTCAATGAGATCCAACTTCAAGGCATCCAGATCCGAATAGTAGTATTCCGGCGAATCGGAAGAAAGCTCTACACCCTTGTCCAAAAGGGAAGATATATTCCGGGAGATCTTTTCCACCTGACTCATGTTGGAGGATGTCACCGTCACTGACTGGGTCAGCTGATATCCGTCCGCTTCGGAACCGGCGTAGTTTCCATTTGCATCATAGATATCATGATAGGTCCTGCCGATATCCACGGAATTAAATACGATCTCGCTCTCGTCGATGCCGTTGTCCAAAAGGTAAGTCTTTACCAATTCCGCATCGCTTTTTAACTTTTCATAGGCTTCCTGTGAAGTATAGGCAACGGAGGAATAGGATCCTCTCCAGATGATCAGATCTGCCTCAAAATCCACACTGGCGCTTCCCGTAGCCGTGATTACGTGGGTGCTTTCCGAACGGAAATGGGCCAGACCGAAGGCCAGAGCCACACAACTTACCACCACACAGATTCCAATGATCAACGCGTTCATCCAAGTACTTTTTCTCTCCATGATAACCTCCCGATAAAACTGCGGACACTTCAATCCTGTCCTGTTTTATAAGTTCAGTACCTATAATTTTCTCATATACACACAAGGTTTTCAACCGTATATTTAAGGATTTTAACAGGATGTCTTTGTAAGCAAACAGCAGACTTCACAATTCGCGGTGCGGGGGAACATATCCACCGCCTTTAATCGGCGCACTTCATATCCGGCTGCAAAGAAGGCCGGCAGATCCCGGGCCAGGGAAGAGGGCTTGCAGGCGATGTAGATCATGGAGGAAACTCCGTACTCCAGGATCTTTTTTAAAGCCTTGGGATGCACGCCGTCCCGGGGCGGATCCAGGATGATAAAGTCCGGCTTTTCGCGGATCTCGTCTAAGACCTTTAGCACATCTCCCGCTAAAAACTCACAGTTTGAAAGCCCGTTCTTTTGGGCATTTTCCCGGGCGGCTCTCACCGCCTCCTCCACGATCTCCACCCCGATGACACGGTCGCTTACATCTGCCATGATCTGGGCGATGGTGCCGGTGCCGGAATACAGATCGTACACCGTGGCGGGATGGTCCACCGCTTCCCGGATAAAATCCCTGACGACGGAATACAGTACTTCCGCTCCCCGGGAATTGGTCTGGAAAAAGGAAAAAGGCGTGATCTTAAACGTAAGTTCCAAAAGCTGCTCTTCGATATAGTCCCTGCCGTAGAGGATCCGGGTACCGTGATCCTCCACCACATCCGCTTCCCGGGTGTTTATGGTATGCAGGATGCCGGTGATGCCTTGGGGGCCGAACTCCTCTAAAAGGGCATCCTTCCAGCCTTCCAAAAGTTCCTCTGTGCCCTGTTTTTCTACTCCTTTGGGATCTCTCCATACAGGTTCCTCCCCGGAGGTTATAAGATCCACCAGCAGTTCTTTTGTGACCGTCTGCCGCACCAGAAGATGCCGCAGAAATCCGGTGTGCCGCAGCCTGTGATAGTAAGAGACTTCGCGGCTGCGGAAGTAATCCGTGGTGACGGAAAGCACCCGGTTCATATCCGCCTCGCAGATCCGACAGCCCGTGGTATTTACGATGTCGTAAAAACTGTTCTTTTTATGAAGTCCCAGAGAAAGAGGTCCCTCCTTATACTCGTCTCCGAAGGTAAACTCCATCTTGTTCCGATAATGCTCCCACCGGGGACTTTTTGCGATACCCTCATCCACTGCCAAATACGTCTCTTTTTCCAGCACGGGAAGCAACAGATCCCGGATCAGGTTTTGCTTTAATTCCACCTCGGTGTCATAGGGCAGTCTTTGGAACAGGCAGCCGCCGCAGATACCGAAATGGGGACATAGATCCGTATTCTTTTCCAGATCGGAAAATTCCAGCACGGATAAAAGGCTTCCTTCCGCCTTCTCCTTTCGGCTGCGTTTTACAAAACACTCCACCTTCTGCCCCAAAACGGCATTTGCCACCCGAAGGCGCACCGGCTCCGTGATTCCTTCGTTTTCCTCCGGGCTAAGAAGAACCCAGCCCTTATTGGGGAATTCCATCGCCACCACTTTGCCGGTCACTCTTTGTCCTTTTTTCAACGCCATATCTTTACACCTTATTAAGCTTCGCAAAGGAAGCAAACATCTTCTTTACACCGGCTCCGTCGAATTCCACCGTGACCTCATAGTCCCGGCCTCCGTCGGCAATGTTTACGACGGTTCCCTCTCCGAACTTTTGATGACAGACCCGATCTCCGGTTTCATAGGCCAGGGCCTTCTTTTCGATCTTTGTGCCCATAGTCTTGGCCGCTTCCAGTTTCTTCGCATAGGAGGCTGCCGCTGTGGGCTTTGTCACTTCCTTCTTTTTTTCCGCAAAGGACTTTTTCCCCTCCGGCTCCTCAAACAGATCGGAAAAGCCCCGCATCTTCGGCTCCCAAACTTCTCCTTCCAAGATGTCCGGAGGCAGTTCCTTTACGAAACGGGAAACGGAGGAATACTGCCACTCCCCGCGTATCATCCTGCTCTTTGCCGCTGTCATGGTCAAAAGCTCCTTTGCCCGGGTGATCCCCACATAGCAGAGCCGGCGTTCCTCCCGGATCTCCTCCTCGTCCTCGTCCATAATGCTCATATAACTGGGAAACAAGCCGTCCTCCATGCCTGCCATGTACACGCAGGGAAATTCCAGTCCTTTGGCGGAATGCAGGGTCATTAACAGAACGTAGCTTTCATTCTCATCCAAAGTATCGATGTCGGCAATGAGGGCCACTTCCTCTAAAAATCCGGATAAAGATGGATCCTCGGCTTCCTCCTGGTAGGTCACCGCTTTGTTTAACAGTTCCTCGATGTTTTCGATGCGGGCGTTGGCCTCGTCCGTACCCTCCGCCTGCAGCTCCTCCAGGTAGCCGGTACCGTCTAAAACCTCCCGGATCAGCTCCGGCACCGTATGATCGGAGCACATACGCTTTAGATCCTCAATAAAAGTCACAAAAGGGGTAAGCTTCGCGGTGGCTTTTCCTAAAGTTTTGATCTCCGAGGCTTCCATCAGAGCCGCATAAAAACTCATTTCCCTTTCCCTGGCGTAATCTGCTACCTTTCCGATGGATGTGGCACCGATGCCCCGTTTGGGGACGTTGATGATCCGCTGCACCGACAGGTCATCATCTCCGTTATCCACGGTCTTTAGATAGGCCAGGATATCCTTGATCTCCCGGCGGGCATAGAAATTCACACCGCCCACGATACGGTAGGGGATATTTTCATTAATAAACTTTTCTTCCAGAATACGGGACTGGGCGTTGGTCCGATACAAGACCGCACAGTCGGAAAAATCGAAGTTGGACCGCCGCTTTTGGGATTTGACATCCATGGCGATGAACTCCGCCTCTTCATAGGCGTTTTCAAACTGCCGGAAGCGGATCTTTTCCCCTTCATCGTTTTGGGTCCAAAGGGTCTTATCCTTTCGTCCCTCGTTGTTTTTGATCACGGAGTTGGCCCCCAGAAGGATCCGCTTGGTGGAACGGTAATTCTGTTCCAGACGGATCACCGTGGGATCGTACTCGTTATAGTT
>JAIKZU010000056.1 GCA_024681985.1 Lachnospiraceae bacterium | reverse complement strand
TTTCACAAACGCAAAAAGACTAGGAGGGAGAACTATGCAAGTAGTACCATTTTTGATCATTTTCCCATTGATCGTTTCGGTGCTGATGTACGTTACGAGGGTAAATAAAGTACGTAACGCCATCGCATATGTCAGTGCAGTCATCATCATGATTGCGACTGGGGTACTGACAGTACAATGGGGAATGGGAGGATTCCGCCAGATCGTTTTATATCAGGAAACGGCGCTTGCGGATCATGTCATCTTAGGGGCCGAGTGGATCCTGATGATCCTGGTGACCGTGCTTTCCTTTAAGTACAAAAAGTACTGGGTGAGCCTGTTGTCCATCGCCCCCACACTTCTTTTGACCTGGTATGAATTGATGGGACCCGAATTAAATGAGGGTGCCGGTCATATCCGGATCGATCATCTTTCTATCCTGATGTGTCTGATCGTCGGTGTCATCGGCGGTCTCATCATTGTTTATGCGGTGGGATACATGCACGGATATCATCATCACCATACGGAATTCGAGGACAGGAGATATTATTTCTTTACCCTGTTGTTCCTGTTTTTGGGAGCCATGTTCGGTTTCGTGCTTTCCGAGAATCTTCTTTGGATCGACTTCTTCTGGGAACTGACCAGTATCTGTTCCTTCCTTTTGATCGGTTATACAAAGGAACCCGTTGCCATTACCAACAGCTTCCGCGCCTTGTGGATGAACCTCTTCGGCGGATGCGCCCTGGCCATCGGCATCGTTTACTTTGGACTGACAGCAGGCTCCGTTACCCTGACGGATCTGGTAAATGAAGGCGTCAGCGGAAACAAATACGCAGTGATACCGGTGGCGCTGATCGCATTTGCGGCGCTGACCAAGGCTGCGCAGCTTCCTTTTTCCACCTGGCTCATCGGAGCGATGGTGGCACCCACACCGTCCTCCGCACTTTTGCATAGTGCCACCATGGTAAAGGCCGGTATCTACATTTTGTTCCGTCTGGCACCTGCCATGAGCGGTACCACCACTGGTTCTATGATCGCTCTGGCCGGAGGTTTTACTTTCCTGATCACTTCCATCATGGCCATTGCCCAGAGTGACGGAAAGAAGGTTTTGGCATTCTCCACCATCTCCAACCTGGGACTGATGGTTGCCTGTGCCGGCGTAGGTACCGAGGAGACCATTTGGGCCGGCGTATTTTTGATGCTGTTCCATGCCATCTCCAAATCCCTTTTGTTCCAGGATGTGGGAGCTACGGAAAACTCCCTTCATTCCAGAGATATCGAGGATATGCACGGACTGTTGTACATCCTTCCCCGCCTGGCGGTATTTATGTTCATCGGTATAGCCGGAATGTTCCTGGCGCCTTTTGGTATGCTGATCTCCAAGTGGGCGGCATTAAAGGCATCCGTAGATGAAGGAAACATTATTCTCGTGATATTCATCTGCTTCGGTTCCGCCACGACTTCCTTCTATTGGACGAAGTGGATGGGCAAGATCATTTCCGCCAGCCATTTGGGAGAAAAGACTTTTAAGGACATCACAAAGAAAAATGAGGTGATCTCTCTGGCCATCCATGCGATCCTGATGATCGCCCTGTGTCTGTTCTTCCCGCTTTTGTCCGCCGTCTACGTCAATCCTTTGATCGCGGAGATGTTCGGGACAAATACCACGGTACTTTCCGATGCGATCCTCTTCACTTTGGTGGTGATCATCGCCATCGTATTTGCAGTGCCGGTCATCGCTTATATCTACAGTACAAAGATGCGTGTCAATACCAAGCTTTCCTATATGAACGGCGTGAACGCCGGCGACAACCGGAAGTTTGTGGACGCCATGGGCGAGGACAAGACCCTTTGGCTTTCGAATTTCTATTTCCATAAAGTGATCGGACAGAGAAAGCTGATGATCCCCTCCCAGGCATTTTCAATCGCCGTCATCGTTATCATGATGTGCATGATCATAGGAGGTGTTTTGGTATGAAGACAGGAATTATCTTAATGATTGCCTATGTGCTCTTGGCACCTTTTATCGGCGGCTTTTTAGAGGGATTGGATCGAAAGATCTCAGCCCGTATGCAGCGGCGTGTGGGACCTCCGGTACTGCAGCCCTTCTATGATGTAAAAAAACTTCTGAACAAGCAGACCATTTCGGTCATGACGGCCCAGACCTTTTTGCTCATCACCTATATGGTGCTGATGGTTTTGACCGGAGCCATGTTCTTTTACGGTACGGACATTTTGATGTGCTTTTTCGTAATGTCCACGGCGGCCACCTTTTTATATTTTGCCTCAGTGGTCACATCGTCTCCGTACTCCAGTATCGGCGCACAGAGAGAGCTGATCCAGATGATGGCTTACGAGCCGGCGGTGCTTTTGACCTGTGTGGGATTCTATCTGGCAGCGGGTACCTTTAACGTATCCGAGATCGCGTCCCATGATATGAGCTATATCCTGCAGCTGCCGGGATTCTTTATTGCGTTTGTGTTCATCCTGACCATCAAGATGCGGAAGTCTCCCTTCGACGTCAGTACTTCCCATCATGCGCACCAGGAGTTGATCAAGGGTATCACCACAGAGATGGGTTCCAAGAATTTAGCCATCTTCCAGATCACCGAGTGGTATGAGAACGTGTTCGTGATGGGTGTTGTGGGCCTGTTCTTTATCAACAGCAGCATCACCAGCATCATCGGCGCCATCGCAGCGATCCTGGTAGTATACTTCCTGGAAGTTTTGATCGACAACTCCAGCGCACGTGTAAAATGGGCAGATATGTTAAAGATCAGTTGGATCGTGACACTCTTCTCTGCCGGCGTAAACCTGATTATTTTAATGATTATTCGATAGGAGGAAGAGGGAAATGGCGAATATTAAAAAATCACCCTGGGTCCTTCATTACGACGGTTCCAGTTGCAACGGCTGCGACATCGAAGTGCTGGCATGCCTGACACCGGTATATGACGCAGAGCGACTTGGCATTATCAATACAGGAGATCCCATGCAGGCCGACATCTTTTTGATCACCGGTGGCATTAACTCCCAAAACGAAGAGACGGTGCGTCAGCTCTATGAGCAGATGCCTCGTCCGAAGGTAGTGGTGGCGGTAGGCGTATGCGCCTGCACCGGCGGTGTGTTCAAGGACTGCTACAACATCAAAGGCGGCGTGGATACAGTGATTCCCGTGGATGTATATGTTCCCGGTTGTGCAGCTCGTCCCCAGGCCATCATTGACGGTCTGGCACAGGGCATCGAGATCTTCCAGGAGCGCCTGGATGAGCACCGTGCGAAAAAGAAAAACGAAAAATCCGCAAAGGGGGTGTCGGCATGAGTGAAGTAAAGAATCCGGAAAACATTCTGGAGGAGATCGAAGTTTCCGACCTGCTCTTTCGGGCCATGGAACTGAAAAAGAAAGGCTATCGTTTTTCTCAGGCCCATGCGGCTTATATAGAGGGAAAGTATGAACTCTCCTATTCATTCTCCGATTACGAGACATATCAGCTGCATAACCTCCGTGTGGTATGCGATGTGGACCAAAAGGTTCCCAGCATCACGGAGATCATTCCCGCAGCGGTGTTTTACGAGAATGAAATGAAGGAACTTTTCGGTGTGAAGATCGAACTGATCTCCACCGACTTGGATAACAGATTATATCGGATCAATGTGGAGAAGCCGCTGGGGCCGAAGGAGGAAGCATAATGGGAAAAAGAAGTGTAATTCCGTATGGACCGCAGCATCCGGTACTGCCGGAGCCGATCCATCTGGATCTAGTGATCGAAGATGAGAGGGTAATGGAAGCCATCCCCTCCATCGGATTTATTCATCGGGGACTGGAGTCTCTGGTGGAGAAGCGTGACTTTAATCAGATGACCTACGTGGTGGAGAGAACCTGCGGCATCTGCAGTTTCGGACACGGCATGGGTTACTGTGAGACCATGGAGCGGATCTTTGATGTGGAGATACCGGATCGCGCCAAGTTTTTGCGCACCATCTGGTTCGAACTCTCTCGTATGCATTCCCACCTCTTGTGGCTGGGACTCCTTGCGGACGGCTTCGGATTTGAAAATCTCTTCTATCAGTGCTGGCGGATCCGTGAAAAGGTACTGGATCTCCAGGAGATGACCTGCGGCGGACGCGTGATCTTTTCCGTCAATACCATCGGCGGTGTGTTAAAGGACATGACCTCCGAGCATATGCAGATCATCTTAAAGACCATGGATGAGATCGAGCAGGAATTAAAGACCATCCAGAAGACGTTCTTTGAGGACTATACGGTTCTGTCCAGATTAAAGGGCGTGGGCATCATGCCAAAGGAGAAGATCAATGAACTGGGTTGTGTGGGACCTTTTGCACGAGCCAGCGGAGTGGCTGTGGATATGCGTAAGCTGGGTTACGCGGCCTATCCCATGATCGATTTTGAGCCCGTTGTCAGTGAGGATTGCGACAGCTATGCCAGATGTTATGTACGTCTGATGGAGATCTATCAGTCCATCGACATCATCCGTCAGGCCATTGCGAAGATCCCTTCCGAGACGGATCTGGTGACCCCTGTAAAGGGAAACCCCAACGGCGAAGCCTTTGTCCGTTTGGAACAGCCCAGAGGAGAAGCCTTCTACTATGCAAAGGCTTCCGGGAAGCCGAACTTGGAGCGTATGCGTGTCCGCACCCCTACTTTTGCGAACATCGCAGGACTCTGTGAGATGCTGAAGAATACGGAACTGTCTGATGTGGGACTTCTCATCATTACCATTGATCCCTGCATCAGCTGTACAGAAAGGTAGAGGTGGTTTCCATGGCAATATTAAAATTCGCCCCTGAGGCGTTATCCAATTTATTCAAACCACCGGTGACTACCGCCTATCCGGCAAAACCGGCGGAATATCCCGAGCGGAGCCGCGGACATATCGAGATCGAGATCGATGACTGTATCTCCTGTGGCTTATGCGCCCGTGCCTGCCCCTGCGGCACCATTTCCGTGGACAGATCGGCCGGCACCTGGACCATTGACCGATACGATTGTATCGCCTGTGGGTTCTGCGTGGTGAAGTGCCCGAAGAAGTGCCTCACCATGGTACCCGGCTACCAGACCCCCGGTGGGAAGAAGTCTTCCGTGACTTACCAGAAATCCCCCGAAGTGATGGCTGCCGAGGCCAAGAAGCGGGAAGAGGCCGCCGCAAAGGCTGCCGCTGCCAAGGCCGCTGCCGCCAAAGAATGAGCCCCGGGGACGGTGGTAAGGGCTCATTTCCTAACCATAACAACAGAGCGTCCGGCAAATTCTGCCGGACGTTTTTTGTTGCCACCGTTTCGGATTACGACTAAAATATAGTCATATGCAGATCGGACGGAGGTGACAGTATATGTGGACAGTGATCTTGATCCCGTTCTTAGGCACCAGCCTTGGCGCGGCTTGTGTGTTTTTCTTAAAAAAAGCCATCGGCGATAACGTACAAAGAGCCCTGACGGGTTTTGCTTCCGGTGTGATGGTGGCGGCATCTTTTTTCAGCTTGCTGCTTCCGGCGCTGGAGCAGACAAAAAACATGGGCAGGCTGGGCTTTCTGCCGGCATCTGTAGGTTTTGCCATCGGAATGCTCTTCCTGTTGGTGTTGGATATGGTCATTCCTCATATTCATCTGGATAAAAGTGAAGAGGGCCCCAAAAGCGGATTAAAGCGTACAACGAAACTGGTGCTGGCGGTCACACTCCACAATCTGCCGGAAGGAATGGCAGTAGGTGTGGTGGCAGCGGGCTGGATGTACGGCAACCAGACCATCTCATTTACCGGTGCCCTGGCTTTAGCCATCGGTATCGCTATCCAGAACTTCCCGGAGGGAGCTATCGTCTCCATGCCGCTTTTGGCAGAGGGCGTGCCGAAGACAAGGACCTTTATCTACGGAGTTTTATCCGGTATTGTGGAGCCCATCGGTGCCCTTTTGGTCATCGCCGCAGCCGGCGTTTTGATCCCCACCATGCCTTATCTGTTAAGCTTCGCGGCGGGAGCCATGATCTATGTGGTGGTGGAGGAGCTGATCCCGGAGATGTCCGAGGGCGAGCACTCGAACATCGGAACCGTATGTTTTGCCATCGGATTTGTTCTGATGATGGCACTGGACGTGGGGCTGGGATGAGCCCTTGACACCGTCACCAGGGCTCATTTCGCATGAAAAATATGAGAACACTTAGAATCTACGGCTTGGTGCAGGGCGTGGGCTTTCGCCCTTACGTGGCTGCACTGGCAGAAAAACTACATATTTTGGGCACCGTGCAAAATGCCGGTGGTATCGTGATCGCTCGGATCGAAGGCCAGACAGAGGCGATGGAGGAATTCTCCCATCGCCTTCATTTGCTTGACGGGAAAAACGACGACCTCCCAGGCGCCCGGGTGGACTATATCGAGACGGAGGAAGCGGACTCCGACGGATCTTATCGCCTAGACAGCGGCAGTGCCGATCCGGCAGAGGACGGATTTCGCATCATAAAAAGCGATGATCATTCCGAGGAGATCCGCTTTCTGCCCCCGGATATCGCCACCTGCGACAAATGTGCGTCAGAGCTTTTGGATACGAAAAACCGCCGGTACCGCTATCCTTTTATCAGCTGCTTTTCCTGTGGCCCCCGCTACACCATCATGAAAAAGATCCCCTACGATCGGGAGCATACCACCATGGCGGACTT
>JAIKZU010000036.1 GCA_024681985.1 Lachnospiraceae bacterium | reverse complement strand
TTCGTAGCATTGTAAACCGCAGCCTCCACACGCTCGTTAGCCCGTTCGGAAATGGCTCCCAGGGTCTGAATGTATTTTTTGGAATCCGTGACCTTCCAGAGCACGTAGTTATCCGCCGTCATGGATTTTTTGTCCTTGGTGATAACGTCGGAGGCGGGAATATCATAAAGCACGGTCTTGGTGGAAACCCGCTGGGTACTCTGGACAAAGGGCACCTTAAAATATAGCCCCGTGGTGTTTTTGATATCGATGATCTTTGAAAACTGCAGGATGGATACTGTCTCATTTGGATGCACCACAAAGGCGCTGTTTCCGATGCCGATCAACAGGATCAAGACGATGATGGCAAGGATGATCTTTTTATTCTTCTTCATCTTCCGTCCCTCCTATTGTTCCGCTGTACTGTCTGCGGTTCCGCCGGCAGTTTCCGTAGTAAAGCTGTCCAAAGGCAGCATGGTCTGGGTATTGCCATCGGTGATGATCACCTTTAGATCGGGAAGGATATCTTCCATGGTCTCATAGAATAATCTCCGCTTAGTAACGGTGGGAGCGTTCACATACTGGTCGTACATCTCGTTGAATCGGGCCACCTGTCCTTCCGCCTCGGCGATACGGGCTTCCTTTGCCGCCGTGGCATCCTGAATGATCTTGTCTGCCTCGGCTTCCGCTGCGGGAAGCTGCTCGTTCTGGTACTGCAGGGCGTTGTTTTTCGCTGTATCCGCTCCCTGCTTTGCAGTCTCCACAGCCTTAAAGGCCTGGTTGATCTCGTCCGTTGGCGGACGGGAATCCTGAATGGTGATATTCACCACCTGCAGACCGATATTCTGCTTTTCCAATTCCTTGATCATAGTGGATTTAACATCCGCCTGGATCTGGCTCTTCCCCGTGGTCATGGCCTCATCCACCGTATAGTTGGACACGATGGAGCGAATGCTGGCCAGAGCGATATTTTCCAATATCCCTTCCGGGTTCTCGGAATTGTAAAGGTATGCCACCGGATCCGATACCTTGTACTCCATGTAGAAATCAATGTTTAGAAGGTTAAAGTCCGAGGTGATCATCACCCCGTCTTCCGTGGCTGCGTGGGATCCCTTTTGTTCTCCATCGTTGTTCCGGTAACCGATGCTGGTGCCTTGGGTGGTGATATCCACTTTATGCACCTGCTGGATCAAAGGGATCTTAAAATGCAATCCCGCCGTGTCCGTCCGGACCACGGTACCAAACATGGTCACCACTGCATTCCGCTGCTCGGACACATTATAAATACTTCCGTATATCAGCGCCAATATGATCGCAACGATCAGGATCTTCGGCAGATGCTTACCGATCTGTACCGAAGGATCCACATATCTCTCCGGTCCGTCCCCGGGATTCGGTTTTTTAAAACCTCCGAAATTGAACTTTGCCATATGACAGTTCTCCTATTCTTCTGTTCCTTCTTCCTCTTCCGCGCTTAAGGCCTCGTCATAGACCAAGTCCTCTTTACGCACTTTGGCAATGGATGCCACTTCCTCGTTCTCTTTTAAGTTGATGAGTTTCACCCCACTGGTGATGCGGGATAAAAGCGCAGTTTCCGCCACACTGATCCGGATGATGATGCCGTCGGTATTGATCAGCATCAGTTCGTCATCCTTGGTAACAGCTTTGACACCAACCAGATTTCCGGTCTTTTCCGTGATCTTGTAGCACTTCACGCCCTTGCCGCCTCTGTGCTGGCAGGTGAATTCTTCCATCTTCGTGCACTTGCCTAAGCCTCCCTTGGATACGATCATAAGAGCAGTACCCTGGGAAACCAGCTGCATGGCGATGACGTCATCCTGATCGGTTAATGTCATCCCCTTTACACCCATGGAAACACGGCCTGTGTTTCTGGCGTCGGAGATCTTGAAACGAATGGCCTGGCCGAACTTGGTAAAGAGCATGGCTTCATCGTCATCCTTTGCCATCTTTACTTCGATGAGCTTGTCGTCATCCCGCAGATTGATAGCTGCCAGTCCGTTCTTTCGTATATTGGCGTACTCGGAAAGCTTCGTCTTTTTCACAACGCCCTTCTTTGTAGCCATAAACAGGTATTCGTCGTCGTTATAATCCTTGATGGGAATCATGGATGTGATCTTTTCATCCGGCTGCAGAGGCAACAGATTTACAATGGCCGTGCCTCTGGCGGTACGTCCCGCCTCCGGGATCTCATAAGCCTTGATCCGATATACCCGTCCGAAGTTCGTAAAGAACATCAGATAATGGTGGGAGGTGGTGAGCATCATCTCTACAATGTAGTCTTCATCGATGGTCTCCATTCCCTTGATCCCCTTGCCGCCGCGGTGTTGGGCCTTGAAATTATCCACATTCATCCGCTTGATGTAGCCCACCTTTGTAAAGGTGACTACTGTATTGGTCACAGGGATCAGATCCTCCATATCGATGTCGTATTCATCATAACCGATGGAGGTGCGGCGGTCGTCGCCGTATTTATCGGCATAAACGGAAATCTCTTCCCGGATCACGCCTAAGAGTTTTTTCTCATCTGCCAAAATCTCCTGTAATCTGGCAATGAGCTTCCGTAACTCCGCATATTCGTTTTCCAGTTTTTCTCTTTCCAGACCGGTAAGAGCCCGCAGCCGCATTTCCACAATTGCGTCTGCCTGCTTTTCGGAAAGTCCGAAGCGCTCCATTAACTGCTCTTTTGCGATCTGCACCGTCTTACTGCCGCGGATGATCTTGATCACTTCGTCAATATTATCCAGTGCTTTTAAAAGACCTTCTACGATGTGCGCCCGATCCTGTGCCTTGGCCAGATCAAACTGGGTACGACGGGTTACCACATTTTTCTGATGATTCAGATAGTGGGTCAGCATATCCTTGATATTTAAGATCTTAGGCTCGTTATTCACCAGAGCCAGCATGATCACACCAAAGGTATCCTGCAGCTGGGTATGTTTGAACAGCTGGTTTTGCATCACGGAAGGATTCACGTCCTTTCGGAGTTCGATGACGATCCGCATTCCCTCACGGGAGGACTCATCACGAAGGGCGGTAATGCCGTCCAGTTTCTTATCGCGAACCAGTTTTCCGATATACTCCACCAGTCTGGCTTTATTCACGTTGTAGGGAAGTTCCGTAACAATGATACGGTTTTTGCCGTTTTGCATAGGCTCGATCTCCGTCACCGCCCGCACCCGGATCTTTCCCCGGCCGGTGCGATAGGCTTCCTCGATGCCGGCGCGTCCCAAAATAGTACCGCCGGTAGGAAAATCGGGACCTTTGATGATATCCATGATCTCATCAATGTCCGTATCTCTGTCTTCTTCCACTTGGTTATCGATGATCTTATTAACAGCTCCTACTACCTCTCGCAGATTGTGGGGCGGAATATTGGTAGCCATACCTACGGCAATACCGGTGGTTCCGTTGACCAAAAGGTTCGGATAACGGGCGGGGAGTACCACAGGCTCCTGCTCCGTTTCGTCGAAGTTTGGCATAAAGTCCACGGTATCTTTGTTGATATCCGCCAGCATAGCCAGAGAGATCTTTGACAAACGTGCTTCTGTATAACGCATGGCAGCCGCGCCGTCACCGTCCACGGAACCGAAGTTTCCGTGACCGTCCACCAGAGGATAGCGGGTGGACCACTCCTGGGCCATGTTTACCAGGGCTCCGTAAATGGAGGAGTCTCCGTGGGGGTGATATTTACCCATTGTATCACCGACGATACGCGCACATTTACGATGAGGCTTATCCGGTGTGTTGTTCAGTTCCTGCATGGAAAAGAGCACACGTCTCTGCACCGGCTTCAGACCGTCCCGCACATCCGGCAGGGCCCGGGAAGCGATGACGCTCATGGCGTAATCGATGTAGGAGGTTTCCATGGTCTTCTTCAGATCCACCTCCTGGATGTTATC
>JAIKZU010000176.1 GCA_024681985.1 Lachnospiraceae bacterium | reverse complement strand
GGCAGTTCTCTGGTCTCATCCAAAGGGACCACCGCATCCCGCATGTAGCAGGCATCCATTTCCGTTACATAACCGTGGAGTTCGTTTAGGGTTTCTCCCAGGGCCTCCAGGGTTACGATGGGCAGGGTGGGTCCTTCCACTTCGCTGACTTCCGAGGTCTCGCGGTAGTTTAGGACTACGGAAAACAGTGCCAAAGATGCGATAAAGGCCAGAGCCAGGATCAGAATACGGGGTTTATTTATCTTGGAAAGCTTTTTTTCGCGAAAGGATAGTTCGTCTTTTGCCAATTTCGGGCTCCTTGTGGTATAATTTCAATCTACGATAAAAACAACTACCTAATTATATTATGAACATGAAGATTTTTCAAAAAAATAAGGAAAAAATCACGAAGCCGGCAAAGGAACCCAGTAAAGCGTCGGTTTTTTTGAATAAGTATGCGGTGATCGCGCATATCCCGCTGTCAATCATGATGTGCTTTGCCATGGAGTGGATGAGCCGGCATTCCTTTGCGGAGGCCTTGACCTTTGCCATCGATCATACGGGAGCCTTTCTCTACAACTCCTTTATCATTTTTGTGGTGTATTCTCTGGTGTTTTTGGTGCGTCGGCGGACGTTTATGCGCATGGTGATCTCCGCCTTTTTCGTATTCATGGGCATCGTAAACTGCGTGGTGCTTTTAAACCGGGTTTCCCCCTTCGGCTGGTCGGACATCGGCATGATCGGAGACCTTTTGACCATGCAGAACACCAACTACTTTACCAAGCAGCAGGCCATGATCTCCGTGGCTGCCATCGGCGTTTATGTCTTTTTGATGGTATTGCTTTTTAGAAAGGACAAAAAACAGGAAGTAAAGACCCCCTTTATCGTGCGACTGCTCCTGGTGCTTTCCCTTTTTATCAGCGTGCCCTTTGTCACAAAAGCTCTGCAGAAGTCCGGGGTTTTGACTACCTACTTCGGAAATCTGGCCCAGGGTTATGAAAACTACGGTTATGTCTACGGCTTTTCCACCAGTATGTTAGGCCGCGGTATGTCCCGCCCCTTCGGCTACAGTGAACGCCGTGTAAAAAATATCCTAAACACAACGGATATGGGAGAAAGCACCATCGATCCTGCGCATCAACCCAACATCATCGTGGTTCTCCTGGAATCCTTCTATGATGTAAGTGAAGCCAGGTTCCTCGAAACATCAAAGGATCCCACACCCTTTTTTCACTCTCTGGAAGAAAACTATTCCACCGGGCACTGCATCGTCCCCGTGGTGGGGGCCGGTACCTGCAACAGTGAGTTCGAGGTCCTGACGGGCATGAGCTGTCAGTTCTTCGGTCCCGGCGAGTATCCGCAAAAGACCATCTTAAAAGAAACCAACGTGGAAAGCGTGGCGGACCTTTTGGGTTCCATGGGCTACGGTACCCACGTGGTGCACAATAACGGCGGCAATTTCTACAGCCGTGCCAACGCTTTTTCCATGATGGGATTTGACACCTTTACCTGCAAAGAAATGCTGGACATCACGGACTACACTCCCATGGGTTCCTGGCCCACCGACGGCATTCTGATCGGAGCCACCATGGACGCCATGGACACCACACCGGGAGAGGATTTCATCTATACCATTACCGTGGGGACCCACGGAGACTATCCTACCCACGAAGTCATCGAAGATCCTGCCATCAAGGTCACTGCCAAAGGCAAGACCGAAGAGCAGAACTGGCAGTGGGAGTATTACATCAATATGCTCCACGATATGGATACCTGGATGCAGGACTATGTGGCAGCCTTAGAAACCAGAAATGAAGATACTTTACTTATCATGTTTGGAGATCATCTGCCCACCATGGGTCTTACGGAAGACGAGATCAAGACCGGCGACCTCTACCAGACCAAATATGTGACCTGGAACAATTTCGGAATGGAAAAAGAAGATATGGATCTGGCCACCTATCAGCTGGTGTCCGAGTATTTAAACCGCTTGGGCATCCACGGCGGCACCATGGTGGATTACAACCAGTCAAAGACTGCCGCCGGCACCAAGCCCGGGTCCTTAGAATACATGAACAGTCTCGAAGTACTGCAGTATGACCTCTTGTACGGTAAACACTATGCCTACGACGGGGAGGATAAATACCCTGCCAGTGACATCGAGATGGGAGTCCATGACATCGTCATCGATCACGCCTATCTCTTTAACGGGAAGTTGCACATCTACGGACAGAACTTCACCAAGTGGTCCAAGGTCTATGTCAACGGAGAAAAAATCCCGACTACTTACGAGTCGGGACAGGTTCTTACGATCTCTGACGAACACATTCATAACGGAGATGCCGTAGTGGTCAGCCAGGTTGGCTCCAGTGACACCATCTTCCGCTCTTCCAATGAGATCATCTTTAATGATCCCAATTATGAGGAAGAGATCGCGGAAGGCAGTGATGAGGAGGAAAGCGAGGAGGAATAATACTATTCCCCTCTCGCTAAAGTCGTTACGGATGCGATGGCTTTCCGCACCGGAGGCAGAAGCAATACCACGATGGTCAGAACCGCTTCCGCAAACAGGTACGCTCCGTTATAGGCCATACTGTAGGTAAGAGCAGAATCAAATCCGCTTCCTTCGGCATAGGATCCGAAAAAGACCACGCCGGACAGAATAGAAAATACATATCTTCCGATGACCCCGGTCAGATATCCGGGGATCAGCATCTTTGCATCATCCTTTGCAAACAGTCCGGCCAATCCCAAAGCACCAAAAGCAAAAATATAATCGATGAGCATCTGGGGGAAAGAAATGATATAAGGGTCGATGAGCATCTGCAGGATGCCGTAGGCAACCGCTGCGGTAAGGCCTCCGGAAAGTCCGTACCAGTATCCGATGAGGCAGATGAACAGCATGGAAAACAGGGTGACGGATCCGCCCATAGGCATATGGAATATCTTGATGCAGGATGTGACCATAGCCAAAGCAATGGCAACTGCGGAAAAAGCAAGCTGCTTCGCCGGGGTCTTTCCGGCGTTCTTTTTCCCTAAGATCGCTACGCCCAAAAGCAGGACAGCGACCATAACCACCGCCAAGGCAGCATATCCCAAGCCGGTAAACTGATAAGTGATCTCTCCTCCGTCATCCAACGGATAAAAAAACAGTGACATAAAAAAATCCTCCTTGCGCATTTTGGCCGGGAGAATCTGAAGCTTCCTTACGACGGTATTGACCGTATCAAGTAATAAGGGTTGGCGGAAGAAGTCCGCCTCTCAGCGCTAAAGCACCCCCAGCGTTTATTATGTTTATATATATCACACTGCATATCAGTGTAATAATCTTATATTATTTCGAAGCGCGGGCTTCCTTCACGAAGTGCATCTTGCGGCGTTTGGAGTAGAGGATGAAGGCGACACCCACTGCTAAAAAGCCCAGGCTTAGGGCATAGCGGGGATCGAAATCGCCGTCAGCGGTGGTAGGTGTCTGATCCTTTACGTGACCGCCGTTACCGGAAGATCCGCCGGTGGTGGAAGGTGCGGGAGTCGTCTCCGCAGGTTCCTCCGTAGGAGTCTCCTCCGCCATTTCTTCGTCTTCGAATTCCAGATCCAGTTCCCCGACGGTGT
>JAIKZU010000164.1 GCA_024681985.1 Lachnospiraceae bacterium | reverse complement strand
CCGCTGGCAAGGCCAACGGCATACTCGGCGCCTATATAGGCTGCGAACTCCTTTTCAAAGCTCTCAACCTCTTTTCCCAATATGTACCAGCCGCTTCGAAGCACGGCAAGTGCCTTGTCCTCAAATTCCTGCTGGTATGCAAAAAAGCCCCGGTCCATCCGGTTGGGCATAATCTTCATAATGCTCTCACCTGTCTTTATCCGAAAAAATCCATACGAAATAATATTACCATTATTGCGGATTTGGTGCAACTGTTATCCTCTTGCGGGAATGTGTAAAGTCAATGCAAGATCGAAAGATATGTGGTATAGTATTTAAGAATAAGGAAACTAAAAAGGAACAAAACATGTCTCAAGCACCGCAAAAAAACAAGCAACTGCTTTTGAATATGGCCGCTTCCCTCCTGTCCACCCTGGTGGCGCTGGGGATCAGTTTTCTGATCACTCCCACCGTGATCGCCAAGCTGGGGGCGGAGGCCCAGGGCTTTTTGACCATGGCCACCAACTTTGTCAACTATGCAGCCATCGCCGCCATGGCCTTAAACTCCATGGCCGGACGCTTTATCACGGTCCACATTGCCAAGGGGGATGACGAGGGCGCAAACCGGTATTTTAATTCCGTCATGTACGCCAATCTGGTGATCGTGGGGATCCTGGTACCGGTTTCGGGACTGGTGGTATTCTATCTGGATCGTCTGGTGAACATCTCTCCCGCTTTGGTAGGGGATGTAAAGCTTTTGTTTGCTTTGATGTTCATCAACTTCTGTGTCACCATCATCTCCACCACCTTTTCCACGGCCACCTTTGCAGCCAACCGTCTGGATCTGCAGGCGCTTCGGACCATCGAATCCCAGTTTTTAAAAGCCGGGGTTCTGATCCTTTTGTTCGCCCTTCTTCCGGTACGGGTCTGCTATATCGGCGCGGCAACTCTGCTTTCGAACATCTATCTGTTTCTGGCCTACATCCATTACACGAAAAAGCTGCTGCCGGGGATCAAGGTAAGCAAGACGTATTTTTCCATGAAGACGGTAATGGAGATCCTCTCCGCCGGCATCTGGAACACAGTGATGCGCACGGGACAGGTTCTGACCAACCAGCTTGACACCCTGATCACGAATCTTTGGATCGGAAAAACGGAAAGCGGCTATATCGGCACCTCCACCACCATTGTAAGTGCCGTAAACATGCTATACGAAACGGTTTCCGCTGTTTTCACCCCCTCCCTGACCATCAGCTTTGCTAAGGATAAAAAGGAGGAGCTGGTAGAGGATCTGAAGTCCGCCATGCGGCTTACCGGCTTTTTTGCCAACATCCCATTGTGTTACATCATAGGCTTCGGCATTCCCTTTTACACTCTCTGGCTGCCCAGCGAGGCGGATAAGATTTCCATCTATTATTCCCTGACGATCCTGATCATGCTGGGAACTCTGGTGGGGGGCGCCATCAGCCCTCTGTTCAATGTCTATACCATCGTAAACAAGCTGAAATGGAATTCCATTGTCACGCTCCTGATGGGCGTGATGAACGCCGCCTTGGTATTTGCCCTGCTGCAGGTTCCCTCGCTGGCGCCCCTTGGCATTTACTTTGTGGCGGGAATCTCTTCGATCCTGGGCATCGTCAAAAACCTGACCTTTACACCCATGTATGCGGCCCATTGTCTGAAGCTTCCGAAAAAGATCTTTTACCCCACCATCTTCCGGTATATCGCCGTGACCACCCTCATAGGGCTGATCTTCCTGCTGCTGGGCCATATGATCTCTGTATCCTCCTGGGCCATGATCGTGGTCAGCATCCTGATCTGCGGTCTTTTGGGAAGCGGGATCAATTTCCTTCTGTTGTTTGAAAAAAAAGAGCGCGCGCTGCTTTTGCAGACACTCCTTCGCTTTTTAAAACGCGCTTGATAGAAAGGTATGAGCTTATGAAAACAAAACCGGTCCGACGGGCCCTGGGCATCGCTTCCACGCCCTATCATCTGATGGTTTTTCTGTTTCTGAAGGACGCGTTCCTGACGGACTATAAGGTCGATCTTCTGCTGACGGATAAAACCGCCTCCCTGAAGGAACTATATGATTCCGGACGGGCAAAGGACTGCTTTGATACGGTCTTTTACGCCAACGGAAAATGCATCAAAAACCCTTACAAAAACGGGATGGAGATGCTTTATGAAAGTATGATCAAAAACCCGGAGTATGACAGGCTCTTTGAAGACAGACCTGCGCCGGAGCTTTCCGGATACTCGGACATCTTCTTTGCCTCTCCCGGGATGCCGGATGAGATCAGCAAGGAGATCATCAAAACCGCGATCCTGAAAAACAGACAGGTCCGCTTCCACCGTTTTGAAGACGGCTTTGCCAGCTACACCAAGCCTCCCGTTTCCTCCGTAACCTCAGATCTTGGCAGGATCCTTTACAGGATCGGAAAGGGCTTTGACATCAAAAAAGCGGAAAACCGTCTTTATCTCTTTGAGCCGCGGCTGGCAGAGCGAGCGGTGGCAGACCAAAATGCCACAGGCTTTCAGCTTCGGCAGATCCCCAACAACGACGTACGCATCCGCCGGGTAACGGAGCAGATCCGACACCTGTTTTTGTTTGAATCCAGGGATTTTGAAGAGCCGTTTCTGTTTTTGGGACAGGGCACGGATAATGTAACCCAAAACCCCGAAACCTATGCATCCCTGATCCGGGAGATCGCAGAAAAGGTAGGCTATGCTAACTTTTGTATGAAGCCCCATCCCCGGGGAACC
>JAIKZU010000157.1 GCA_024681985.1 Lachnospiraceae bacterium | reverse complement strand
TTTCACGTGGTCCTCTTTATTCAAGATGGCCTGGTATAAATGTGCGATGCTCCACCGCTGGGGGATGGCAAAGGAGAAAAGCTTTGTAAGTTCCTCTGCCGCCTGCCCCGTAATGGTGTTTCGCCAGGTACGGAAAGGTACGAGGAGGGTGCCGTTCCTGTCGAAGGCGAGATAACCGTGCATCATCGCCGAAATGCCGATGGAGCCTGTGGTGGTAAGGGTGATGTCATACTGTGTCTTGACATCATCCTTAAGGGATGCATAACAACTTTTAAGTCCATCCCAGATATCGTCTAAAGAATAGGTCCAGATGCCGTTCTCCAAGCGGTTTTCCCAGTCATGGTTGCCCTGGGCGATGGGAGTGTGATCCGCTCCCGTTAAAACTGCTTTGATACGGGTAGAACCGAATTCAATGCCTAAAGATGTATTTCCGTCTGTGATCCATTTTGCAATGGTATTCTTGTCTGCCATGTGCTTACCTCCTATCTGCGAAATGCCACTTCATTCCAACGCAGCTCATTTTTAAGGGTGCGGATGGTGGTGTCAGCATCGATGTATACTGCTTCAATACCCATGGCAGCGGCCCAGTCACCCATCTGCTCGGCACTTAAGTCATAGGAGAAGGCGGTGTGGTGTGCGCCGCCGGCCAGGATCCAGCTTTCCGCACCTGTGGCAAGATTAGGACGAGGTGTCCAGAATGCCGTGGCAACGGGAAGTGCGGGCATGGGCTTTTTGGTCTTTTTGCAATCTACTTCATTGATGATGAGACGGAAGCGGTCACCTAAGTCAATGAGAGAAGTGGCAATGGCCGGGCCGGTCTTGGATGTAAATACCAGCCGGGCGGGATCTTCTCTGTCACCCATGGAAAGCGGGCAGACTTTGATGCCGATGGGACCGTCGGAGATGGTGGGGCAGACTTCCAGCATGTGTGCCTGGAGGATGCCTTCCTCGCCGGGTACCAGATTATAGGTATAGTCTTCCATGAAGGAGGTTCCTTTGGCATCTTTCATGCCACCGGTCATGACCTTCATGAGACGGACCATGGCAGCGGTCTTCCAATCGCCTTCGGCACCGAAACCGTAGCCTTTTTCCATCAGGCGCTGGATGGCAAGACCGGGAAGCTGCTTTAAGCTGCCCAGATCACCAAAGTGGGTCACGATGGCCTGATAATCCTTTTCCTTTAAGAATTTTTCGAATCCGATCTCGATGGCGGCCTGTACCGCTACATGCTCACGGAATTCCTTTTCATCTCTGCCTTCCAAAAGGATGTCGTAGGTATCGTAGTACTCCTGGGTCAGGGCATCGATATCTCCCTTTGATACCGCATCCACGTACTTTGTGATCTCGTTAATGGGATACGCGTCGATCTCCCAGCCGAACTTGATCTGGGCTTCTACCTTGTCGCCTTCGGTAACGGCAACGTTACGCATGTTGTCGGCCACACGGACCACCCGGATATGAGAGGACTCCATGATACCGATGGCGGTGCGCATCCAGGATGCGATACGGTCCTGTACGGCTTCGTCCGCCCAGTAGCCCATGATGACCTTACGCTCGATGCCCATACGGGTCACGATGTGTCCGTACTCCCGGTCGCCGTGAGCGGATTGGTTCTCATTCATAAAATCCATATCGATGGTGTCGTAAGGGATCTCGCGATTGAACTGCGTATGCAGATGCAGAAGCGGCTTTCTGTATTCGGAAAGGCCTAAGATCCAGGATTTGGCCGGAGAGAAGGTATGCATCCATGTGATGACGCCCGCTACTTCCGGGTCGTTGTTGGCTTCTTCGAAGGTCTTTCGAATGGTGGCGTTGTCGATCAAAGTCGGCTTCCAAACCACTTCGAAAGGAAGACGTCCGGACTTGTTTAATTCGGAAACGATGGTTTTTGCATGATCCGCAACGTGGGCTAAGCACTCATCTCCGTAGAGATCCTGGGAGCCGGTCGCAAACCAAAACTTGTAATTTTTCTGATTCATTTTTTTACCCCTTTACATTTAATGAAAAGCGTATGCTTTCCATCCCTATTATTTACACTGCTATCATAGATTCACCTGCAGGCAAAATCCATTTCCTATCACATTAAAAATTATCAGAAAGTTTTCATTTTCGACTTCAAATTTACGGTCGGTTTGGTGTATTATATGAAGTATGGAAAAGGATATTGAGATATTTTTTGACAATATCATAGGATCCGCACAGCCCATAGCTGATGAACTGGATACCTTCGGCATCTTAAGCTTTGAATATTCCCGTCATATCGAAGAAAAGAAGTCTTTCCCGCTGGATCGCAGCAAACCCGTTGCCGCGGTGTGCTGGAGCCTGTCGAAAAACCGTAATTTTTCCGGGACCATACTTCCCCTTGCGGTGCCTTACTCCATACAGAAGCGTTATCCCGCAGAGGCAAAGACGCAGCTGCACACCCACGACTATCTGGAACTGGGATATGTGATCTCCGGGTCTTTCCGGCAGTCCATCATGGGAAAGGATGTTACGTTTTCCGAAGGAGAGCTGTGCTTGATCGATAAAAACTGCTTGCACCAGGATTATCTGGACGAGAGTGATACCCGGGTGCTGTTCCTGGGCATATCCAAGGAAGCATTTGAGGAGATCATGAGCCGAAAGTATGCGGATGACCGGATCATCTCTTTTTTGCAGTCCGCCCTCTTGCAGCAGAAAAATCTCCTGCAGTATCTCCATTTCAAGCCCTACGAGAGTTCCAACGAAAAAATGCGGGAATGCATGCTCCTTCTGTTAAAGGAACTGGCGGACTACGATGTGGCTTCGGATCTGATCTGCCGTGGACTTTTGGTAAGGATCTTCCGGCTTTTGGGGACGGGATACGAGTTTTCCCTTTCACGGGAACTCAAAAAAGAGAAAAACTGGCTCTTCTATGAGGAAATAACGGAGTATATCAAGTATAATTATCAGGATATCTCTTTGGAGGAGCTCTGCGAGAAGTTTCATTTTCAGCAGGATTATTTCGCCCGCATGTTAAAAAAACAGACGGGGCTTACCTTCATCGGGTATGTCCAGGAGATCCGCTTAAACGAAGCCCGACGGCTCTTGCTGGAAACGGATGTCCCCATCGAGGAGATCGCGGAAGCGGTGGGCTACCAGAACAAAGGGTATTTTTACCGGATCTTTACCAAGCGGTTTGACGAGACCCCGGCAAAGATGCGAAAAAACAGATAAATATTAAAATATATAAGGACCAAGGAGGAACTAAAAAATGAGCAATTACAGACTGGACACCAAATGCGTACAGGGAGGCTACACACCGAAAAACGGTGAGCCCCGACAGATCCCCATCGTACAGTCCACTACCTTTAAGTATGACACCAGCGAGGATATGGGTAAACTGTTTGACTTGGAGGCATCCGGTTATTTTTACACGCGGCTGCAGAATCCTACTAACGACTATGTGGCGGCAAAGATCGCAGAAATGGAAGGCGGTGTGGCAGGTATGCTGACCTCCTCCGGACAGGCAGCCAACTTCTTTTCTCTGTTTAATATCTGCGAGACCGGAAGCCATATCGTGTCTTCCTCCTCCATTTACGGGGGCACCTTTAACCTGATCGCTGTTACCATGAAAAAGATGGGTATCGATGTGACCTTTGTTTCACCGGATGCCACGGAAGAGGAGTTGAACGCGGCATTTCGGGAGAATACCCGGGCCATGTTCGGTGAGACTATCGCTAATCCCGCCCTTACGGTTTTGGATATCGAAAAATTCGCCAAGGTGGCACATGCCCACGGCGTGCCTCTCATCGTAGACAACACCTTCCCCACACCGGTAAACTGTAGACCCATTGAGTGGGGGGCGGATATCGTGACCCATTCCACCACGAAGTATATGGACGGCCACGGTGTGGCAGTGGGAGGAGCCATTGTGGATTCCGGCAAGTTTGACTGGATGGCCCATAAAGACAAATATCCGGGACTATGCACACCGGACGAATCCTACCACGGCATCACCTATGCAGAGAAATTCGGACAGGAAGGCGCCTTTATCACAAAAGCCACGGCCCAGCTGATGCGGGACTTGGGATCCATCCAGTCTCCCCAGCATGCCTTTTATCTTAATCTTGGTCTGGAGTCATTGCATGTACGTATGCCTCGTCACGTGGAAAACGGCCAGGCAGTGGCGGAGTTTTTGGAAAGCCATGAGAAGGTGGCATCCGTGACCTATTCGGGACTGAAGAGTGACAAGTATTACGAACTTGGCAAAAAATACCTGCCCAAGGGAGGATGCGGCGTCGTGTCCTGCGAATTAAAGGGCGGAAGAGCAGCGGCAGAGAAATTCATGAAGGCCCTAAAGTTGGCTGCCATCGAGACCCATGTAGCGGATGCCCGGACCTGCTGCTTAAATCCTGCCACATCCACCCATCGCCAGATGACGGATGAGCAGCTGGCTGCTGCGGGGATCCCTGCCGGACTGGTGCGTATTTCCTGTGGCTTAGAGGACAAGGAAGACCTGATCGAAGACTTCGCGCAGGCGCTTCGGACGGTATAAATGAACTTTATGTGATCCTACTGTTATATTAAAGGGGATTACGGTATAATATTTGGATACAGTATTTTTGTGAGCCCGCGGGCTGATCGCGGAAACTTCAGTTTTGCATGATGCAGTGAGGAACAGATGCTGGAAACAGGGTTTAACTACAATTTCGATTTTGATATCGCGGCTATTGTATTGCTTTTGTTTACGATGTATCACATCATCCGTAAAAAAGGCGTGGGACAGAATGCAAACAACATCTATCTGATGATCGTGCTGGCCGCCTTTATTTCGGCTGTGGGAGATATCTTTTCCGTGGTGGCGGCGGCCGCTGCACCGGATAATTTTGCCTTGCAGGATTTTTGGAACTATGTTTTCTTAGGTGTACATAATTCCATGCCCTATCTGTTCCTGCTCTATGTGCTGCAGTTGTTTTCCATTTCGTTAAAGTACACGAAACGGCAGTTTGTGCTCATCGCGTTGCCCTATCTGTTCGTGCTTTTATTGCTTGCTACCAATAATTTCCACCGAAAAGTGTTTTACTATGATTTTCTTGGGATGTACGAGCACGGCAGTCTCTTTGTGGTGCTCTATGCCATAGCGGCCCTATATATGGTGGTGGCCATCATCTTGGTGTTCCGTCATCGGAAGATCTTTCCCTTAGAGAAGCGGATGCCTCTGATCCTGTTCATCGTTTTGGGATATGCTGCCGTGGTGGTGCAGATGTTTTATCCGTACCTGTTGATCGAACTGTTCTTCCAGTCCCTGGGACTTTTGGGAATGCTCTTTAATATCGAGAACAAGGATGACGTCATCAATCCCGTTACCGGTGTGTTCAACCGCTACGCCTTCGTAAACCGGACCACTGCTTTTTTGGGCAATGCAAATGCGGTGGAGATCGCTGTGGCTCTGCCGGATATCTATTATTACAATTCCACCGTAGGGGCGGTCATGACGGATATGCTGATGCATGAAGTGGCCCAGTGGCTCAGTAAACGAGACCGCAGTCTGCGTTGTTACGATTGCGGAAACGGACACTTTGCCCTGTGCGGAGTGGACGTGGAGGAAGATGTAGTTGAGCGGATCAAAGAAGAGATTTTTGAGCGGTTTTTACAGCCCTGGGGAGACCGGGATATGCAGACCTTTTTCCCGGTGCGGGTATGTTCCATGAAGATACCGGAGGAGGTATCCACCATGGAGAACCTGCTTCTGATCACGGATCTGGTGTTTTCCGGCAAGGAATCCGGGGAACTGGATGTATCCCAGGCCATCGAAAAATACGAGCGACGGATCTCTGTGGAGCGGGCCATCAAGGACGCCCTCTTAGGGCGCCGGTTCCAGGTCTGGTATCAGCCCATCATCGAGCGGACCACCGGAGAAGTGCATTCCGCAGAGGCTTTGGTACGGCTTTTTGATGATGAACTGGGTTTTATCCCTCCGGATGAATTCATCCCCATAGCGGAGCAGAACGGCTCCATTCTGGAGATCGGGCGATTCGTCTTCGAAGAGGTCTGCAGGTTCTCCCGGGACAGTTTCGTAAAGGGCGTCGGCATCGATTACATCGAGGTGAACCTGTCTCCCGTCCAGTGTATGAGTACGGAATTGGTAAATACCTTTGACGAGATCATAAAAAAATACGAACTGGATGCGGGACAGATCAATCTGGAGATCACGGAGACCGCCATGATGGAGAACAAGAACCAGTTTATGCAGAATGTCAGTTCTCTGCTGAATCTGGGATTCAACTTCTCCCTGGATGACTACGGTACCGGCTATTCCAATATTTCCTATATGTTCGATATGCCTCTGACCATCATAAAGATCGACAAGAGCATCCTCTGGCGGGCCATCTCCCCGGTGGACGGGACCGGTGCGGAAAACGCCCGGGTGGTTTTGGAAAACTCCATTGCCATGCTTAAGGAAATGGGCTACAAGACCCTGGTGGAGGGCGTAGAGACAAAGGGGCAGCTGAAGGAATTGCAGCGCATGGGTGTGGATTTCTTCCAGGGATTCTTTTATTCCCAGGCAATACCTTCCGATGGCTTTTTAAACTATGTCAGAGAGGTAAATATTTAAGAGAGATTCTTAATCAGGTAACGAAAATGGCAAACATCAATTATCAAAAGAAGATCCTGATCGTTTCCCCCACGGAAAGCTTTTTGGCTAAAAGCCTGGCTTCCAAGCTGGAGGCGGAACGACATAAGACCTTATTATCAAAGGGCAAAATCAAAGAGATCGACGAGCAAAGAGAGCAGATCGAGCTCATCATCGTCTTTACCAACGAAGATATCGGTGAGATGACGGAAACTCTCGTTTTCTTAAAAGACCTGGCAGATGATAGGGAACTGAAACTCATATTGATCGGAGATGAAGTGGAATACGACATCGCCAAAAAGACTATTCCGGAGGTGCTGATCTTGGAGTGGTTCAAGCGTCCGCTGGTGATGGATGATCTCCTTCGGTCCATCCGTAAATACATGGAGGACAATACGGCGGAGAAGCGGAAAAAGACCGTCCTCATCGTAGATGACGATATCACCTACATGCGTACGGTATATGAGTGGCTGAAACAGGAGTATCATGTGGGAATGGCCTCCAACGGGGTGCAGGCCATCAGCTATCTGGCAAAGACAAAGGCGGATCTGGTGCTTTTGGATTATGAGATGCCCATTGCCAACGGTCCCCAGGTTCTGTCCATGCTAAAGAGTGATACGGAGACAGGTCATGTACCGGTGATGTTTTTAACGGGACACAGCGACAGAGAGAGTGTGCTGTCCGTGGTGGGATTAAAACCGGCGGATTATCTTTTAAAGACCATCGATAAGGAAGGCCTTCTTAAGAAACTGGAAGAGTTTTTTAAAAAGAAAAACTAAGATCATAATAATTACATGAGGTTTTGAAATGTTAAAGTATATCCTAAAGCAGATCTTTCCGAAGGTGGATCCGGAAGTGCAGGCGGTCATTGACAGAAAGAGTCTGGAAAACATCTGCCGCATCTGTCTGGTGATGTTCGGATTCGAACTGACAGCCCTTTGGATCTTCATCTCTACCCGGGATGCCTATGATGAACCCTTTTGGACCAGTATAAGGAGCGTGACCTTTTGTCTTTTTGCATGCCTGGCAGGTGGTATCATCGCTGGGGCAGCCACCAGGAGAGAAAAGATCTCCCATGCCTTTGCGGCATCCTTTAACGGGACATATTATTTAGTCTTTTCTCTGTGGACTGTGGATGTTTCCCTTCGCAATTACAACAAGGGCGAGCAGATGCTCACCTTCTTTGCGGTACAGATTTTGATGGTCTGCTTCGTCAGTTTAAAACCCATCTACGGCATCGTGTATCCTACGGTGATCTACGTCATTTTATATATTGCCTTAAATGTGTATTCCAGTGGAAAGGGATTAAACGCATTCAATTACGCGCTGCTTATGGTGGTGACTGTCACCGGTATGCTGGTACGGTTTTATTCGGAAAAGGTTTCTTCGGACAATGCGGTCAAACTTGGGAAAAGCTATGACAAACTCTTTTATAACAACCGCCATGACGGTCTGACGGGTCTTAGAAATCGACGGGCCCTGGAAGAAGATGTGCAAAAGATCACAAAGGATCATGTCAACGTCTATATGATCGATATCAATTACTTTAAAAAGATCAATGACAACTACGGACATGCGGTGGGAGACGCGGTGCTCAAGGAGACCGCCCGGTGGATCCGGTCTGTTTTCAGCGAAGACAGATGCTACCGTTACGGCGGAGATGAGTTTTTGATCCTGAGTGTGGACAAAAAGTCCTATGTGGAAGATACTTTTTCCTTTACCTCACCGGAGATCACCGACCGAAAGATCCTTTTATCCATCGGACATGCACAGGGGGATCCGAAGGGACACGACGAATTGTTTGAACTGATCTCGGAAGCTGACAAGAAACTGTACGAAGTGAAAGCACGGACACATGCAACAGGAAAGTAGACAGGGACGAAAAACAGAATCAGTTGTATTAAAAGATGCCTCATCAAGGCATCTTTTTGCTTTTTTTACACTGTAACGGTTGTGTAATGCGTGCCATTATATAATCATCGTAGCATTTGGATCGGAAGCGTAAACATGCATACATGCAGGGAGGGGAACATGGCAAAGGGTGTTGCCGAAATGCAAAAGGCCTTAAAGAGCTTCAAGGAAGATGAGGAAGGTGTCCGGGAAGTCAAGATCGGCAATACCGATGTGACCATCATCCACCGAAACGATGGAACGGTAGAGTTTGTGGCAAAGGATTATCACCATGCCTCCAATGAGTCTGCTACCTATATCGCAGAGCAGTTTGAGGCCGATATGGCAGCCAATGTGTCCCTTTACGGCAAGGAAGAGGTGCTAAGGATCCTGGATATCGCGGCAAAGGATAAATTAGACAAGGGCTTGTTATTGGTGGAATTGGCTGAGGGAGTTGATCCGGAACAGAGATAGGAACAATATCCGGAAGATTAGAATCGACAAAAGCTTCCTTTGCCTTGCTTTTCCAATAATAGAATTTGTGAGTGGTGCATCCGTATTCCTTGCACCAGTCACGAACAGATAAGCCACTGGCTTTCTGCTCTTTGAAAAGGTCCAACCATTTGGCAAGGTTGGCGTTGTGGATTTTTTGGTTTACATTCATGAAAAACCTCCTTGAAACACTGTAAATATAGTGATTGTAAACGGAGTTATTATCTCATGGATGTGCTATCATAAACAGGTACTCGTAATAGAGTGCTTACTTTTTATCTGCCACGGTTGCGTACCGACTTGAGCGCTAAAACCCCATATTTAAACCATTTCTTATACTCTTTATCATCTGATTTGCACCTCATTTGCACCTTTATAGTAACAGTTAAAATCGGCTCCGATATGGCATTTCTTATAGGATAGATTATATATGTTAGGTACAGAAGAAATAGATAAACTCATAGAGAAATATCAAGACAATGATGATCTTCAAGGTCTTATTAGAGAGTACAGAGCCTTGAGGCTCATGAGACCAGATTCTGATACACCACGA
>JAIKZU010000082.1 GCA_024681985.1 Lachnospiraceae bacterium | reverse complement strand
GATTGTAAAGGACCCCTTGTTTTTACGGCAGATATCCGTGGAGGCCACAAGGGAGGATATATCCGTGGCAAACGATCTAAAGGATACACTGATGGCAAGTGAGGATCGGTGCATCGGACTTGCAGCAAACATGATCGGCGTAAAAAAAAGAATCTTGGTTGCGGCGGCAGGACCATTTATCCTTACCATGCTAAATCCCGTGATCGTAAGGAAGGAAGAACCCTATGAAGCGGAAGAGGGATGCCTGTCCCTAAGCGGCACAAGAAAGTGTACACGATATAAGACCATTGATGTGGAGTATATGGATGCGGATCTTCAAAAAAGACGGGGTACTTACACCGGACTTACGGCCCAGACGATACAGCATGAGATGGATCATTTCGAGGGGATCCTGATATGAGAGAAGTCCTGCGTTACAGATTGAGATTTTTCGGATATGTGCAGGGTGTAGGGTTTCGCTATACCGCACAGCATGCAGCGGAAATGCTCGGATTGACCGGATCTGTAAAAAACGAATATGACGGGTCTGTCTCCTGTGAAGTGCAGGGGGAAAAAGAAGTGATCGACCGGTTTATTGAACTGATCCATACCGCCAGATATATCGAGGTATCACGTATGGAAAAAGAAAAGATGCCGATCGATATGGAAGAACGAAGCTTTCGGGTCAAACACTAAGGCTTTAACACGAAGAAAGGAGATATCGCCCATGAACAAAAAGGAATATGCTGTGGAGTTAAAACACAACGGATACAACTGTGCACAGGCGGTGCTTTGCGCCTTTGCGGGGGATCTTAGTGTTTCCGAAGAAAAATTAAAACAGATGGGCGCTGCCTTTGGAGTGGGTATGGGATGTATGGAGTCTACCTGCGGAGCGCTGTGCGCAGCCCAGATGCTTTTGGGCCTTGCTGCTTATGATGGAAAACCCATCCTTAGGGATGCGGCTCGTCTTCATCAGGAATTTGTTTCCCTCTGCGGGGCGTCCATATGCAAGGACTTGAAAGGACGGGATACGGGAGTGGTCATCTGCGAATGCGATGACTGCGTCCGCCATGGAGTGGAGATAGTAGAGGATAAGTTCAGTTAAAATATTATGCCGGGGATAAAAACTATCCCCGGTCGTAGGGTGTCTTACCAGATAAAGGGGATCACTTTATATTTCACTTTTTCCTTGTATTCTGCATATCCCTCCAGGCCTTCCCCAAGAACCTCTTCCTCATTTTTCATTCGTTTTGCGATAATCGGAAGATAGAGAAGCAGGATTGCGAATGAAATCGGCGAGCCAAGAATAATACCCATGGAAAGAAAAAGAATAAGTGTTGCAGAGTACATCGGATGGCGGACAAAGCCGTATAGTCCGGTGTCGATCACTTTTTGATTTTCCTGTACCTCAACCGTTCTTGAAAGATATGTATTTTCCCGCAGGACTTCAGCATACATAACGTATGCCAAAAGAAAAATCACCGTTCCGGTGATAACAGCCCAGTTCGGGAGTAGAAGCCACTGAAAACGAAAGTTTAACCCTGCAACAATAAAAGCCCCCAGAAACATTAAGCCGCTAAAGGCCACAACGTGTTTCTGCTCTGTTTCCTCTTCTTTCGCATTTAGACGTTTTTTTAAAAGATAAGGATTTTTAAACATCATAAAAACCCCGGCTATGAACATGGGTATAAATAAAATAGCGATAAGCAGCCAGCCGTTCGGATAATAAATAGTTCCGGCGGGAACAAAAAGAAGAACCGCCAATAACAGTATTCCTGATACAAATTTTATAATAGCCTGTAAAAACAGTTTTCTCGTCATATCGGATTTTCCTCTCCTTTCCCCAAATGCTTTGTGAAATCTAAACACTCCATCAATGTCGTCATGCTGATCCTCGTCGGGTCTTTTCCGTTCGCGGGGATCTTTGTCGTACTTGCTTGCGGCGGGTATCGTGTAGAATTAATATGATGATTATATCATAATCCGCCCCCCTCAAAATCTCAAATGGCACCGCTTAGAGACTTTTAGCCTGATGGACAATGAGGGGAAGTGGTATAATGAAGATACTTTGGAAAAAGTGCGCAAAAGAAGAAAAGGAAAGTAGGGAAAATGAGCAGATTAAAGGAATTAAGGACATACGTAGATAAAAAGCTAAATAAGATCGAAGACGAGGATAAGCGTATAAGTGCGACGGCTCACTTGTATGGAGTGTCTCTGGCTGCGCAGATCCTTGCAAAAAAGAGGGGCTTAGACCCGGAGCTGGCAGCTATGGCGGGAATGCTACATGATCTGCATGCTTATAAGTCGGGCTCCTATGAGGATCATGCACATCTGGGGGCTGAACTTGCGAAAAAAATCTTAGAAAAACTGGAACTTACGACTTCAGAGGAAAACGACATTATCTGCTCGGCGATCTATCATCATGATGACAAAGCCGTCATTGACGGACCGATGGATGAGTTGCTAAAAGATGCCGATGTGATGGATCACTGTTTTAAAGATGCATCTAAGCCGGTAAAGGAAAAGGAACGAAAGAGATACGATGCGCTGTGTGCGGAGTTGGGGATTTGACGGACCAATGGAATTTATCATTAAGCATTTTACAGAGCTTAGCACGACGGAACTTTACGAGATTTTAAAAACAAGATCCGAGATCTTTGTGGTGGAGCAGGATTGCGTATACCAGGATCTGGATGATAAGGATCAGGATGCGATCCACGTATTCTGTTGGAATGATGACGGGAGAGTGGCAGGGTGCCTTAGAGTATTCTGGAAAGACTTTGACGAGGCTGCTGGTGTCGCGCAGATTGGCAGAGTTGTAACGCTTGAACACGGCAAGGGCCTCGGTGGCCGGATATTGCACGAGGGTGTACGGATCGCCACAGAGCAGTTTAAGGCCAAAAAGATCTATCTCGAAGCTCAGGAATATGCCATAGGTTATTATGCCAAAGAGGGCTTTGAGGTAGTATCCGATCCTTTTATGGAGGACGGGATCCCACACGTAAAGATGGAAAAGATCCTCTTGCCCTGACTTTCTTATAATTCACAAACCATAATGTATTCCTCTTCGTTCTCAGTCACGGTCCTGAAACCGACCTTTTTGTACATCCGAACAGCATAATTGGCTTTCTGAACAGCAAGAGACGCTTGCTTATATCCCTTTTCTTTAAGTAGCGCAAGCATCTTATTCATCATCTGCGTTCCAATACCCTGCCCCCGGTAATCCTTGTATAGAGATATGGCAAATGATGGCGTATTCGCATCCACATGACCGTAATCATTCATTATCCGTGTCCAGACCGCGCCAACCGCTCTATTGCCATCATCTGCGACAATACAGAAATCCGCTTCGCCCGCTCCAAAATTTTCATAATAAATTTTCAGTTCAGGTTGAAAAACAATCTCTCTGGCAGGTGGTTCTACGCCCTCCGGAATAAAGATTGCCTCATACAGAAAATCCTGCAATAGTTTTATCTCATTGTCTCTTAGTTCTCTTAATACCATAAACTGTTATCCTGAGACTTTGTAGGTGTTTCTTTATTTTCTAATATACTTCCCATCTGCTTCATATTCATCGCTGATAAATCGCTCCACCGTCATATGGAGATCATACTTATCTCGAAGTTCAGCCAGCTGCTTCATCATCGGTGATGCGTGATGCGCATCAATAGCGGCCTGATCGGTCCACGAATCAATCAGAAGAACCGTTTCATGATCGTTTAAAGGGAAAAAATACTGATACCGCAAATTGCCTTCTTCAGCGCGAATAGCATCTGCGATTCCCGATGATTCCATTTCCTCGGCAAACGCGCGGGCGTTTCCATTTGTTCCCTTGTAGTACAGATTTACTGTTATCATACATTCTCCTTGGTCATTGAACTACCCATTAGCTTTAGCTGATGGGTAGTTCAAAATTCCATTCCTTTTAGAGGAATGTTAGATGGCATTATGTCATGGACGTTAGTAAATTATCCTAAATATAATTATGGAACAAATTATATCATAATTCGTGACGAAACAAATGGGATTAGGTATAGTCAAAACGACCTTTGTTTCATGATCTGCAATTATAATATAGGGCGGTTGTAGGGGATCTATTTCGATGATGGTGGTGATCAAGGGCAAACGTCAGGGTGTGACGCAGGTTGCAAGTATGTAAAAAAAATGGCATGCTGAAAAGGAAATATAAATTTGGAGAGATCAATTAATGACGGCAGAAGAACCCTAAAAAAGAAGGAGAAAATAAGCTGTGAAGATATATGTGGATTTTGATGATTGTCTGTGCGAGACCGCAAGGAACTTTACGGAACTTGCCAAAGAGCTCTTTGGCATAACGGTGCCCTACGAAGATGTGAAACACTTTGATCTAAAAGAGTCCTTCGGACTGGATGATAGAGAATACGAAGAATTAATGAGAAAGGGCCATACACAAGAGGTCCTTTTGTCCTACGAAGAAACCCCCGGGGCTTCTTTGGCGCTAAACGAGCTTATGGACTTGGGACACACCGTATGTGTCGTTACCGGCCGGCCGGACAAGACCTATCCCCAGTCGCGCAAATGGCTGGATGACCACGGCTTAAAGAGGGCAGAGCTTTGTTTTTTAAATAAATACGGCCGGGATCTGTTCTATCAAAACGGCAGCTATAACCTGGACCTTAATGATTTTTACCGGATGGACTTTGCCTGTGCCATAGAGGATTCGCCCCTGGCATTTCCGTATCTTGACCACTTCCCCGGGATCAGGGTCATGGTCTTTGACCGGCCCTGGAACAGAGAGTGCGAACTAAGGGCAAATTATAAACGCATCAAAAGCTGGGAAGAGATCAAAAAGAATCTGATCTAGAAAGGGATCCCATGGAAAAGGAAGTAAAATCAGATACAAACACCAGGACTGGACGATCTACTATCGTTTGGAATCTGCCTTGGCTTGGAAGGATTCGGCTTCGACTATGAATCGTTCATGAGTGCCGCGGCCGATCTCGCCCTTCTCATCGGATACAACGGCGTTGAAGGTCAGCTTTTTCCCGTCCACTGCGACAAGCTCGGTATCGCAGGTTACGATCATTCCCAAAGGAGTGGGAGCCGTATGATCGATCGACAGGCTGATCCCTACCGTAGTCGTTCCAAAATCCAGAGCCGGTGCCACGCTTTTCCAGGCTGTTTCTTCGATCAGAGCGATCATTGCCGGAGTAGCGAATACATCCAGCGCGCCGCTTCCGACATTTTTTGCGAGCAGGTTCTTGGTGACTTCGATCTGCATGTGTCCCTTTACTCCGATATTTACCATAATGATCCTCCTTATCAAGAATACGGTTGACGTTATTATACAATATTTCGGGTGTTGTAACAGTGTGATTCCAAACATCAGATACCGGAGTTGGCAGGATCAACTCCGCATCGGGAAAAAATGTTCCCATTGTTTGGAATTGCCTGACCGGATCATAAAATCCTGTGCGAATCTGTATATTTCCATGATCCGTTCAAGATCGGCGGCGGTTGCTTTTCTTATCTTCATGGTTCACCTTTCAAACTTTTTCGTTTCTTTTTTTCACATACTTCAAGCGATATTATCTGAAATTGTATATCCGTGCGTAGATATAGGCAAGTATATAGGAGCCTTTA
>JAIKZU010000076.1 GCA_024681985.1 Lachnospiraceae bacterium | reverse complement strand
CCCTTGGACTCGTAATACTCTTTGAACAGGGCATTGGCTGCGTCCTGTGTTTGCTGTCCGATGGATGGCAGACCTCCCAGCTTTGCTGCCGCCTGACCGATTCCCTTATTCATGGCGTCTTGCATCTTCTTCATTTTTTCTACATCATCCCCCGCCAAGGCACTGGCGAAATCAAAGAGTCGCTGTGAAGTCTGTTTAACTCCCCAATAACCGTCTTCGGAGATATCTTCTGCCGCTTTTCGTCTGGCCTCTTCCGTAACGGTTCCGCTCATCAAAGGACTGTTTGCCGTCTTGGCTTTTCCCGCCTGGGTGTGCAGCATCTTTTCTACCATTTGGATCAGAGACTGGCGCTGATCATCTGCAGCCTTTTTCATCTGTTCCACAATGGCGGCGCGATCTGCGGGAGATTTTTTTGCTATATCATAGGTTGCTTTTTTTGTGACGGTGCCGGCACTTTCCGATCTTTCATATACGGCTCCCAACTCGCTTTTATCATTTACGTCTTTCTTTATAGTTTCGTCACTTTTTTTGTTTTCGTCAACCGCCGGGTGGTCTGTTTTAGTCGGCATGTAAGGATTATTCGCCTGCCACACCTTCGTACCGATTTCCATACTCATATTCTTTTCCTCCTATTTCGATGAATCATACATCTTTGAAACCAGGTCACCCGCCGTAGGTGCGTACGTGCCGTCCGACGAGTAACCTGTGGTCACATTCCCTTTACGATCCAATAAACTTGCCGTCTTTGATCCATAACTTAAGGTGTCATCACTGCTAAAGAGTTCCTTTACCTTTGCGACATTCGCTGTTTGATATTTTTTTTCGTTAAAGGAAAGGGTACCGTCATGACCTATGGTGATGCCGATCTCCTGTAAAGCCTTTTCTTTTTCCTTTGTCGCCTTCATGACCCCTGCTAGGTTGGATGAGACTTTTGCCATGGTGGACTTTTTGGAAGACTCCACTGCATCATTGTAAGCAGAGACATAGTTCTTTAAGGCAGTTTTGACCTTATCCCTGGCAGTGCTGCCCCCTGTCGTATCTTCATAGGTCTTTTCACCTTGGAGTGTTTTTAGCGATGTTTTCATGCTGGTTACCGATGACATGAGTGTAGAATTTGCAGCAGACGCCTCTGCGGAAATACTCGGATGCTTTCGTTCTTCCAAGATCCGATCCAGCACATTGGATGTCTCCGTACTGCCGGATCTTGCCGATGTTTTCCCTACCGATTGGTCATAATAAGATTTCAGCAGTTTTTTATAACTGCCGCTTCGGATAGAATTGTAGTCTCCCAGCATTCCTGCGAGACCGCTGGGGGTTCCGAAGATGGAATCGAACCCGTTTATGCCCATTTGATCACCTCCTTGTTTTTCTTTGAAATCCTTTTCATGAGCGCAGTCCTTTAAAAAAATATGCGGACTATCCTTCCGTTTACATTATCTTCGACCCCATCTACGCTGCTTTCAAGACCTATGTACCGAAAGGCCCTTTTTATGTATTGAAAATCACTTTCCAGACAAAAAAGCGCAAAAAAAGAAGGGGCAAATATGCCCCTTCCGTCGCATTAGATCTAAACTAAACCGCTTCTGCCCGATCCGAAGATTTTTCCTCGGATGCCAAATGCTCAGGTGCATGAAGTTTCATGTTCTTTACCGCAGTGGACAGCATCAGCTTGATCCGGTTTAATTGGTTGACCTCCGACGCACCCGGATCGTAATCGATGGCTACGATGTTGGCGGTAGGATTTTCGTGACGGATCTTTTTGATGACGCCCTTTCCCACCACATGATTCGGCAAACATCCGAAAGGTTGGATACAAACGATGTTCTTTGCACCGCCTTCGATGAGTTCCAGCATCTCTCCCGTTAAGAACCATCCCTCACCGGTCTGGTTACCGGTAGAAACTATGCTTTCGGCGTTTTTCGCCAGATCCGAGATATAGGCCGGGGGATCGAACCGATCGGATTTTTCAAACGCATCTCTGGCAGCAGCCCGCAGCCACTCGAAAAAGTCGATGCCCCGATTAGACCACCACTTGGAGGACTTGGAAGTCCCCAAAACATCCGTCTTGAAGTTCTGGTTGTAGAAACAGTACAACAAAAAGTCCGTCAGATCCGGTACCACTGCCTCTGCGCCTTCCGCTTCCAAAAGCTCTGCCAGATGGTTGTTGGCTGCCGGTAAAAACTTCACCAGGATCTCTCCCACGATCCCTACTCTGGGCTTTCGTTCATCCGTGATCGGCAGCGTGTCGAAATCATGAATGATATCCCGGCACATCTTTTTGTACTTACGATGAGAAAGCATCTTGTCATCCGTGATAAACTCTAACACTTTCGCTTTCCACTTTTCATGCAGTGCATCGGTGGAACCGGGTACCGCTTCGTAAGGTCTGATTCGGTAGACACAGCGCATAAAAATATCGCCGAAGATCAACGCGTAGAGTCCATGCTGCACCAGCTTGGGCGTAAACTTAAATCCGGGATTTTTCTCAAGGCCCACCATGTTTAAGGAGATCACCGGTACATCCGGGTAGCCGGCTTTTTTCAATGCCCGACGGATGAAGCCGATATAGTTGGATGCACGACATCCGCCGCCGGTCTGGGAGATCAAAATGGCAGTTTTTTCCATATCGTATTCTCCCGTGGCGATGGCTGCCATCAGCTGTCCCACCACAATGAGGGAAGGATAGCATGCATCGTTGTTCACATATTTTAATCCCACATCCACACATTCCCGGGCAGTGATCTCCGGGATCACGATCTTGTAACCTGCAGCGTTAAATGCCGGAGCCAAAAGTTCAAAATGAATGGGCGACATCTCGGGACAGAGGATGGTATACTCCTCCTTCATCTTCTTAGTAAAGAGGATCCGGTTGTAATTTGCCGGACGGATCTTCCGTTCCTTGGGATGCTTTTGACGCACGCGAATGGCCGCCAAAAGGGAACGGATACGGATCCGGGCCGCACCTAAGTTATTGACCTCATCGATCTTTAAGCAGGTGTAGATCTTTCCGGAGTCATTTAAGATATCCGCCACACAGTCGGTGGTCACCGCATCCAGTCCGCAGCCGAAGGAGTTTAACTGGATCACATCCAGATTCTCCGTTTTCTTTGCGAAGTTTGCAGCCGCATACATTCTCGAATGGAACATCCACTGGTCCATCACAATGAGGGGCCGCTCCAACTCACCCAAATGAGAGATGGAGTCCTCCGTCAGAACCGCCATACCGTAGGAATTGATGAGTTCCGGAATGCCGTGATTGATCTCCGGATCCACGTGATAGGGACGACCGCACAAAACGATGCCCCGGCGACCGGTTTCTTTCAAGTACTCTAAAACCTCCTCGCCTTTTTTCATCATATCCTGTCGGAAGTTCTCCTGCTCCGCCCAGGCTGCTTTTGCCGCCGCGCGCACCTTTTGGGCAGGAATGGAAAACTCCTTGTCAAAGACCTTTACCAGCTCATCAGCCAGGATTTCCTCAGAAGAAAAGGCCATAAAGGGATTTAAGAACCGCACCTTCCCTGCCGTGATATCATCCACGTTGTTTTTGATATTCTCCGCATAGGACGTGACTATGGGACAATTATAGTGGTTGTTGGAATCCGGGAACTCATTTCTCTCATAGGGGATGCAGGGATAAAAGATGGTCTGCACACCGTTATTGATGAGCCACTGCACGTGTCCGTGAGCCAATTTCGCCGGATAGCATTCGGACTCACTGGGGATGGATTCGATGCCCAGTTCGTAGATCGGCCGTCCGGAGCGGGGAGACAGTTTTACGGAAAAGCCCAGTTCCTTAAAGAAGGTAGCCCAATAAGGGAAGTTCTCATAAAGATTCAATACCCGGGGGATACCGATGATGCCATAAGGCGCGTCCTTGGGTGCCAGGGGTTTATACTGAAACAGCCGCTTATACTTATAGTCATACAGATTCGGGATCTGTTCCTTGTTCTTTTCCTGTCCCAAGCCTCTCTCACAGCGGTTTCCGGTAATAAATTTCCGGTCGTTACCGAAATCGTTGATGGTCAAAAGACAGTGGTTGTTGCAATGGGGGCAACGGGAAAGAGACGTCTCAAAATGCAGATTTAGGATTTCTTCCATGGGAAGCATGGTAGTCGTTTTTGCATCCTCATACCGCTCTTTTGCGATCAGCGCTGCGCCGAAAGCTCCCATGATGCCGGCAATGTCCGGACGTACGGCCTGCACACCGGATATCTTTTCAAAAGCACGGAGCACCGCATCGTTATAGAAGGTTCCGCCCTGTACTACCACGTGGTTCCCCAGGTCTTTCGCATCGGAAAGCTTGATCACCTTAAAGAGTGCATTTTTAATAACGGAATATGCCAGTCCGGAGGAGATATCCGCCACGGAAGCACCTTCCTTTTGCGCCTGTTTCACCTTGGAATTCATAAATACGGTACATCTGGTACCCAGATCAATGGGATGTTCAGCAAAAAGCGCCTCTTTTGCAAAATCCTTCACCGAAAAGTTCAAAGACTTGGCAAAGGTCTCAATAAAGGAGCCGCAGCCGGAGGAGCATGCCTCGTTCAACTGCACGGAATCCACGGTATGATCCTTGATCTTGATGCACTTCATATCCTGTCCGCCGATGTCCAAGATACAATCCACTCCGTCGTCAAAGAATGCAGCCGCATAGTAATGGGCCACCGTTTCCACTTCACCCTCATCCAGACAAAAAGCGGACTTTAACAAAGCCTCGCCATAGCCGGTGGAGCAGGAATGAACGATCTTTGCATCTTTTGGCAGTCGTTCCTTGATCTCCTTCATAGCCCGAATGGAGGTCATGAGGGGAGACCCGTTATTATTGTCATAGAAAGAATACAGTAAAGAGCCGTCCTCTCCCACCAGTGCAACCTTGGTGGTGGTGCTGCCGGCATCGATACCCAGATAGCAGTTTCCGTGATAGGAAGCAAGATCTGCGGTCTTTACATGATTATCACCGTGACGTTTTAAAAAGGCATCGTAGTCCGCCTCATCCTTAAACAAAGGATCCAGTCTGGCCACTTCAAATTCCATATGAAGTTCGCCGGAGAGCTTTTCAATGATGGAAGCAAGTTCCATTGAGGTTTCTTTATTGTAATTTAAAGCAGAGCCCATTGCCGCAAAGAGATGAGAGTTTTCCGGCACGATGGTATGCTCCTCATCCAGCTTTAACGTGCGGATAAAGGTCTCTCGCAACTGATCCAAAAAGTGCAGCGGTCCACCCAAAAATGCCACATGACCGCGAATAGGTTTTCCGCAGGCAAGTCCGGAGATGGTCTGATTCACCACTGCCTGTAAGATAGAAGCAGACAGATCCTCTCGGGTGGCCCCCTCGTTGATCAAAGGTTGGATATCCGTTTTTGCAAATACACCGCAGCGCGCTGCAATGGGATAGATGGATTTATAATCTCTGGCATACTCGTTCAAGCCGGAGGCGTCCGTCTGGATCAATGATGCCATCTGATCGATGAAGGATCCGGTACCGCCGGCGCAGATGCCGTTCATCCGCTGCTCCACGTTTCCGTTTTCAAAATAGATGATCTTTGCATCCTCCCCGCCTAACTCGATGGCCACATCCGTCTTCGGTGCGGCATGGGTTAAAGCTGTGGATACGGCGATCACTTCCTGGGTAAAGGGGATCCCCAGATGCTTCGCCAAAGTAAGTCCGCCGGAGCCTGTGATCATAGGATATACCTTTGCCGGACCTAGGTTCTTTTGGGCATCCATCATCAGTCCCTGGAGGGTCTCTCTGATGTTTGCAAAATGCCGCTTATAATCTGAAAAGACCAGTGTATCGTTTTCATCCAAAAAAGCTACTTTAACGGTGGTGGATCCGATGTCGATCCCTACCTTATAGAACGTCTCGCTCATTATCTAACCTCATCATGCTACCATAAACTCATAAAATCTTTAGTATTATAAAAGGGACGATTTAAAAAGACAACCGACAAATCCTAAAAAGTGTATGGCAAATATCAAAAAAAGAAACGACCCCAATCTACGCATCGGAGTCGTTTCATATGTGATATCATTTCTTATTTCTGTCCCAGTTCTTTACAGATCTTTTCGTACTTCGTCTCATCCAGAATGTAGAACTTCCGATACAGCGCACAGCAAAGGATCATCATAAGACAGGGAACCACAGTCATAAAGATGAGAAGCCCGGTCTTTTGCGTTCCCGCCACATTTGCGATGACATCGGCGATCATGGAGGATCGCTGCTCTGCCGTGATGGCGCCTCGTTCCGCCTGGTTCTCCAGTGATGAGATCTGGTTGGTAAAGGCTGTCACCCGAAAGATCATATAGGACAAAGATGCGATCATGACGGAAAGTGCACTGGCCAGCTTGGTAAGGAAAGGCCGCATGGAGGTAATGATGGCCTCGTCACGGTTTCCGTGTTTCCACTCATTGTACTCCACGGTATTGATGATGGAGATCATCATGATCAGATACAGACCATACTGTCCGAAGTTTGCCAGCATGAACCCGATGGTAAAGATCCAGAACTTGGTCATGGTAGCAGCCATGAAAAGTCCCACCACAAGCTGGATGATATATCCCACGGTTCCGATAATTCCCATATATAAGACCATCTTATTCCGATGGAATTTCTTGGAAATAGCGGGATAAAAGATCATCAGTACCGCTGTAGCCGCCATGCCGATGGTGGTAAAGGTAGAGTAGAGTCCTCCCTCATATCCGAACTCAAAGTAAATGTAATTGGACCCCAGTCCCGTCAGTACGATACCGTTACCGGTCTCCTGCAAAAGGAAGATCAGACACATCCACAGAAGCTGATCGTTTCCGGTAATGGTAGTCCAGATCTTTTTAAAGGAAACCGGAGGCGCGGGAGTTTCCATATCATCCCGTCTTTCCTTTACCCCAAGCATGGTAAAGCAGATGAAGATGGGTGTGATGATACAGATGATGAGCGCGATCCGACCGTAACCTGTCTTTGCACTGCCGCCCAACGCATAAGCACCGGTGGTAAATATGGGAATGGCCACAGATGCCAGCACATTTCCGATTCCCGCAAAAAGCGTGGTACGGGCAGTGACTTTGTCACGCATCTCCCCATCGGAGGAAAGAGCCGGCACCATACCCCAGTAAGAGATATCGTTCATGGTATAAGTGATGGAATAGGCAAAATACATGATGCCGAAAAAGATGATGAAATTCCAGCCGTCCAGGTTGGTATTAAACATCATGGTCACCACCACGCAGGTGGATAACACACCGATCAAAAGCCAGGGTTTATACTTTCCGTATCTGCTCCTGGTCCGTTCGATGATGTTTCCCATGATGGGATCGTTAAATGCATCAAAGATCCGGGCCGCCACCATGATAGCCGTCACAGCCCCCAGCTGTGCATTGGTCAGATTTCTCGTGTACATGATAAATAGCAGGATAAAGTTCGTAAAGAGTGCGTAGATCATGTCACGCCCCACCGTACCCAACGGGTAATTGATGAGGTTTTTCTTCATTTGTTTTTCATCCATTTTTACTTTCCCCCTGTTAAGTAATATTATTTAAGCAACCGGCGTAATGCCGTCATCGAGATACTGATCGTAAGGCACGTCATATCCCAGTTTTACAACATCATACAGATTCAGCTGTCCGGTGTTCTGCACTCCCTTATTGGAAACCACGATGGCCTTATTCTTCCGGATATAAAAGACAACTTCATGCAACGGTACTTTTACAACGCGTTCCCCGGCGGGACATACTTCCTGGCGGAACCCGTTTCCGTTATAACGAACTTCCATCATTTCCTCCGGCAGATAGACTTTCCGGGATAAAGCGCCCTCTTTCATGATGGGGGCGATCATCACACCCTCTCCCACCAAAAGCTGATCTTCGATACGACGCGCCTTCTCATCCCCGGGATATCCGAAGCTTAAGGGCATCATGTACATATCGCAATTTGCTCTGGCCTTCATGAATTCAGAATAAATGTAAGGGATCAACCGGTAACGAAGAGAAAGCACCTTTCTGAAATCCTCCGGATCTCCGAATGCGTAACATTCCTGTTTTCTGGTGGCAATGGCACTGTGATCCCGCATCAGCGGCGTGAAATCCGACAACGCCAACCAGCGGAGCAAAAGCTCTTTGGTACAGTTTCCACCGAATCCGCCGGTATCCGCGCCGCTGTAAATAAATCCACACATATTTAAAGATGCCATATGGATCAGATTCTGCCGCAGCATAAAGAAGGTGGAGCTGTTGTCTCCCGTCCAGATGCCGCCGTATCGATGAGCACCAATGTAGGAGGACCGGGAAAACAAGAGATACCGCTTGTCCAAAAGCTGCTTTAATCCCTCTCCCGATGCTTTCATCATCTGGGCGCCGTAAAGATTATGCACATCGTGATGGCATACTTCTATTCCCCCGATGACGTGATAGAAATGCTCGTATTCTTCGTAGGCATTGCTCTTTGCTCCCTCTTTCTTTTCCCCACGGGAAGGTAAGAAAAAGTCCAGCACCATATCCAAGAAGCTCTGCTGTTTGGAGTTTTCCCCGTAAAAGATGGCAGGCTCGTTCATGTCATTCCAAAAGCCTTCGAATCCAAGATCTGTCAATGCCTTATAGCGCCCGCCGAACCAACGTCGCACATTTTCCCGAAAGAAATCCGGGAAATGTGTCATCCCCGGCCACACCGCCGCCTTAAAGAACTTTCCCTTCTCATTTCTGCAGAAATAATTGTACCGCACACCTTCATCGTAAGTTTGGTCCCCGGGTTCCACCTTCACTCCCGCATCGACGATGGGTACCAGATGAATACCCTCGTTTTTCTTTTCTTCCACAAAGGAAGCCATATCGGGAAAACGCTTTTTATTTACGGTAAAGTCAATGTAGCGGTCCATGTAATCGATATCCAGGCATACATAATCCAGAGGAAGATTGGCATTTTTGTATCCGCGGATCACCCGGTTGATATCCCGCTTGTTCTTATACCCCCACCGACTCTGACCGAAACCAAAGGCCCAAAGAGGCGGTGCAAAGGAAGGACCGATCATTTTTAAAAATGTTCTCGTGATCTGATATGCATTGTCTTCCACTATGGTGTAGATCGCCACATCCGGTGATTCCACCAGAACGTAGACCTGCCCTTTTTTGATATCATCAAAGGAAAAGGTGACTCGGGCGGGGCTGTCCACAAAAATTCCGAAATGGGACGACTTTCCTTCCACGATAAAAAAATTGTGGCTTCCGTACATGGATGGCATATCCGGCCGATGGTGAGAATCATCCGTATTGTATGAAACAAAAGTCCTCCCCCGCTTATCCATGCCTCCCATGGTCTCGCCCAGGCCATAGATGACATCATCCTCATCCAGATCCCATGTAAAGCCCCGAGACTGTGTCTTGTCCGGATCCGTCCGCTCATATGTGATATCCTCGCGGTTTATCACCGCGAAACTGTTCATAGGATCTCCGTATATCTGACATTTAACCATTACCTATCTCCGTTTGTTGTGATTAAAAAGTGGTTTCTTTTGCCACCAGGTTTTCCGTTCCGTATTTCTTGCGAAGGACGTTCTTTTCGATCTTGCCCGTGGCATTCCTGGGTATACTCTCAAAGATGATCTCCTTGGGGCGCTTATAACGAGGCAGCCTCATGCAAAACTCATCCAGTTCCTCTTTCGTCATCCGGGCATTTTCCTTTAGTTCCACGATGGCCGCGGTGATCTCTCCCAAACGTTTGTCAGGGAATCCGATGACCGCCACATCCTTTACCTTGTCATTTTTACGGATAAAGTCCTCGATCTGTACGGGATAGATGTTTTCCCCGCCGCTGACGATAACGTCCTTTTTCCGATCCACCAGATAGTAAAAACCGTCCTCATCCTGCCGGGCCATGTCCCCGGTAAAAAGCCATCCGTCCTTTAAGGTCTCCGCCGTGGCTTTTTCATCATTATAATAACAGGTCATGACTCCGGGTCCTTTGACACAAAGTTCCCCGATCTCCCCCTGCTGTACCGTCTGTCCGTTTTCATCTACGATCTTGCATTCCCAGCGATATCCCGGCACACCGATGGCGCCTACTTTGTGCATGTTTTCCATGCCTAAATGCACGCAGCCGGGGCCGGTGGATTCGGACAGGCCGTAATTGGTATCATACTGATGGTTGGGGAAATAATCCCTCCAATGTGCGATAAGTGACGGTGGTACCGGCTGTGCGCCAATATGCATCAGTCTCCACTGGGACAGATGATAGTCATCAGGATTGATCTTTCCGGTGTCAAATGCCTCCAAGATATCCTGGGCCCAGGGCACCAAAAGCCAAACGATGGTACAGCGCTCCGAAGAAATAGAGGAAATGATGGTCTCCGGCTTGGCACCTTTTAAAAGTACCGCCTTGGAGCCTGCGATCAAGCTTCCCATCCAATGGAATTTCGCTCCGGTGTGATATAAGGGAGGAATGCATAAAAAGACGTCATCCCGTCCCGTCTCATGATGGCGCTGCTCCATCTCCGCTGCCTGTATCAGGCTTAAATGCTTATGCAGGATGGCCTTGGGAAAACCGGTGGTGCCGGAAGAAAAATAGATGGCTGCATCATCCTCGGTGGAAAGGGTGATATCCGGCGCCACAGAGGAACAATCCGCCACCAGTTCATGATAGCTTTCCGCAAAATTCGGGCAATTGTCTCCCACATAGATCAAAAGCCGGTTCTTTCCCAGACGATCGGCGTTTTCTTCGATTCGACCGATAAACTCCGGTCCGAAGATGATCATATCCACTTCCGCCAGTTCCGCACAGTATAGGATCTCATCCGCGTCATACCGGAAGTTAAAAGGCACGGCAATGGCTCCCGTCTTTAAGATCCCGAAATAAATGGGCAGCCACTCCAGGCAGTTATACATGATGATAGCCACCTTATCTCCCTTTTTGATCCCCCGGGATAAAAGCATATTTGCGAATCGGTTAGCCTTCTCGTCAAAGACTGACCAGGTAATCTCTCTCCGATAGGGTTCGAAGCGGCTGGGCTCGATGAGTTCGGATTCCTTCCATGTCGTTCGTCTGGGATCCTTTTCCTCGGGATTTAACTCCACCAGAGCCACTTCATTCCCGTACTTTTTCGCATTTCTCTCCAATAATTCAGTAACAACCACGATGTTTCCCCTCCATATCATTCTCAAGCTTAGCGTATCGAAAATTCCGGATATTGAAAAATCGATACACCGGTGCGCAAAACTTTGTCACTTTAAATCATTGACGTGCACACACAGAATAGTATAACAAAAAATACAATAATGTGGTAAACTATTTAGGATTTCACTCATTTAAAGGATTAAAGAAAGAAGGGAAAACTACATGAAACAACTGATGCTGGGAAACAAGGCCGTAGCCCGCGGTCTGTATGAAGCCGGCGTATGCTTCGTTTCTTCCTATCCCGGAACACCCAGTACCGAGATCACGGAAGAAGCCGTAAAATACGACGACATCTACTGTGAATGGGCACCTAATGAAAAAGTCGCCATGGAATCCGCTTTCGGTGCATCTTTAGCCGGCAAGCGATCCTTTTGTGCCCAGAAGCACGTGGGATTAAACGTGGCTGCAGATCCTTTGTATACCATGTCCTACACCGGCGTAAATGCAGGTATGGTCATCGGCGTGGCGGATGATGCAGGCATGCACTCTTCTCAGAACGAACAGGATTCCCGGCACCATGCCATAGCGGCAAAGGTTCCCATGTTAGAGCCTTCCGATTCCGCAGAGGCGCTGGAATATACAAAGATCGCCTATGAGATCTCCGAAGAGTTCGACACTCCGGTGCTGTTAAAGATGTGTACCCGGGTGGCTCACTCTCAATCCGTTACGGAAACCGGAAATCGGGTCGAGCACGACAAACCCTATGAAAAGACCATTTCCAAATACGTAATGACTCCTGCAAACGCAAAGAAGCGTCATCCCTTTGTGGAGGAGCGTACCAAAAAGCTCATTGCCTATGCGGAAAAGTCACCTTTGAACCGGATCGAAAAGGGAAGCCGTCCCATCGGTGTCATCACCTCCTCCACTTCCTATCAGTATGTAAAAGAAGTGTTCGGTGATGATATCTATGTACTGAAGCTGGGCATGGTAAATCCTCTGCCGGATCAACTGATCAGGGATTTTGCCGCCATGGTGGAAAAGCTCTATGTGGTGGAGGAGTTGGATCCCATCTTTGAAAACCACATCAAAGCACTGGGCATCTCCGTCATCGGAAAAGACGCCCTTCCCATGATCGACGAATTCTCTCAGAATCTGGTGGCAGAAGCCCTGGGCGAAAAAGCACCCGAGGGGCTTGCATTTAACGAGGAGATCCCCGTTCGACCTCCCATCATGTGTTCCGGATGCCCCCACAGAGGACTCTTCTACACACTTAAGAAACTGGGCTGCACCGTATTGGGTGATATCGGCTGCTATACCTTGGGAGCCGCACCGCCGTTAGGTGCCATGGAGATGACCCTTTGCATGGGTGCTTCCATCGGTGCTACCCACGGATTCAACAAAATGCGAGGAGCCGAAAGCGAGCACAAGACCGTGGCCGTCATCGGTGATTCCACATTTATGCATTCCGGTATGACCGGGCTGGCAAACGTGGCTTATAACCAGACCAATTCCACCGTCATCATTCTGGACAATTCCATCACAGGTATGACGGGACACCAGCAGAACCCCACCACGGGCTACAATATCAAGGGTGACCCTGCAGGAAAGATCAATCTGGAGGCACTGGTCCGTGCCATGGGCTTTGAACGCGTCAGCGTCATCGACCCCTACAACCTGACGCAGTGTGAAGAAACCATTAAACAGGAACTGGCGGCAGATGCTCCCAGCATCATCATCTCCCGTCGTCCCTGCGCGTTGTTAAAATATGTGAAGCACAATCCTCCTCTTTCGGTAGACATAAATAAATGTATCGGCTGTAAGTCCTGCATGAGGATCGGCTGTCCCTCCATTTCCATGAAGACAACCGCCGGCAAGACCCATGCATCCGTGGATGCGACCCAGTGTGTGGGCTGCGGAGTCTGCACCGGACTTTGCCCGGTAGGCGCATTTTCCGGAGTGGATGCGAAAGGAGGAGAAAACAAATGAGTACAAAAAATATTATGATCGTCGGCGTCGGCGGACAGGGCAGCCTTTTGGCCAGCAAGCTTTTAGGACAACTCCTCTTAAAAAACGGCTATGATGTAAAGGTATCCGAAGTCCACGGTATGTCCCAGCGCGGTGGCAGCGTGGTAACCTATGTTCGTTACGGAGATAAAGTCTACTCTCCCATCATCGACAAGGGAGAAGCGGATGTCATCGTTTCCTTTGAACTTTTGGAAGCTGCCCGCTATATGGAATACTTAAAACCCGAGGGACGCATCGTTACCAACACACAGACCATCGATCCCATGCCGGTCATCACAGGTGCTGCCTCCTATCCGGAAAATCTGGTGGAGAAAATGCAGTCCGCCGGTGCACAGGTGGATGCCATGGATTGCCTGTCCTTAGCTGTGGAAGCCGGTTCGCCGAAGGCCGTGAACATGGTCCTCATGGGAAGGTTGTCCAAGTATTTTGAGTTTACGGATGCCCAGTGGGAGGAAGCGATGCAGGCGGTGGTGCCCGCTAAGTTCCTTGAGATGAACAAAAAAGCGTTCGCACTCGGCAAGCAGCAATAACTGTGAATCGTACAAATATATTACGGTTGTGATATTTTGATGATCCATTTGGGCACGCTCTCGCTCTATATTTTGCGTAGCAGTACTAAACTCACTTCGTTCGTTAAGTGCTGACGCAAAATAAAGGCCCTGCATTGGATCACAAACATATCACAACCTCACTGTAACTATAATGTCAGTGGAATACAGGCTGATGCATTTTTGTGATCCGGCGAAGGACCTTTGTTTTACATCGGCACTTAGCGAGTAAAACGAGCTTAGTGTCCGCTATGTAAAACAAGGAGTGAGAACGTGTCCGAGCGGATTAGCAAAACTGCAGCAGCCGTCAAAGGAATAGTCATCATATAATAGGGAGGAAATAAATGGGAGAAAGATATTATCAAGAAGATATTGAGTGCATGCCTCGTGAAAAGCTGCGGGAGCTGCAGAGTGAGAAACTGAAAAAACAAGTACAGCATGTCTGGGATCACGTACCTTATTACCGTAAAAAAATGGAAGAAAAAGGCGTAAGCCCCGCAGATATCCAGTCTATTGACGATCTGCACAAACTCCCCTTTTTATCCAAGGCGGACCTGCGGGACTCCTACCCTTACGGTCTCATGGGGGTCGACAAAAAAGACTGCGTTCGTATCCACTCTACTTCCGGCACCACCGGCAAGCGTGTGATGGCCTTCTATACCCAGCATGATGTGGACCTTTGGGAAGACTGCTGTGCCAGAGCCATCATGGCTACCGGTGCCACAGCCGAAGACGTGTGCCATGTAGCCTATGGTTACGGTCTCTTCACCGGCGGCGCAGGTTTACACGGCGGATCCCATAAAGTAGGATGCCTTACCGTTCCCATCAGTTCCGGTAATACGGATCGGCAGATCATGTTCATCAACGACCTTTCCGCCACTCTGCTCTGCTGTACGCCCAGCTATGCCGCCTATCTGGCGGAACGCATGAACGAGATGGGATACGGCCCTGATGACATACCTTTAAAATACGGTATCTTCGGCGCGGAAGCCTGGTCCGAGGAAATGCGCCAGGACATTCAGAAAAAGATGGGCATTAAAGCATATGACATCTACGGCTTAACGGAGCTCTCCGGCCCCGGTGTTGCTTTTGAATGTTCCGCTCAAAAGGGAATGCATATCAACGAAGACCACTTCATAGCGGAGATCATCGACCCGGATACGGGAGAAGTATTACCCGACGGTTCCGAAGGGGAACTGGTCTTTACATCTTTAGACAAGGAAGCCTTCCCTGTGCTGCGATATCGCACCCGTGATATCTGCAAGCTAAACTATGAAAAATGTTCCTGCGGCCGCACCCATGTCCGTATGGCCAAGCCCATGGGCAGAAGTGATGACATGCTCATCATCCGCGGCGTCAATGTCTTCCCCAGCCAGATCGAGACGGTTCTTTTAAACCACGGCTACGGTGCAAATTATCAGATCATCGTCGACCGCGTAAACAATACGGATACTTTCGAGGTCCGGGTGGAAATGACGCCGGAGATGTTTACGGATAATATCGGTGAGATCGAAGCCCGACAGAAGGACTTGACCGACGGATTAAAAGCCATGCTGGGAATCAAAGCCAAAGTAACCCTGGTGGCTCCCAAATCCATCACCCGAAGTGAAGGCAAAGCAGTCCGTGTCATCGACAATCGAAAAATCTAAGGAGGAAAGCATATGATCAATCAGATTTCAGTTTTTTTGGAAAATAAACCCGGCACATTAAATGAAATGACCGCCATCTTTGCGGAAAACAAGATCGATATCCGTGCTTTTTCTCTGGCGGAGACAAAGGACTTCGGCATCGCGCGGCTCATCGTGGACGACGGATATGAAGCCATGAACGTTTTGAAGGAAGCGGATTTTGTGGCCAACTTCTCTCCTGTTTTAGCCTTTGCCATTCCCGATGAACCCGGCGGACTGAACCACTTGTTACAGAAGTTTACCGACGCCAAAGTAAACATCGAGTATATGTATGCTTCCCTGGGAGGGAAAGATTCGGACAGTGCATACATGATCTTCCGCGTATCCGACACAAAACAATCCGAAGCGGCTCTCATCGCCCAGGGTCTAAAACCCCTGTCTCAGGACGACATCTCGGAGATTTAATAAAAGTGAGCCCTAGGAAATATCTACAAAGGACAGAGCACAAACTGCTCTGTCCCTTTTTTGTTCATTGTTAGCACTCTTTTTAAAAGAGTGCTAAATTTTTATTGACTTTTCATTTTAGGGGTATTAGTATATCTTCAGATGTAAAATTTTAGCATAAGGAGTGAGTTTTATGGCTGAAAAACACGGAAGTCTTTCCATTACAAGTGAGAATATCTTTCCCATTATCAAAAAATGGCTCTATGAGGATCATGACATCTTCTATCGCGAGCTGGTAAGTAACGCCTGCGATGCCATTACCAAATTAAACAAACTGGCTATGATGGGCGAGTATGAACTGCCCGCCGATTTCAAAGCAAAGGTTTCGGTCACTGTTTCTCCCGAAGACAAAACCATCACCATCACCGATAACGGTCTTGGTATGACGGAGGACGAGGTAAACGAATACATCAACCAGATCGCTTTTTCCGGTGCCACCGACTTTTTGGAGAAGTACAAAGATAAGGCCAATGAAGATCAGATCATCGGACATTTCGGACTGGGATTCTACTCTGCTTTCATGGTGGCCGACGAAGTACACATCGACACCCTCTCCTATCAAAAGGACGCAAAACCCGTCCATTGGGAATGCGACGGCGGTACGGAATATGATATGAAGGAAGGGGACAAGGCAGAAGTCGGGACCACCATCACCCTCTTCTTAAATGAGGATTGCCTGGAGTTTGCCAACGAATACCGGGCTCGGGAAGTTCTGAAAAAATATTGTTCCTTCATGCCCACGGAGATCTACTTAAATAAAAAGGATGCTCCGGAAGAATACGAGACCATCGACAAAGAGGACAAGCGGGATACCGATACCGTCATCGAGGAGATCCACGAAGAAGCCAAATTCGAGGAAAAGGAAAAGGAAGACGGTACAAAGGAACAGGTTGAAGTCTCTCCCGCAAAGGATAAGTTAAAGATCGTAAAACGTCCCGTACCCTTGAACGAGACCCATCCTCTGTGGACCAAATCTCCCAGCGAATGCGAGGACGAGGATTACAAGAAGTTCTATCGTGAAGTATTTATGGATTATAAGGAGCCCCTGTTCTGGATCCATCTGAACATGGACTACCCCTTCAACTTAAAGGGTATCCTGTACTTTCCGAAGATCAACACCGAATACGATTCCATCGAAGGAACCATCAAACTCTACAATAACCAGGTATTCATCGCTGACAACATCAAAGAAGTGATCCCGGAATTTCTGATGCTCTTAAAAGGTGTCATCGACTGTCCGGATCTGCCCTTAAATGTTTCCCGTTCTGCCCTGCAGAATGACGGCTTTGTGAAAAAGATCTCCGATTACATCACAAAGAAAGTGGCGGATAAGCTTACCGGTATGTGCAAGACGGAAAAAGAAGCTTACGAGAAATACTGGGATGACATCTCTCCCTTCATCAAGTACGGCTGCTTAAAGGATGAGAAATTCTGCGACAAGATGAACGATTACATTTTGTTCAAGGACATCAATGATGCCTACACCACTCTTCCGGAACTCTTAGTGAAAGAAGAAAAAGAAGAGGAAAAAGATGGGGAAGAAAAGGCGGATGACACCACCGTAGAAAATGCGGACGGTACGCCGGCAGAGGAAGATGCGGATGCGGACAAAGAGCCTGAAGACAAACGCAAGACCATCTACTACGTCACGGATAAAAACCAGCAGGGACAATATATCCAGATGTTCAAGGATCAGGGTATGAACGCCGTGATCTTAGACCACAGCATCGATACATCCTTTATCACGCAGTTGGAGCAGAGAAATGAAAACTATAAGTTCCTGCGCATCGATGCGGATGTAACGGATTCCCTGGTGGAGGAAACTTCCGAAGAAGAATTAAAGGAATCCACCGATACCTTAAGTGCACTCTTCAAGGACGCCTTAAGTAAGGACAGCGTCACCATCCGTGTAGAAAAATTCAAGGACGATTCCATCGCTTCCGTTCTTACGGTGGATGAACAGGGACGCCGTATGCAGGACATGATGAAGATGTACGGAATGTCGGGAATGGATCCTTCCATGTTTGCAGGTCCGGAGACACTGACCTTAAACGCAAACCACGCTCTGGTAAAATACTTAACGGAGCACAAAGACGGTGAACACGCTTCCATGTTTGCAAAGCAACTTTACGATCTGGCCGTTGTCGCCAACCGTCCGTTGGCACCGGAAGCCATGCAGGAGTTTGTAAAACGTTCCAACGAGATCATGTTGCTCTTGGCAAAATAATGTGAGCCCACAGCTCACCACCACCGACCACAGCTCATCATAAAAAAACCTCGTGTGAATCATCACACGAGATTTTTATTTTACAAATAATAAATAAACGATTAGAACAGATCTACTGCGCCGGTCTTTCCGTCAGCAACATAGAATGCCTTCCACTCTTCGGGCTTAAGATAGATGTCATACTTCTTTGCATTCTTAGCAGCCTTCTGCACTTTCTTGATCACGTCGTCAACCTTAACGCTCTGTCCCTGGTACTCAAGATACGCAGTAACCTTAGCGTCCTTCTTTGCGGTAGCCTTAGCAACAGTCTTCTTAACTGCGGCAACCTTGGAAGCAGCTGTGCTCTTAGCAGGCGCTTTCTTGGCAGCGGTTGCTTTCTTAGCAGGTGCCTTCTTTGCAGGGGCTTTCTTTGCAGGAGCCTTCTTGGCAGCAGCAGCCTTAACGGTATTTGCAGCCTTGGTAGCTTCCTTCTTTACAGCCTCAGCAGCCTTCTTGCTTCCTTCAGCGAGTTCTGCAGCGGTCTTAGCGATGTCTTCCTTAACTGTAGCTGCAGTCGTAGTTTTCTTTTCCTTAGCGTCCATTTAATAAACTCCTCTCCGTATGAAAATTTCCTCATACAAAAATCAATGAAATCTATATGCTATTATATAGTAAAGTACTAAAAAAACAATATACAAAGTTTTTTAAAAAAAATATTTTTTAAAAATAGTTTTTGTACAAAAGATACAACACAGATCTTACTGCGTGAATTTTGTTTTTTGTTTTTAAAATGTTACCTGCGATTCAAGGACGGAAAAAAAAGAATTTGAATTGACATCACTGAAATCTTCTTCCTTCATTTTTTCCAAAAGTTCCGTATTGATCTCCGAATA
>JAIKZU010000061.1 GCA_024681985.1 Lachnospiraceae bacterium | reverse complement strand
TACATATACTCAACCGGGTCCTCTAAGGTCACGATATGTTTTCTGTGGGTATGATTGATCTTGTCCAAAAGCGCAGCCAACGTGGTGGACTTACCGCTTCCGGTCTCACCGGTGACAAGAACGATCCCCTTATGTAAATTCACCAGATCCATCACTGCCGGGGGAACCCCCAAAGTAGAAAGATCCGGGATCTCTTCCCGAAGTAATCGAAGGGCTCCGGAAGGAACCCCCTGCTGTTTGAACAAATGGATACGGACACGGTTTCCCGCATAAAAACCTGCGGCATCCAGTTCTCCTACCCGCATGAGGGTCTCATAACCCTCCGGGCCGCCTAAATATCTGGCAATATCGTGACAATCTTCCACGGTCAGCTTCTCTTCACACATATCCTGCAGCTGTCCGTCCACACGATACTTGGGCGGAAGTCCGGCGATGGTATGGATATCACTGCCCCCGTCAGCCTTTGCCTTTGCTACCATTTCATCTACTGTCATCATAATATTATACCCCCTTTCGGCACGTCACCATCAGTCTTCTTCGTTGGTCACACGCAGAACCTCCTCCACGGTTGTGATGCCTTCCAACATCAGGCGGATGGCATTTTCACGCATGGAAACGAATCCACTCTTGGAATCCTTTAATGCGGCTTCCAGCTCTCCACGACGGGCATTTTCCGAGATCAGGCTCCGTACATTGGAATTGATGGGCATCATCTCAAAAATGGCGGCTCGTCCGCGATAACCCGTATTAAAGCAATCCGGACATCCCGCACCCCTAAAGAACTTCTGTCCCGGCTTCTTCGGAAGTGCCAGATCCGTCAGTTCCTCATCCGTAGGTTCGTATTCCTCTTTACAGTGGGGACAGATCCGTCGTACCAGTCGCTGGGAGATAATACCTCGTAGCGCAGATGCCGTCAGATAGGGCTCCACGCCGATATCGTAAAGTCGCTCCACGGTACCTACCGCATCATTGGTATGGATGGTGGAAAGCACCAGACGACCGGTGATAGCGGCTCGCATGGCAATGGTGGCCGTCTCACCGTCTCGGATCTCTCCTACCGCCACGATATCCGGATCCTGACGCAGGATGGCACGAAGTCCGGCAGCAAAGGTCATTCCCGTCTTTTCATTGATCTGTACCTGGTTGACACCGTCTACATTGTATTCCACCGGATCCTCTAGGGTGATCATATTGACTTCCGGTTTATTCAGTTCATTGATCATGGCATACATGGTGGTGGTCTTACCACTTCCGGTAGGTCCTACTAAAAGGATCACACCGTTTCGCCAGGTCATGAGTTTATCAAAGATCTCTTCATCGCGGCCGGTAAGTCCCACTTTTTCCTTGGTCACACGACCGTCGGACTTATCCAAAAGTCTCGCCACAATCTTTTCACCGTAAACCGTGGGCAGGGTAGATACACGAAGGTCAATATCCTTCCCTTTTGCACGGACGTTAAAACGACCGTCCTGGGGGATACGCTTCTCGGAAGTATCCATACCGCTCATTACCTTGATTCGGGAGATCACGGAGTTCATCAGATCCTTTGGCACCGTCAGTATCTCACGCATGATACCGTCGATACGCATTCGGACATGGAGATTTTCCTCCCGGGGCTCCACATGGATATCACTGGCACGCTCATCCACCGCACGCTCGATGATGGAGTTTACCAAACGGATGGTAGGTGCATTGGCTGCGGAATCCTCTCCCAAAACGTTGGTGACAAATGCACTGCTCTGGGTGGCGGATACGGTATCTCCGCTTGCTGCGGATTCCATCTTCATCTCCTCGATGGCTTTGGCCGCACCCTCATTTCCGTATAATACCTGGATGGCATAGTCCACGGAGGCCTTTCTGGCAACCATGGGCACAACCCTCTTTCGGGAGGATTTCCGCACATCCTCAATGGCGTAGAAGTTCATGGGATCGCTCATAGCTAAAAACAGCTCATCACGAACGATCTGTACCGGTACCACGCTGTACTGTTTTGCCATGGATTTCGGTACCGCCTGGGCCAGATCGATGGGGATCTGTACCTTGGTCAGGTCGATGTATTCGATACCCAGCTGCATGGTCAGGGCGTCGATCAGCTGATCCTCAGACATGAAGCCGTGATTGATGAGTGCCTCTCCCAGACGTTCCTTTGTCTCTTTTTGGATGGCAAGCGCTTGTTCCAACTGGTCGTTTGTAATAGCGCCCGCATCGATCAATAGTTCTCCGAGTCTACGATATTTCGCCATTTTTGATCCCCCGTTAATATAAAAGATTATACTCTTATCTTACTATTATCTTGTCCAAATGCCAAATATCATCCACGTATTCCTGGATGGTACGATCGGATGAAAACTTTCCTACATTTGCCACATTCTCCATGGCCATCTTTGCCCAACGGGCTTCGTCCTTGTAAGCCTCTTCGATGCGGGCTCTGGCCTCCGCATAGGAACGGAAGTCCAAAAGGTTAAAGTAAGTATCCGCATACTGGGTGGACTGGGTGTTCAAAAGTGAGTTATACAGTGGGCGGAAAAGTTCCGGGTTGTTGGGCGAATAGAATCCGTTCACCAGCTGGGTCAGTACCCGGCGGATATCCTGGTCGGCGTTGAATACCGTCATGGGATCATAGTCACGGTTCTTTTCATGTTCGATGACCTCATCCGCACTCATACCGAAGATGAAAGCATTCTCCTCTCCCATCTCCTGTACCATCTCGACATTTGCGCCGTCCATGGTACCGATGGTCACTGCACCGTTTAACATAAACTTCATGTTGCCGGTACCGCTGGCTTCCTTGGAAGCCGTGGAGATCTGCTCGGAAACATCCGCAGCGGCAAAGATCCACTCCGCATTGGATACGCGATAGTCCTCAATGAATACCACCTTGATTTTTCCGCGGATGGCCGGATCATTGTTCACCACCTGGGCCACGTTATTGATCAGCTGGATGATGAGTTTTGCGATCTCATATCCCGCAGATGCCTTTGCACCGAAAATGAAGGTACGGGGATAGAAATCCTTTTCCGGATGATCCTTGATCTCGTTGTAAAGGTACATGATGTGCAGGATGTTCAAAAGCTGGCGTTTGTACTCATGCAGGCGCTTCACCTGTACGTCAAAAATGGAACGGGGATCCACGTCGATGCCGTTGTGCTTTTTAATATACTGGGCCAGACGGACTTTGTTTTTATATTTGATGTTCATAAACTCCTGCTGTGCCTTTGCATCATCCGCATAGAGTTCCAGTTTCTTCATCTGGGAGAGATCCGTGATCCACTCCGGTCCAATGTGATCCGTCACCCACTCCGCCAAAAGGGGATTTCCGTGCAAGAGGAAGCGACGCTGGGTGATACCGTTGGTCTTATTGTTGAATTTCTTCGGATACATCTCATAGAAGTCTTTTAAGCTCTGCTTCTTTAAGATCTCCGTATGCAAAGCTGCCACACCGTTTACGGAATAACCGGCGGCAATGGCCAGATGCGCCATCTTTACCTGTCCGTCGCAAACAATGGCCATACGGTGCTTCTTGTCCTCATCTCCGGGGTACTCCCGCTCGATATCCAGGCAGAAGCGGCGATTGATCTCTTCTACGATATTGTAGATTCTGGGAAGCAGACGGGAAAAGATCTCGATAGGCCACTTTTCCAAAGCTTCCGCCATGATGGTATGGTTCGTATAAGCCACACAGCGGGTAGTGATGTCCCAAGCGTCATCCCAGCCCATGCCGTTTTCGTCCATCAAAAGACGCATCAGCTCTGCCACCGTAAGGGTAGGATGGGTATCGTTCATCTGGAAGGTCACCTTCTCCGGCAGCTTGGTCAGATCATCGTGATCCTTTTTGTAGCGCTCCAAGGCTCTTTGCAGGGACGCGGAAACAAAGAAATACTGCTGCTTTAAACGAAGTTCCTTTCCGGAAACATGATTGTCATTGGGGTAGAGAACCTCCACCAGATTTCTGGCCAGGTTTTCATCCTCTACTGCCTTCTGGTAATCCCCCTTGTCAAAGGAATCCAGAGCAAATACCTGCTTCGGCTGTGCATCCCAGATCATCAGGGAGTTGACCACGTGGTTTCCATAGCCTACCACCGGCATATCATAGGGAACCGCCATAACGGAGTTGTAATCCTTTTGGATGAACTTGGTACTGCCATCAGCCTGGGGCTCTGCCGCTACGTATCCACCGAACTTGATCTCATATTCATACTCGGAACGCTTTAATTCAAAAGGATAGCCGTTTTTCAACCAGTCATCCGGCACTTCCTTCTGGGCACCGTCCACGATCCGTTGCTTAAACATACCGTAGCGATAACGGATGCCACAGCCGTATGCTGCATATCCTAAAGTGGAAAGAGAATCCAAAAAGCAGGCTGCCAGTCGTCCCAAGCCACCGTTTCCCAAAGCCGGATCCGGCTCTTCGTCCTCGATGGCATCAATGTCGAACCCAAGTTCTTCCAGGGCGGACTTTACGATATCGTAAGCCTTTAGATTGATCATGTTGTTGCCCAACAGACGGCCGATCAAAAACTCCATGGACATATAATACACGATCTTTGGATCCTGTTCGTCCATAGCCTTCTGGGTCTTGATCCAGTCATCGATCACGAAGTCTTTCACTGCCAAAGAAACAGCCTGATACACTTCCTGATTGGAGGCTTCCTCTAAGTCCTTCCGGTAAAGGCGGCGGACATTGTCACGTACTTCTTCTTTGATCTTTTCTTTGGTGATGCCGGTTCTTTCCATGTGGTTTTCTCCTTTTTCTGTTTTTTGTTTACGCAGTCCAATAGAAAATAGTCTCATATTTATCCTTACGCAGTCCATGGATCAGTAAATGTCCTGCTGTGTTTCGGTAACTGTTATTTACGTTTGATGTAAAGATGGACATCCTCCCCATTGATCTTCCAATCCTTGTCATATTCTGCATCTGCCAGAGGGCCGTGGGTGATGGAATCTGCCAGGACGTCGGAAGTGATGTCGGAAGCATGGGCTTCCATGATGCCTTCGATCTTTGCAGTACCCTCATAGCCTACAAGGATGTGATCCATCACTTCAAAGTCAGCTTCCTTTCGCATGGTCTGCAGCTTGGAGATCACTTCACGGACAAAGCCTTCCTCGATGAGTTCCTCGGTCAGGTTGGTATCCAGTACCACTGTTACTTCGTTATCCCCGTCGGAGACAAATCCCTGCTGGGACTCCTGCGTGATCAACAGATCTTCCTCTGCCAGTTTGATGGAAGCATCCACCTCAGGTAAAGTGATATAGCCGTTCGCTTTTAAATCGGCATAGGCTTTGTTTCCGTCCAGCGAAGCCAGGGCCTCCTGGATACCCTTTAGGAATTTTCCGTATTTGGGTCCCACGGTACGAAGCTGGGGTTTAAAGCTATAAGTGGTAGCAGCGGATACATCATCCGTAAACTCTGCCTTTTTCACATTTAATTCATCCCGGATGATCTCCGTATAGAAATCGTCCAGCGCATTTTCCGCTTTGATATACATGGCGCCGATGGGCTGACGGTTCTTGATATTTGCCGCATTTCGGCAGGCACGGCCGAATACCACGATCTTTAAGAGTTCTTTCATCTTTTCTTCCAGATCGGTGTCGATCCAG
>JAIKZU010000179.1 GCA_024681985.1 Lachnospiraceae bacterium | reverse complement strand
CATAAACCAGCCCAGCGACTCATTGCCAGTGCCCTTATGTGTGCCGCTTTGATCTTTACCGGCTGTTTCGTCTACGCCCACCCGGCAAAAGGTACCATCGATACCGAAAGCAATGCGCCGGAGTACAAACTGGCAAAGAAGGATAACTGGTATAAGATTTCCGACGATGTCATCGATGTTTGTGATATGATATTGGAGGAATCTCCCCAGGGAGCCCGTATTATCTGCCAGTATCAGATCGGTGCTTATATAAGGCAGTACGATTCCCGAATCGAGCTTTTGTTCTCCGGAGCCCAGGCCTTTGTAAAGCGCTATGGCGGCTATAGCACCTATCTAAAGTCCGATGACCCGGACATGGATTATTTCATGATGGTGGCAGAAATCGGCGAAGTAGATTATATTGTATTTAAGAATGTGTCCGAGGAAGTGAAACAGAAATTTTTGGATGCCGGTTGTACCTATGTGGGGGCCACCGATTCGGAGAGATATCTGATCTATCGGACACCGGATTTCGAGGAATAATGGTTATTAAAAAGCACGTACAAACCTATAGACGAATCTACCAGCGTACCGTAAATATTTTAATGCCGGTGATCTATACCTTTTTGTTTGCTCACGCCTGGTACACGGGGCTTACCAACTTCGTGCACGCCTTTGTGAACAAGGGGAATATCATGATCATCCTTTTGTATTTCGTGATCTGTTATGTGGCTCTGAAGGTGTGGAACGCCTTTGGCATCGGCATGCAAAAACTGGTAAACGTGGTGGTCTCTCAGGCCATGGGCGTAGTGTTCTGTAACATCGTGATTTTTTTCCAGTTGTTTCTGATCGCCGGTGATATCAAGTACTTGGAAGGCATCAGTTTTTATATGTTCTGGACCACCATCTATCAGTGGATCTTTGCGGTGGTATTTCCATATATCTTTAATCTGATCTACATCCATATCTTTCCGCCTCACCGGATCCTGCAGATCAACGGGGATTTTGAAAACGATCTGGCGGAAAAGATCAAAAGCCGGGAGGATCGCTATCAGATCGTGGAGGAGGTTTCTATCCACACCCCCTGGGATGAGCTGGAAAAAAAGATGAAAAAATATCGGGCGGTGCTCCTTAATGATTTGACTTCCGCAGAGCAGATCAAGATTATCAAATACTGCTATGCCCACTCCATCCGGTTGTATTTTACTCCGAAGATTTCGGATATCATCATAAAGGGTGCGGACACCATCAACTATTTTGATTCGCCTCTTTTTGTGAACCGAAATATCGGACTTACCATCGAGCAGCGGATCATCAAGCGGACCTTGGATATCATTTTTTCCATCCTTGCACTGGTGCTCACATCACCCATCATGCTGGTTACGGCCATCTGCATCAAAGCCTATGACGGGGGACCGGTGTTTTATCGACAGGAGCGCACCACCTTCCGGGGAAAGACCTTCTGGATCATAAAGTTCCGGAGTATGGTAGAAAACGCAGAGGCGGACGGAAAGGCAAATCCGGCCTCGGATGATGACGACCGCATCACTCCCGTGGGACGATTCATCCGAAAGACCCGGATCGACGAACTGCCCCAGTTTTTGAACATCCTTAAAGGGGAGATGTCCATCGTAGGCCCTCGCCCGGAGCGTGTGGAGCATATGGAAAAATATGCGGAAGTGGTGCCGGAGTTCGACTACCGCCTGAAGGTAAAGGGGGGACTGACGGGCTATGCCCAAGTCTACGGAAAGTATAATACCACCCCTCTGGACAAGCTGAAGATGGATCTGATGTATATCGTAAATTACTCCATCCTCCTGGACATACAGATCTTTTTTGAGACCGTAAAAGTGATCTTTAAATCCGAGGCCACGGAAGGGTTTACGGAGAAGCAAAAGAAGAGGATCAAGGAATAAATGTAGCACCGCCGAGGTTCATCTCCACCCGCTCTAAGATCTGTGGCAGTGAACGGATGGAATTAACGGAGAAGCGCTCCTTCAATGTGAGGAGCAGCTCCTCCTTTTCTTTTTCAAGGAGTTCCAAAGATCCGCAGTAAATGCAGAGCGCAGCATCCGCTACTTGCTTGCTGATATAGTCGGATTGGATCAGCAGGCTGTCGATCAAAAGCGAGATGTTGGAAAAAACATCGCGCCCATACGAAGTAAAAGACAGCTGCTGAAGAGAGGAAAAGACCTCGATCTTCGAAAAGTCCAGATCCGATGTATAAAGATCCTCCAAATATCGGTTCACGATCTCCATCAGTTCATGATCGATGGCGGAATATCGCACCAGAAATCCCTCGTCGTCATACTTCGTTGCCGGAACATTCACCGGAAATGTAGCAACGCCCCGAGTGATGAAAAGATTGATGGAATACACATCGGTCTCCAGTACGTGGCCACCGAGAGAATCGGCAAATACATAGACATACTCGTTACGCGAGACGATGGGGTTCTTTCGGGCGATGCCATCTTTGTGATTCTCGTGAAAAGATATGATCACCTCTTCGTTCTTCTTTGCATCCACTTTGATATAGACGGAGATCCGGTAAAACTGATCCAGTACGCAGATGGCACTCTCAAACTTCTCCTGAGACTTGATCTCCGTGATCATAAAAGGCTGGATGTTCGAGAGATACTTCTTGATATATTCCAGTTTATCCAGACCGATGTAATCCAGATAATGAAAAAGATGGAGATTATGCCCGGATGCGTGCTCCGATTCGTCCAAACGGATCCGGTCCAGCCGGGCGAGTTTGCGAAGCTTCCGTGCCAACTGTTTTTTCATAAGAAGATCCGCATCGGCGGCGAAGGACTCCCTATCCTCCGGTGAGCGCGTCGAAGAGGCAGGTTGGTCTTTCTGTCTTTCCGACAACGCAGATGAAGCGGATGAAAGACTCCCGGCCGTGGTGCCGCCATATCCGGCGAAGCGCTGCACATATGATAGGATCCGCTTCTTCTCGGAATCGCCGGCGGCGCGAAAGCATTCGATCAGCAGGCGTTCCTCGCCACGGATCGTATGATCGATAAGATCCGCCTTCCTTCGCGGATCGTCCTCTAAGAGATCATAGATATTCATATCCAACACGCGGCAAATATCCAATAATTTCTCCGCTTTCGGAGTGTTTCCCTTCTTCTTCCAGTCGCTGATGGTACTCTCCGGGATTCCCGCCAGCCCGGAAAACTCCTTTTGTGATATTCCCTTTTCCTTCATCCTCTGGAGGATCTTTTCACTAACCGTCATCCCATTCTCCATTCCGGACAAAAATCCGTATCTACGAATTATCGCACTTGATCCATTGCTATATATGGGTTTATAATAATCCGTAGTTACGGATTTGTCAAGGTGAGTGCCATATCTTATAATATGTTATAATAAGTTTCAGTATACAAAGGAATTGAAATACCGGAGATGAATCTTCTACTTCTTACAAAAGTATATTTCCCGGATAACGGCGGAGGGATTAGCCAGGCGGTGATGAGCCTGGCTGATTGTTTTCGTGGGCAAAAGGAGGAAATCCTGGTATGCCGCCCGGGGCAAAAAGAACCTGTGACGGAGGATGCTTATGACGGCGTAAAGGTGATCCGCTGCCGGCAGTTTATGGATGTGTTTTCCACTCCGCTGTCCTTGGAACTTTTGCGCCAGTGGAAGCGCCGCACGGACGAAAACTCCATCTCCGTTTATAACTTCCCCTATCCCCTGGGGGATCTGGGGATCCTGTTCCACTGCTACCGGGGGAAGCTGGTGGTGTGGTGGCACTGTGATTTCGTCAGCTACAAAAAGCTGGCGCCTTTGTACCGTCCCCTGGTAAAACATACCTTGAAAAAAGCGGATGCGATCCTGGTGTCCTCTGACGGCACCATCGACG
>JAIKZU010000161.1 GCA_024681985.1 Lachnospiraceae bacterium | reverse complement strand
AGGGCCAAGGAGCATTTGAAAGAATTCGATGAACTGCGGAAAGCTTTAAGTGATGATCCGGTCATGTCCTATGTGGAAAAGGCAAAGGCCCTCTTTCATTTCGCCAAAACCTTTGATCATGATCTGGCCATCTTTCGGACGGTCTATCTGAATGAAAAGATCTCCGAGAAGAGGAGAAGAGAGATCACGGAAAAACTGGATCGTTATGACAGACTCATGTCCTGGGCGGGAAAAGATGCGGCAGGTGAAATAACCCTTACGGATGCCCAGGTTGCTGCCCTTGGGCTGGAACTAAAGGGCAGATCCACGCAGACGGAAAAAGTCGCCCGGGATAAAGCAAAGGAGATCGACCGGAATACCGGTATGATGGTACAAAAGCAGGTCAACGGGCAGAACGTCTGGGTGGAAGCAAAGGCAACAGATTCTACGGTTGTGTTGAATCGGACGGATATGGACAGTACATTAAGCTCCAAGCAGGTTGCCGGTGTGAGAGAAATAGATCACTGGCTCATCAAGACCTGCTTAGACTCCAAGCAGCGTATTCCATTTGTGTCCAGACTCTTTGAACTTTCCATGCGGGAGCGGATGTATGTCTATTATCTGATCGAACGGGATCGGCTGGAGAAAACGGATATAACGGATATCGCCGTTTCCCAGAGCTCCTATATACCGGATCAAAAGCACCTGAGCAGTAAGATGAGCAGGACCAGATTCTTCCGCCTGTGGGAATATCCCACAAAGGACGGCATGGTGGCCCATAAATGGGAAAAAATGGAAGCCGGTCTGCAGCTGGTACGCACCGCACAGGTGCAGGAAGCCATCCGATTGTTTTCGAAGATCAATACCATGGGAGATGAGCTGACAGAGCAAAAAGTCATGCGCAAAGAAGCTGAGGCGCAGATACCCACACCCCAGGGAAATGCAAGCTTTGAGGAAAAGCTGGAATATGCAGAAAAGGTCCGGGATCACTGGCTGCAGGAAGCCATCGTTTCCCTGGAGAAATGCGCAAAAGCCATTCAGACAAGAGAAAAAGCCATATTGCATAAGCAGAGTAAAGAGGCAGCAAAGAATGCAGCGATCGCTGAAGCGACCGCTACGCTGGAGCATCTTAAGGATTGTGATAATAAACTCGTTGAAATGGTGCTGCAGCACAATGCCGCAAACTGGCAGGAACAGGGAAATGTGGATCTGCAAAAGGGGGTCAACTCCAAGTATAAAAAAAGAGACAGCAATCTGAAGCAAAATGCCTTTAATCTCATGGGGAAAGGTGTCGCTACCGCCGGAAAGATCCCCGGGATACTGCCCTTCATACCGATCTTTAAAAACAACTTAAATTCCGCAGGCCTTGCCTATTCTGCGGGGACTCTTGCAACCCTTGGCGGTGTAATGGGATTGTCCCAATCTCTTTTAGGGACCTGGAAGTTGATAAAAACCGTAAAGAGCGGTGAGATCCGTGTTTCGGACAGTATTCTTGGCCTCAGTAAGATGGCATTGACGGATACGAATGCTGTCATCGGAACGGCTGCCGGTATCGCCACCGGAGCCAAAGCCGTGCCTGTGGTAAAAGCAGCGATAGAAAGTGTGGGAATGACAACCGCCGCAAACTATGCTCTTTTGGGGGTATCCGGTGTTGTCGGAATCGTAGGATTGGCCGGTGATGCGGTGGAGCTGACGACGATCCTTAAATCAGATGCACACCAAACCAGTGCTGCCCGTAAGTTTAAAAAACTGAACACCGCCCGAGTTTTTGATAATGCTCCAAATGACAAGGCCTACATCCAGGGCGTGCAAAAACTGCAGGACAGGATAATGACAAAAAAAACAACATCTATGGCTTTTTCCACAGTGACGAATGTCGGAAATGTTTTGGCCAGTACCGCCACCGTCGCCATGACGGCCACCGGATTCGGCGCCGCCTTTGTTCCATTAGTCTCGGCAGCCTGGGGAGGCATCGCACTGGGGATCACTTTGGCAAACAAGCTGACGGAATACTATATGGCTTCCCACAGTAAGACAAAGACGGTGGAAGAATTTTTACAGTTTGACAACATTGAGATACCGACGGAGATCAAGGACAAAAAGCAGAAGGAGAGATACAAGCAGAGTATGTTGGCGCATATGGCGGCAGAACTTGGCTTTACCACATTCAGAAGCCTCTTTAAATATGTGACGGGAAAGTATGCGACCTTCCTGTATAACAATCTGTTTTATCGAAATTCCGGGACCCTGGAGATGGGTGCAGGGCAGCCTGCGGTGACGGCCTATACGCCGATCTATGAGGGACAGCAGACACCCGGCTCCATCTCGGATATGTGCGCCTCCATGGTAAAGGCTCTGGGACTTAGGATAAAATATCCCAAGGATGCAAATGACGTTTCACACCGTCACCCTTCCCTGCAGATGATCGCAGCGAAGCTTGGTGCCTGATGAGAAGCGGAAAGGAAGTATTGAGATGAAAAAAGTTTTGGAAAAGCTCTCCAAGGAGTTTGAAAAAAAGAAGGTGCCGGCGCAGCTGACGGAGGACGGAAAGGCTCTGAGCCTGTATCTCTCAAAAGATGTGGCCGGCAGGGAAGTATACATGGACATTTGGTTTCGCCCCTACGCAGAGGATAAAAAGGAGGGGGGATACTGGATCCTTCGCAGTGAGGTAGCGGAAGTCTCCGGCCTTTCTCCGGAGGAAAAGAGCGAGCTGGCGAATCGGATCGCTGTCATAAATCCCGGGCTTTTAGCGGGTGGATACGGACTCTTTATGGAGGATGAGGTTGAGGAGGAATACTTAACCTACCGGATATCCGTACCCTTGAACGGGAAGGAAGCGGAGGAGTTTATGATAGATGAGCTGTTAAATGCCGCATCGGTTTCCGCAGAGATCATCAAAGACTCTGCAGGGATCGTATTGGAGGAGAAGAAGTAGTCGCAGTGGAGATCGGACAGGAAGAGATGATCATGGCTTTAAGGCTGATTTAAAGAAGAGGGCGTATGATTAGCATCAGGAGGTGCATATGAGACTATTGTTGGCGGAAGATGAAAAGGAAATGTCCAATGCGATCACGGCAGTTTTAAAACACGAGCATTATTCCGTGGACGCAGTCTATGACGGACAGGATGCTTTTGATTACCTGGATACCGGCCTTTATGACGGTGCCATTCTGGATATCATGATGCCTAAAAAAGACGGCATCACGGTGTTAAAGGAGATCCGGAAAAAGGGAAACGACATTCCGGTGATCCTTTTGACGGCGAAATCCGAACTGGACGATAAGGTAGAAGGCCTGGATGCGGGAGCGGATGATTATCTGACGAAGCCTTTTGCCATGAAGGAACTTTTGGCCCGGGTGCGGGCCATTACCAGACGGCAGGGAGAGGTGACGGACAATATCTTGGAGTTTGCAGGATTAAAACTGGATCGTGCCACCTTCGAGATCTCCACGGAGACGGATTCCCTGCGGCTGGCCAATAAAGAATTCCAGATGATGGAGATGCTTTTGACCAATCCGGGACAGATCATCTCCACGGAACAGTTTATGGACAAGATCTGGGGCTATGACTCCGAGACGGATTTGAACGTGGTCTGGGTGTATGTTTCTTATCTGCGAAAGAAACTGGCAAAGATCGGCGCGAAGGTGAACATTAAAGCGGCCCGGGGCGTGGGATATCTGGTGGAGGCAAAAGAATGATCCGAACTCTCCGACGAAAATTTATCGGTATCGCCATGCTTTCGGTGATCTCGGTTTTGGTGCTTTTGGTGGGGATCATGGACATCCTGAACTACCGGGAGGTCCGGCAGAACATTTCCTCGGAGATGGCGCTTTTGGAATCCTATGACGGAGACTTAAGCGGCTTTGACAGGGAAGCGGCTCCGGAAAAGCCGGAGGGGGATAAAAAACCCATACCCCCAAAGGAGTCCCGCGCCTTTGAAGAAGGAATGGACCGCGGGCGCATCAGTCGGGAAACCCCTTTTTCCCTGCGGTATTTTACGGTGTCCTATAGCGCGGACGAGATCTGCAGTGAGGTCAATGTCAACCGGATTGCTTCTGTATCGGAAGAGGATGCAAAGGAGATCGCCGGTGAGATCAAGGCGCTGGCCGGAACTCGGGGATTTTACAAAGACTTTTATTATTCCGTTATCACCGTCTACGACGCGGAAGGTACGAGTTTTACGAAATATATTTTTTTGGATTGCAGTCGGGACTTTTTATCTTTCCGTCGATTCCGAAATATCAGCATCATTGTCAGCGCCTTGGGGGTGGGTCTGGTTTTTCTCATGGTCCTGTTCCTTTCCAGGATCGCCATGAAGCCGGTGGCGGAAAGCTATGAAAAGCAGAAGCACTTTATCACGGATGCCAGTCATGAGATCAAGACGCCTCTGGCCATCATCGAAGCCAATACGGAAGTATTGGAGATGACGGAGGGAGAAAACGAATGGCTAAAAAGTATCCGCCATCAGATCTCCCGGCTTTCCTCTCTGACGGAGAAACTGGTGTTCCTCTCCCGAATGGATGAAGAGAGCACCAGGCTTCAGATGGGGGAATTCTCCCTGTCGGATGCAGTGACGGAGGTGGCGGAGTCCTTTTTACCGGTGGCAAAAGCCAAAGATAAAAAGTATGAGATCCGTGTGGAAGATGGGGTCGCTTGCTTCGGCGACCGGGAGAATCTCTCCCGTGCGATATCCCTTCTCATTGAGAACGCCATGAAATATTCCGATGAAGGCGGGCAGATCAGCGTTTCCCTACGCAGGACTTCAAAGAATAAAAAAGAGATCAAGGTATTCAACACGGTGGAGCTCATCGAGGTGGGACGTCATGACGAATACTTTGAACGATTCTATCGCGCGGATGCTTCCCGCAGCAGCGAGACCGGCGGACATGGTATCGGGCTTTCCGTGGTGAAGGCCATCGTCCGTGCCCACAAAGGAAGGGTGACGGCGGAAAGCAAAAGTGCCACTACCATCGAATTTATGATTTTACTACCGTAATGATACCCGGGGACGGTGTCAAGGAATCAAAAAAATGACCCCTTGACACCGTCCCCGGGTATCATTATAATGAACATATGAATAAATGTTCATACGTTTGAAAGAGGTGCATATGACTGGAAAGATCCATGAACAGGAAGTAAATGAAGAGACGCTCTACGACTTGGCGGAGTTGTTTAAGATCTTCGGGGATTCTACCCGCATCCGGATCCTGTTTGCATTGTCCGAACAGGAGGAGAGCGTAGGGGAATTGGCGGAGAAGCTTTCCATGACCCAGTCGGCAGTCAGCCATCAGTTAAAGATCCTAAAGCAGTCCCGCTTGGTGAAGAACCGCAGGGAGGGCAAGCAGATCTTTTATTTCCTGGCGGATCATCACGTATCCAGCATCATTTCCCAGGGAATGGAACACGTGATGGAATAGTCGGTCAGACGCCCCTGCAGACAAAGATCAAAACATATAGGTATAGCAGCAAAGGAGAAAAACAATGAAAAAGAAATTTAAATGCGAAGTGGATTGTGC